>JBARER010000170.1:0-28075 GCA_049796395.1 Xanthobacteraceae bacterium
GCCAAACAGCACCGCCGACATTTTCGAAATAAACGTCGATACCCTCTGGGCAGGCCGCTGCAAGCTGTTCCGGAAAATCCGACGCATGATGGTCGACGGCTGCGTCAAAGAGTAAATCCTCGACGACGTAGCGGCACTTCTCTGGCCCGCCGGCGATGCCGACCGCTTTGGCGCCCGCCATTTTGGCAAGCTGCCCGACCAACGAGCCGACCGGGCCGCTCGCAGCGGCGACGACGACCGTTTCACCCGCCTTTGGCTTGCCGATGACGTAAAGGCCCGCATAGGCGGTGAAGCCTGGCATGCCGAGCGCGCCCAGCCCTGTTGTGATCGGTGCCAATTTCGCGTCGAGCTTGCGCAACGCGGCGGTCCCTTCGGCCGCCGCATGCGTGCACCAACCCGTCGGCGCCAGCACGATGTCGCCGACCGCGTAGCCCGGACGATCGGACGCGATCACCTCGCACACGCTCTCGCCCGTCATCACCTCCCCAATACCCACAGGTTTCGCATAGGATTTCCGGTCGTCCATGCGGCCGCGCATATACGGGTCGAGCGAAAGATAGAGGACCCGTAGCAAGAGGCCCCCTGGCGGCATCGCCGGCTTCGCCACCTCCACCAGAAGGAAATTCTCCAGCGTGGGCAGCCCTTTGGGCCGGGATGCAAGAACGATCTGTTTGACCTTAGTCTGAGTCATGTTCTTTGCCGGTAGTAGGCCTCAGCTCAGGACTGCGTTGGCGCGCTGCGCCTCGCCCTGGCCGAAGGAGAAATTCTCGCCCGGCGCTTCGTAGAGGGTAATCAGCATGTCGTCGGGCGACACGCCAGAGGTGTGAGAATTTTCGTGAGTGACGACATTGAGATTGTGTCGTTGCACAAACCTTCTGCAAAGACGTCAAAGGCTCAGCCGTTGGCATCTCGACGAGCTGCGTCCTCAATACCGCCTTGGACGTGGTGACTCGCTTTTGTGCCGCTCGACTTGAGCCGAGCGACAGGCAGCGTTTGCAATCGTCAAAGGTCTATGAGGAATTCGTCAAGTGGGTGTGACCTGCTCCCCAATTTGCCCTCGTTCATAAGGAGAGTCTGTTCCAGTTTTGCCCCTTCTTGGGGCGTGCTGCGAACTCTGTTGGTGTGAGCCCGTTGAGGCTCGTGTGCGGTCGGTTGGTGCTGTAGTCGATCCTCCATTCTTCGATGATCGAGGCTTTTCGACATTTCGACCGTGTGGATTGAGTCGCTTTTCGGCAACAGCGCGCGACCATCGCTTGAAATAGCGATGGAAACCACTGCCCTGACCGCAAAATTGATTGCCCTTTCTCCGCGGTCGGTTGAACTTAACGGGCGGCAGAGCATCCAAGTGTGCAGGACATAAAACTGGTGCGTTCCGGGTACGGTAGGCTGCGTACGCTGTTGGCGTCCTCATCGGTCGCTGCGCTGTTGATCGGCGGTGGCGCGCCCAAGGCGTTTGCCGCTAGTCCATGTCCGACGCCAAACGGCATTACGCTCAGTGGGGCAAATCAGGGCAGCGTCACCAATTCCGCCGCCAAATCCTGCATTTTAATCAGCAATTCGACCATCAACGGCAGCGTCACCAACACCAGCACCGGGACGCTCACAACGGTGCCCGCTCACAATCATACCGCCATCACCATCGAAAACAGCACGATTACCGGAACGGTCTCCAACGGCGGCCATATTACGGCAACCAATAACGGTATCTTCGTCACTGACAATGCAACCGTTCTTGGCGGTGTCAGCTTCCGGCACGATCTCGGCACACCAAGCCGGCATTTGGGTCGGCGGCAACGCAACCAGCGCCGCATCCCTGGCGATCACGACCTTCGCCGGCGGCATCACAAATACCGGTACCATCACAGCCGCCGGCAACGCGATCTGGGTCGGCGGCAACGCGATTGTCAGCAACGGTGTCACCAGCGCCGCGTCGGTGAAGATCGGTGCCTTCTCCGGCGGCATCAGCAACTCGGGCACAATTTCCGCCGGTGGTGACGGCATCTGGATCGGCGGCAATGTCAGCGTCAGCGTCGGCGTCACCAATACCGCATCCACGACGGTCTCGACCTTCGCCGGCGGCATCGGCAACTCCGGCATTATCTCTGCCGCCGGTGCGGGCATCTGGGTCGGCGGTAACGCGAGCATCAGCGGCGTCGGCGCGAACAACACTGTGTCAGTGCTGGTTTCGACCTTCTCCGCCGGCATCAGCAACAGCGGCACGATTTCTGCCGGCGGCGTCGGCCTCCTTGTCGGCGGCAATGCAAACATCTCTCGCGGCAGTCACAACGCCGCGTCGGTGACGATCTCGACCTTTGGCGGCGGCATCGCTAACGCCGGCACGATCACGGCCAAAACCGGAATTTTCGTCGGCGGCAACGCGGGTATCTCAATTAGCACCCTCAACCGGGGCAATACGGCGACGGTGAAGATTTCGACCTTCTCGGGCGGCATCGCAAACAGTGGTACGATCGGCACCATCGGCGACGGCATCTGGCTCGGGGGCAACGCGAGCGTCAGCGCTGCCGTCAATGCCAACACCTTCACCGCGTCGGTTGCGGTCTTTGACTTCTCCAACGGCATCAGCAACAGCGGCACGATTTCTGCCGGAGGCATCGGCATCCTCGTCGGCGGCAATGCGAGCCTCTCCAGCGGCGCTCACAACACCGCGTCCGTAACGATCTCGGACTTTTCCGGCGGCATCGGCAACTCAGGCAGTATTATTGCCGCTGCTGACGGCATCTGGCTTGGCGGCAACGCCGGCGTCAGCGCCGGCTTGGCGGCCTCACCGCGTCGGTGACGATCTCGACCTTCTCCGGCGGCATGATCAATAGCGGCATGATCGCTGCCGCAATGAACGGCATCTGGGTCGGTGGCAATGCGAGCGTGCCCGGCGGCGGTCTCAACGCCGCGTCCGTGACGGTCTTGGACTTCGCCGGCGGCATCGCCAATACCGGTACAATTTCTGCCGTCGGCAACGGCGTCTGGGTCGGCGGCAACGCGAGTATCAGCGCCGGCTTCAGCAACGCCGCATCCATGACGGTTTCGACCTTCACCGGCGGCATCACCAATAGCGGCGCTATTTCTGCCGGCGGCAACGCGATCTGGGTCGGCGGCAACGCGAGTATCAGCGGCGGAAGCACCAATGTCGCGGCGGTGACGATTTCGACCTTCGCCGGCGGCATTGCCAATAGCGGCACGATTTCTGCCGGCGGCGCCGGCATCTTCGTAGGCGGCAATGCGAACATCTCCGGTGGCGGCAGCAACAACACCGCGTCGGTGACAATCTCGACCTTCTCCGGTGGCATCAGCAATGCAGGCATGGTCACGGCAGCCGCCAGCGGCATTGCGGTCGGATACGTCTCGACCTTCGCGGGTGGCATTAGCAACAGCGGCACGGTCGCGGCCCGCGAAGGAATTGCCGCCTTTGATTTCTCGATCTTCTCCGGTGGCGTCGGCAATAGCGGCACGATCTCGGCGGCTGACGCCGGCATTGTCATCGTGGACGCCTCGACCTTCGCGGGCGGCATCAGCAACTCCGGCACAATCTCGGCCGCGCGCTACGGAATTATCTTCAGCAACGTCAACCAATTTAGCAGCAGCAACGGTGGCGGCATCAGCAATTCCGGCACCATCTCGGCGGCCGGCTTCGTCGGCGTTTACGTCATAGAAATCTCGAGCTTCGCGGGCAACATCAGCAATAGCGGCACGATTTCGGCAGGCGTCACCGGCATTGAGGTCTGGGACGGCTCGACGTTTGCGGGCGACATTAGCAACAGCGGCACGATCTCGGCGGGTGACTACGGTATTCGCGTCCTAGAATACACGAGCTTTGCCGGTGGCATCAGCAACTCCGGCAAGATCACCGCCAATACCGGCATAGCCATCGGCTCCGGCGTGACGTTTGCCGCCGGCAGCGCCATCGTGAACTCGGGCACGATCACCGGCACCGGCGGCACCGCGATCAACCTTGCGTCAGCGACGACCCCGGTGACGGTCGACATCACCGGCGGCACCATTGTCGGCAACATGGCCGGTGCCGGAATTGCGTCGGGAGACACGCTCAACTTCACGCTCGGCGACGGAACGTTCACTTACAACAGCAGCTTCACTAATTTCGACACCGTCAATGTCAATTCCGGCATGGTGGTGCTCAACGGCGCGAGCAACAGCGCGGCGATGGTGAACGTCAATTCCGGCGGGACGCTCGCCGGCAACGGCACGATTGATCCGCCGATGGCTAACGGCGTCATGATCAATTCGGGCGGAACCTTGGAGCCCGGCACGCCGGGCACCGCCGGCGGCACGCTGACCATCACCGGCGGTCTGACGTTTACTTCCGGCGCCGATTACGAAATCCAGTTGACGCCCACCGCACACACGTCCGCCACGGTGTCAGGCAATCTCGCTCTCGGCGGCGGAACCGTGGAGCTGGCGCCGCTGACGCTCGGCCATTATTCGGCGACAATGTTCCCGATCCTGACCTATGGCGGCACGCTGACGGGAACGTTCAATCCCACCGTCGTCTATGCGGGCACGATCCAGCTCGCGACGACGCCGACGATCAGCTATGTGCCCTTCAATGTCGATCTGTCCTACGGCAATACGTATGCCGACCTGGCGACACCGGCCGGCGCCAACCAGAACCAGCAGGCCGTCATCAACGGCATCAACAACGGCATTCTTGCCGGCGACACCATCCCCGCGGGCTTTCAGCAGCTCGCCGGTCTGAGCGGCGCTGCGCTGCTCAACGCCTATTCGCAGCTCGACGGCGAGGACGCGACCGGCGCGGAGAAGAGCGCGTTCCAGTTGATGCAGGATTTCCTCAATCTGCTGACCGATCCGGCGGGCGGCGGCGGCAGCGGCACGGGGGCGGGCACTTCACCGACGCAGTTTGCGCCGGAGCAGGACGCGAGCTTGCCGCCTGATATTGCACTCGCATACGCGCATGCGCTGCATCAGAAACCGCCGGCATCGTCGCAGCCGCAAGACTTCGATCAGCGCTGGAGCGCTTGGGCCGCGGGCTTCGGCGGCTCGGGCACGGCCGACGGCAATGCCACGGTCGGCTCAAGCAATGTGACGGCAACCGACTACGGCTATGCCGCCGGCATGACCTATCACCCGACGCCGGGCACCGATTACGGCTTCGCGCTCGCCGGTGGCGGCACCAATTGGAATCTGACGCAATCGCTCGGCAGCGGACGAAGCGATTCATTCCAGGCTGGCGTCTACGGTACCACCCATTTCGGGCCAGCGTATTTGTCGGGGGCTTTGGCCTTCGCCAATCACTGGTTCACCACCAATCGCATCGCGCTCGGCGACGATCTCACGGCGAATTTCCAGGGCCAAAGCTACGCGGCACGCGGCGAGGCCGGCTACCGCTACGCCGTGCCGCTTACCGGCTACATCATCGGCGTGACACCCTGTGCCGCCTTGCAAGTGCAAGACTTCCATACGCCGGGCTACAGCGAGACCGATCTCACCGGCGGTGGCTTTGGACTGACTTATGCGTCTGTCAACGCCACCGACACCAGAAGCGAACTCGGCGCCCGCTTTGACAATCTGACCATGTGGGACGGCATGCCGCTCGTTCTGCGCGGCCGCCTCGCTTGGGCCCACGACTGGGTGAGCAATCCGGCGCTTGGCGCGGTGTTCCAGACGCTGCCAGGCGCGAATTTCACCGTCAACGGCGCTGCGCCACCGAAGAATTCGGCACTCACCACAGCGGCGGCCGAATTGCATCTCACCGCCAACTGGACGGCGATGGCGAAATTCGACGGCGCGTTCGGTTCCGGTTCGCAGACTTACGCCGGCACCGGAACGCTCCGATACACGTGGTGAGCAAAAGTCGGACCGCTTGCTCGGCGACTTCCGGTCTTGGCACTTCTGCGACATCGGTTGACGTCCAGGTTAGGTCCGAGACCGGGCTTATAACGGACATCGAGTTAGCCCCGAGAATCGAGTCATCGGAAGCTGCGACGTCCGTTGTAGGTCGTCGAATAGCCGGAGGAGCGGCGGCGGAGCGACCAGCGCACCTACAAAATGATACTGAGGTTACGGACGGCCTGATCGCATTCGAGCAGATTGACCTGTTTGGCTGCGATCTTCCAGCCGCCGTCGCTGCGCACGACGCGGTGGCCGGCCCAGCCGGCTAGCGGCCGCGTTTCCCTGTCCCAGAATTCGCTGATGAGAAAATTCGACCGCAGCATCCGCGCGTCGTCCCGCGCGGTAGCAAAGACCTCGACATTGGTGATGAGCCGAACGGTCCGCGACTGCGGCGCCTGCGACCAGGCGAAGCCGGTGCGCAGCCGATAGACGCGATCTTCCAGACGGCGACGATCGTCGAACATAACCGCGATCTCGCGTCGCGGATCGCCGGCATGTGGGGTCGATGGCACCCAATAGACGCACTCCGCCGCGTACATGCCGAGCCAGTCGTCGTAGCGTAGCTGGTCGAGGAGCCGCGCTTCACGCTCGACGAGGCGGCGAAATTCGTCGCGAACCGCGACGTCGGTCACCGCCTGCGCGTCGTCCTGCCAGTCGGTGAAATCAGCGATTAGTTCGCGGTAGAGCGTGTCGTTGATATAGTACGAGCTACGCGACGGATCGGGCGACTTAGGCGCATTCACCTTACGGCTCCCGTCGGATCGCGAGGTTGGTGCGCATCTGCATCAGTCGCTTCCATTCCTTGAAGTGCTCGCGCATGAACGCTTCGTCGGTCGCCGGCGCGGTGATCGTGCCGTCGGCGTTGGTCTTGATCCGATCGGGAATACCGAGGCCGCGGTGCATGTAGACCCATTCGTCCTCGATGGCCATCAGGCCGCGCTGAATCTGCTCGAAATTGGCGATGTCGTCGACTTCGCCGAAGTTGGGGAAGCCTTCCTGGGTGCGCATGCGTAGCGCGTTGATGTCGCGCACGCCGTCCGCGCCGATGTTGCCGTCGTCGACAATCATGGTGCCGTACCAGATCGCATTGGTCTCTTCCACGCTGACCGGCTCGAACACCTGAATATGGTTGCCAAGAAGCGAGAGATTGGGAAAGACATTGATGTTCACCGGCTCAGAGCCGGCGAGGTCGAGCAGCGAAAAGGCGCGGTCGCCATAGCGGCTGATGAAGTCCGTCTCGTAATGTTCCATACCGGGGTGCGCACTCTCCAGCGCCCACAGACCGCCAGGCCGCTTTTCCAGGTTGGGGCGCTTGTCCTTGTAGTGATTTCCGTGGCCGGTATAGCGCATGTACATCGGCTGAGCGTCCGGCGAATTGCGATAATAGGCCATGCCCTTGGCATTCTCGCCACCAAAGCGGTTCTCGGTCTCCAAGAGCGAGCGATGCGAATAGGCGACATGATAGCCGTCGCAGGAATTATCGTAGGCGAGCTTCCAATTGGCCTTGAAGCGGAATCGGTTCGCCTCGCAAACCATGACCTTGCCACCAGGATTGCGATCGAGCCATTCGTCGACGACCGTCGTGATCGGCCCGAGGTGCTCGGTGAGCGGCAGCAAGTCGAGATTGAGCGTGCCGAAGATGAAGCCGCGATAGGACTCGACGCGTGGTACCTGCGCCAGATTGTATTTTGGATCGCGCATGTCGCTGGCATAGCCGTCCGGCCAGGGGACGCCGCGCAGCCGGCCGGTATTGAGGAAATTCCAACCGTGGTAGGGGCACTGGAACGACTTGCTGTTGCCCTTGTCAAAGCGGCACAGGGTGGTGCCGCGGTGGGTGCAGCGGTTATAGAGCGCGCGAATTTTTCCCTCGGCGTCGCGTACAATGATCAGCGGACGCAGTCCTAGCCGTCGGGTGATAAAATCATTGATCGTGGGGATTTCGCTCTCGTGCGCGAGATAGGTCCAGGTGCCGCCGAAAATCTGCGTCATCTCAGCTTCGAAGATCGCCCGATCAGTGTAAATCAACCGGTGCGCGCGATCCTCCTGGACGAGATAATCCCAGTCGTACAGCGCCGCGGCGCCGAGGGGGGTCGGCGGTTCGCCGATTTTCTCCAGTGAGGTCATGGCCTGCTCCGCGGCTTCGCCATTTGGCGCACGGTCGCGACGCCGCCGTCAAAAAAAATCGAAATACTCATTCTGTTCCCACTCGCCCGGTTCGTCGCCCGGAGATCCCTGCAGCGAATCCTGATAACGCCCGGCTTCGGTTCGCTTCAATTTCACGAAATAGTCGACAAAGGTATCGCCGAGCGTGCGGCGGAACAACGGCTCCCTGTCGAGTGCATCGAGCGCCTCAGACAGGCTCTTCGGCAACAGCGGGCGTTCAGCCGCGTAAGGCTCGTCGTTCGGCGGCGGCAATGCCGCGCCGGTTTCGATGCCCGCAAGTCCGGTCACAATCTGCGCCACGATGTAAAGATAAGGATTGGCCGCGGGCTCGCCGACGCGGTTCTCCAACCGCGTTGCCGGGTCGTCGGTGCCGCCGAGCACGCGGATCATGGCGCCACGATGATCATACGCCCAGGTCGGGCGGTCGGGTGCGAGCGAATTCGGGCGGAAACGGCGATAGCCGTTGACCGTCGGCGTGGCGAAAACGGTGGCCGGCGCCGCGTATTGCAACAGACCGGCGAGGTAGGATTGGCCAAGCGGCGAAAGAACTTCGCCGGTCTTGCGCGGCGTGAATAGATTGTCGCCAGTTGCTGCGTCGACCAGCGATTGGTGCAGATGCCAGCCGCTGGAAAAAAAGCCCTTGAGCGCCGGCCGACACATGAAAGTGGCGAAATAACCGAGCCGCCTGCAGATTTGCCGCGTGGCGGTACGGAATAAGAGCACGTTGTCCGCGGCTTCGAGCGCGCCGCGTGGCGCGAAGGTGCATTCGACCTGTCCGGGACCCCATTCGTTTTCGATCGTGCGCAGGCCCAATCCCATGGTCTCGAAGGCGGAGCCGAGCGCATCGAAGACCTCGTGCATCAGATCCATGTTCGACTCTGAATGGTAATGATAGCCGGGTTCGACCGGCGCGGTCTTGATCGGTCGGCCTCGAAGGCCCGGAGCGCCGATATTGTCCTCGGTCAGATGCCCTTCTACGACGCGCAGCAAGTACCATTCGATCTCGGGGCCGATGACGCTTTCATAGCCGCGCTCCCCAAGCTGCCGCAGTGTCTTGCGCAGGATCTGGCGCGGGGAGAAATGGAATGCCCGGCCATCATTGAAAAATTCGTCGCCCAAGATCCAGCCGACCCCGTCGGCCCACGGCAGAACGCGGAAGGTTGCCGGATCGGCCACGATGGTAAGGTTGGGAGAGCCGGTCATTTCGGCCAGGCCCATGCCGCCGCCGCGCGTGAAAGAGGCGAAAACGCGGGCGCCGGCGGAATCGAGCGTCGTCGTGGCGACGCCGATATTGTAGCCGTTGGCCAGTGCTGAAACGAAAGTCGGAATGCTCAGCGTTTTCGCCCGCGAGTAGCCGTGGGCGTCCCCCCAGGCCAGCCGGACAAAACGCAGTTTCTGGGTTTCGACCTGGCGCACTACGTCGGCGGCCAGTCGCCTCTGCTCGTCGCTCCAGAGGCCGTGCCTTTCGATGAATGTCGCTCGCTCGTTCTTTGTCATCTGCAGGGCAGTCTAATTGTCGCACGTTTTTCTAGCCACCGAATTCATCCTTGCTGCGGCGCGACTTTGTCGCCGATTGGCACAGATGTTTTACGATGGCCGCCCAACGTCGGCTTTCGCCGGAAAGGCGGATGATAACTTGGCGTTGTGCGCCGCTTCGTGTTCCGCTTTCCGCAGTAAGCGGACATCGTTTCAGAGTGCAATTGGGTCTGCCAGTGACCCATTTCGCAATTTCGGCCTAACTTCCAGACCGCTGTCTGGGATGCTTTGCATAAACCGATTCGATATTCATCGGGCGGTCCACGCGAAGATGAGCGATGCCGAAGCCGGTTAGCCCGCCATGCGGCGAGGTGATTGAGTTTAAGGATACGGCCTGCCGGCGGCCGGAAAATGGAGAGTCAGCCGATGTCTGACGCACCAGCCGAGCCGATCAGCGATAGCACTGGAAAGGACAGGGATATCCGACCCCGGCAATGGTACTCGCCTTACTGCTCAGGGTCTGCGAGCAGCGTATTCGGTGGGCGTTAACGTTACGGCGCAAATGATCGCCAAGTAGCTTGCGGCGAGTTTAGAAGAATCGCACGGCGCCTGGGGTACCGGCCGCCGGCAAACTGAACAAGCGCTCCCAGTTTCCGGATTGGCACATTCCCGTCGCGCATATGCAGCCGACGCAATCGAAGTCATGAAATATCTTCGGCAGCCCGTCGTAATGAAATATTCACGGCTTCTCCTCATCGCGGTGACTGCGCTGTTGACAGCATCGCTGGCTCCGCGGGCAGAAGCCGGCACGGATCCCACACTGTTCCGACGCGGTATTGGAATTTCAGATGTAATGGGTTGGGCGCCGCTATTACTGGGAGCGCCACACAACTACGACCTTGGCGCCTTGGCGGCGCGCGCCGAAACCCTGCGCGACAGCGAGTTGCTGTCGCTGCGGCGAACGGGATTTGACTTTGTTCGGTTCGCAGTCGACCCGGGGCCTTTCTTGCAGGCGCAAGGCGGACCGCGCGACGATCTCGATCGGGTTCTCAAGAACTGTGTTACCCGGATCCTGTCAGCCGATCTCTCAGTGATCGTGGATTTCCATCCGGGCGATCAGAACGAGGATTATGGAATTGGAGCACTAACGGCTGGTTCGGAAACTCCGAAATTCCGGGCCTATCTGACGCTGTTGGCGCGGACTGCGCGGCTGCTTGAGAATATCCATTCACGCCGTGTTGCACTGGAAATCATAAACGAACCGGCGCTTTCGGTAGCGGCATGGCAGCCGATGCTCGACGCCGCGTACACAACGACTCGTCTGGCGGCTCCCGATTTGCGCATTGTGCTGGACGGCGGCTTGGGCGGACAGCCGCAGGGGATGATGGGGTTGCAAACGTCCCATTTCGAGAACGATCCCGCGACGGTTTTTACCTTCCACTACTACGACCCTTATCAATTCACCCATCAGGGCGCGCCATGGAACGCGGCTCGCTACCTAGCCGATGTGCCGTATCCGGCCACGGCTCGGCCGATTGAAGACAGCATCCATGCCTCGGCAGAACTGATCGACGCAACGAACTTGTCAAGCGCGCAAAAATTGGCAGCGAAGCTAAACGCCGAGATTCAGTTGCAAAGTTATCGCCGATCCGAGTTCGACCGCGAAAACGTGTTCAGCCAATTTGACGAGATCGGACGTTGGGCGCAGGACCACAATATCCCAGCGCAGCGCATGCTTTTGGGCGAGTTCGGTGCGCGCAAGACCGCGCAGCAGGACGGTGGCGAACGCGCCGCCGAGCGGGCAAACTGGCTTCGCGACGTGCGGACTGCTGCAGAAAGGCAACGGTTTTCCTGGTCAGTATGGGCCTATCGCGGGGGCGGCTTCGGTCTATTCGGCGACGAGGCGGTCACGCTGCCCGAACTTGGTGTCATCGACGCGCTCGGCCTGACGGCTGCCGCGAATGGGGTGTTGATGCCGACGTCCCGGCCCGAGAGCTGGGTCCAGAGCCGAGGGGCACCGCCGTGATGCTGCGCACACCGCATCCCGACCCAGTGCTCGACCTCGGCAAAACCGGCCGGATCCCGGATGCTCGTCGGCCACGGATCAGCATCGTCATCAAAGCGTTCAACGAGCAGCGCAACATCGCCGCGGCGATCGAGAGCGCCATCGCGGCGTTGGTGGACTTCGATGGCGAGATCATCCTTGCGGACTGCCTCTCGACGGACCGCACAGTCGCGATTGCGCGCGAATATCCAATCGCAATCGTCCGCCTGGAACGGGCAGATGATCGCGGTTGTGGCGCTGGCGCTCAGCTTGCATACCAATACAGCAGAGGCGAGCTCATCTGCCTCATGGATGGCGACATGCGCCTTTGCGCAGGATTTGTCGCCGCGGCAATTCGATGCATCGAGACGAATCCGAGGGTGGCTGGAGTCGGCGGATTAGTCATCGAGTGCGAAAAGGAAAACCTGGAATTTGTCAAACGCCGGGAGAGCGGCGATCTCAATCAAAAACCGGGGGTCGTCAACAGGCTTGATTGTGGTGGCCTCTATCGGCGTGCGGCCATCGAGTCGGTCGGTTATCTCCCCGACCGCAATCTTCACGGCGCTGAGGAATTGGAACTGGGCGCCCGCTTGAATGCCCAGGGCTGGACGCTCGTTCGGCTCGATCGAGCCGGCGTTGAGCATGACGGTCATGCGGGAAGTGCCTACCGTTTACTGCTGCGAAGATTGAGGACGGGCATGGCGTTGGCGTCGGGCGAGTTACTGCGAGCGGCGATCGGTCGGCCACATTTTCGCTTTGTCGTCCGAGGCAGTCGGTCATTCGCAGTGTGGATCATCGTTCAACTGTGGTGGCTCTGTCTGCTCGCGGTTCCTTTCGCGGTGTCCGGACGTCTTTCCGCCGCGCTCTGTCAGGCGACGATTTTGATTGCCCCCTTCGCATTCATGTCCTTGCGATGCCGCTCGATCAGGATGGGGCTGTATTCTGTTATTACCTGGAATATCTGTGCCCTCGCCTTGTGGCCCGGGTTCCTGCGTCGTCGCACTCCGCCGACCGAGTGGATCGAGAGCGAAGTCATCCAACAAGCGCCACCTTTGACGCCGAGCGTCGCGGGCGTGCCTCTGGTCTCGCTCAACGGGTCAGATGGACGCTCAGGTCAACGCCTGTCTTGATCAACCGATGAACCAGAACCGCTTGTCATACTCAGCTTTTGGCCATTTGCGGGTTATCAAGACAAATAATCAATTTGGCTCTCGCTTCCTTCGTCGAGGTAACCCTAACGTCAATTGGAGTTAAGTCGCGGTTGCCCGACTGCGAGTTAGGTGTTCATTTAATTCGGGCGCCTCGCATAATTCCGATGCGCCGAGCGATTGCGCCAGCCGCCTCAAATCGCCGGCCGAATTTTCGAAGAGGCGTAGCATGCCCGGAATCTACAGCGACGGTGCCTACCTGACGAAAAATCCTAGCTGGCATGCCGAGAATTCGCCATGGAAGGCACGCCAAATCGAAGCAATCCTGCGTAAGAATGCGGTTGTGGCCGGCAGTATTGCTGAGGTCGGGTGCGGCGCCGGTGAAATACTGGTGCAGCTGCAAAAGGCTTTTCCCGACGCGGACTATTCAGGTTTTGAGGTCTCGCCGCAGGCGTTTGCGCTATGCCGCGAACGTGAAAGCGCGCGCATCCATTATCACCTAAAAGATTTGCTTGAAGACAACGCGGTGTATTTTGACGTATTGCTCGTCATCGACGTGTTCGAACATGTCGACGATTATTTGGGATTCCTCAAGGGGCTGAGGGACAAAGCGCGGTTCAAGGTATTTCACATTCCGCTGGACCTCTCGCTGCAGACGCTCTTTCGGGGGCACCCAATCCTCAAGCAGCGTGAAACGGTCGGTCACCTGCATTATTTCTTCAAGGATACGGCTCTGGCGACGCTAAAGTACTGCGGCTACGAGGTGATCGAAAGTATCTACACTGCGGCGAGTGTCGAAGGAACCGATCTGTCGCTTCCCAGTGAGCTGCTAAAATTGCCGCGCCGATTCATGTTCAAGTTCAACCCGGATATCGCGGTGCGGGTTTTGGGTGGCTATTCTTTGTTGGTGCTGGCCCAGTAAAGCGCAGCCCGCGACCCTGATTTTTTTGAAATGTCCGCGACGTCCGATTCGATCGGAACAGCGCTGCTGCGTTACGCCAACTGTTTCGAAATCTCGTTTTTACACCGCAGCAAAAGTGCGGCGAGGCAATTAAGGTTAAACCAAGCTAAAGCGGTCTATCGACACTTCCATCGCGACTCCGCGGTGCAGGCCATCGTAGAACCGCCGGCACAGGGCGGTGTGACATGAAGTTCCGTGGACGCCCGGCCAGCGGCGCTTCTGTTAAATTCTTTTCATCATCATCGCGGGGCAGGACAAGCAATGACGGCCGATGCGCAGGCATCTCTCGTCGCGCCGCAGGCCGCAGCACCAACGCGCGGTCTGCGCAACCTGCTGTTTTTTGCAGCCTTCTTCTTGGTCTGGTTATCGGTCAGGCCATTTCGTGACTTGTCCGACCCCGGGTTGCTCGACCCATCGATGAGTGGTGACACGCTCAATCAGGTATCGGCGCTGCTTCTTAGCGCTTCGCTTGCGGTATTTGTCGCACTGAACAACAGAACCATCGTTTTCAAGGCAGTTACGCCTCTACTAGTGTTGACACTTGCTTGGTTTGCACTATCGACCCTTTATTCGGATTATCCGGAACTCGCTGCGCGACGGCTATTGCTTACAGTACTAATCATTTTCAACGCCGTGGCGTTTTTGACGTTACCGACAAATCGCGAGCATTTCGGGCGCCTGCTGGCGACCGCGGCTTTTACGCTGCTCGTCATTTGCTTTGCCTCCGTCATCATCGTTCCTGATCTTGCGATCCACCAGACTAATGACGTCCTTGGTGCCGATCTAGTCGGTGCGTGGCGGGGCCCGTTTGAGCAAAAGAACGACGCCGGCGCCGGCATGGTCATTTTGATTTTCATCAGCATTTTTGTCGCCCGCACCGTGAACGTTGCGGTTGGCACGCTTGCGATCGCATTGGCCGGCATATTCCTATTTTATACGCATGCGAAATCGCCAATTATATTACTGCCCGTCATTCTGTTGATGTCGGTCATTCTGGACCGCATCACCAATCGGAGCACTAAATTTTGTGCGGTGATTGCACTTCCGCTCATCATAAATTTCTTGGCGATCGGGTCGGTCTGCTCCGAAGGAATTCACAATTTGCTGGCGTCTATATTGCCTGATGTGACTTTCACCGGCCGTGATCAGATATGGCGCTTCACGCTGGATCACATCATGCAACGGCCGATCTTAGGATACGGCTTTCAGGCGTTTTGGGAGACGAGCGGCCTTATCTCGGGAGCTCCTCCCAGCGACTGGGTCTCACGAGCGAATAGCGCTCACAATGGCATTCTCAATCTGGCGGTTATGACCGGCGTGGTTGGCGCGCTGCTATCGTTGCTTTGGTTTCTGGTGCAGACGGCAACCGATTACACTCGTCTTCCGCCAAACGATCGAGACCCGATGACGAGCATGTTTGTACAAATATGGCTGTTCACTGCCTGCTGGGATAGCATGGAATCATCGCTGTTCGCCGGCGGCGACCACGTTTGGTTCATGACTCTGGTTTCCATTTTCGGGCTGCGCTTTCAGCGCCTTACGCTTGAAAAGCGGTGGCGAGAATGGTGACTAGCCCGACGTGTCTGCTGTCGATCAACAACTATTTCTACCCGCGAGGTGGAGCGGACATATTGTTTCTTGAGCAGAATCGAATGTTCGAGAACCTTGGTTGGCAGGTCGTGCCGTTCGCCATGAGGCATCCCGAAAATCTGCCGAGCCCATGGTCTGAGTATTTTCCGGACGAGATCGAGTACGGTCATTCTTACAGCTTGGCGGAGAAGCTTGTACGCGCGCCGCGCACAATTTATTCGTTGCAGGCGCGGCGAAGGATTGAAAGTCTTCTTGAACGCGTGAATCCGCGCATTGCACACGTTCACAACGTCTATCACCATCTTTCCCCATCCATACTCTCGTCGCTCAAGACGCGGGGAATTCCAGTCGTTCTAACAATCCATGACCCCAAACTGACATGTCCGGCCCGAACTCTGATGGTCGGCTCGCAACCCTGCGAGCGGTGTCGCGGCGGAAGCTTCCATCACGTCGTGTTAAATCGCTGCGTCAAAGGATCCTTGCTATTGAGCGGCGTGGTGATGGTCGAAAGCTATGTTCACCGATTGCTTCGGCTTTATGAATCGAACGTCACGCGCTTCGTCGCGCCGAGCCGGTTCATTTTGGAAAAGTTCTTGCAATGGGGCTGGCCGCGCGATCGGATAATGTACATTCCCAACTTTGTCGATATCGGCCGATTCCAGCCGGAAGCTCCCATCGGCCGCCGATTTGTCTACTTCGGCCGACTATCGAAGGAAAAAGGCGGCAGCACGCTGCTACGCGCCGCGGCAAAGGCCAAGCAGCCATTGACGCTTGTCGGCTCCGGGCCCGAGGAATCCGAGCTAAAACGTCTGGCAGCTTCCCTCGACATCGATGTCCACTTTGCCGGTTTACAACACGGTGACGCGCTTGCTGCGTTAGTCGAATCAGCCCGCGCCGTTGTCGTGCCCAGCGAGTGCTTCGAGAACGCACCACTCGCGGTGCTTGAGGCTTATGCCGCCGGACGGCCTGTTATCGGCGCAAACATCGGTGGAATTCCCGAGCTCGTCCTTGAAGGGCGGACCGGTGCCTTGTTTCCCGCAGGCGACGCGGACGCTCTTGCAGCGACGCTCGGACATTTCGCAGGCATGCTCGACTCTCAACTCGCCGAGATGGGTGCTGCGGGGCGGCACTGGGTAGAGCAAGAGTTTAGTTCAACGATCTATCGCAACCGTATGATGGCACTCTACGAGTCGCTTGGCGGTGCAGTCTCATGAACAAGATGCGTTTTCTTGGGACTTCCGACCGGAAGCTGGACAGGCCGCTTCGTGTAACGATGCTGGGTCTACGCGGCTTTCCAGACGTGCAAGGAGGCGTTGAACGCCACGTGCAGAATTTGTCTTGCGCACTCGTCGACCGGGGCTGCGATGTCGAGGCTATTATGCGTAGTCCCTATGTTGTCGCCGGGTTGGGCCGCAAGTGGCGCAATGTGCGCGTTGTTACGCTGTGGTCGCCGCGCATTAGCGGCGTGGAAGCAGTCGTTCACACATTTTTCGGCGTGCTTCGGGCGGCGTGGAGTCGGCCCGATATTCTTCACCTCCACGCCATTGGACCGGCATTGTTCGCCCCTTTGGCGCGCGCGATGGCTTTACGGGTTGTCGTCACTCATCACAGCGACAATTACGACAACCCGAAATGGAACCTGGCAGGGCGCATGGCGCTACGGCTTGGCGAGTGGGCTGGCATAACGTATGCCAATGGATACATCGGCGTGTCGCAATTTATCGCTGATCGAATACGGCGGTCTTATGGGGTCGACATCAGGGTTATCCCCAATGGGGTGGACGCTCCCGTCAAATCGTTGACGCAATCAGTGCTTGACGAACTTGGCCTTACGCCTCACCGCTACGTGCTATCGGTCGCCCGGATCGATCCGATAAAACGCCTGCTCGATTTAGTCTCCGCTTTTGCGCGCGCGCAATCGTCCGATTGGAAGCTCGTGCTGGTTGGAGACACCTACTATTCGAGTGAGTACGCACAGGCTTTGGCCAAGGCCGTGAGTAACGTCTCAGGCGTTATCATGCTTGGATATCAAAGTCCTGCCGTGCTTGCTCAGCTATATGCCCATGCCGCTGTTTTCGTGTTGCCCTCGAAGCACGAGGGAAATCCGATCGCGCTGCTCGAAGCGTTGAGCTATGGTATTCCAGCAATCGTCAGCGATATTCCCAGTCACCGCGATATCGATACGCCATTATTGCAGCGTGTACCGGTAGGGGATATCGATGCGCTTTCGGAAACACTGCGTGCGGTTTTCACCGCGACGGCCGTCAAGCGCATGGACGCAACTGAACGCGAGCGCTTTTTGCGAAAATACGATTGGAGTACCATCGCTGAGAGCACGCTGGGCGTTTATCTCAATGCATTAGACGAGACGCGACCCTCCGGCTTTGGGGTGTCACGGTAGAACCGATGCTTCATTTAAATAGCCGACTCACCCCGGGCGCTGCTTTACCGCCGTCGCGATGTAATATATGGCGATCGCGCTAATGGCGCAGCAGCCGATTGCGGCTGTCAGCAGCGTGCATTTTAGCGCGTAGACGGCGAGCGCGCCGCAACCCAGAATTATTGCCGCGACTTCGACCGGACCGATTGTGCGGATGTCAAACACCGCCTTTACCCGCGCGGCAACGATCGGCTGAAACACGACCGTGGCCAGCAGCATCGCAAGTGGAATTGAAACAAGCCCAAACCTGTCTGTCGCCGCAAGTGGAACTAATATCAGCGTCAGGAGCGATGAGGTCGTAAGGATAAGCGAAACGTTGGCGTTGCCGCTGATGACGAGGAGACGATCAGAGGTCGAGTAAAAGGATTGCACGAAAGCGGGAATGGCAAGCCAAACCACAAGGCTTAACGATCGGGCGTAATCCCCGATTAAGGGTAGGAGGAACGGGGTGACGCAGAGAATTCCCACGATGGTCAGGGAGCAGCAACTGATGGTAAGGGCGGCACAAAATTCGACCTCGCGCCGCAAGGCACCGAGATCACCAATCGGCAAGAGACCACCCGCCCGGGGGCTAAACCATTTCAACGCGACGATTTGAAGGAACGAAAACATCGCGGCAATCCGCGCCGCTATCACGTAGTCAGCGACAGCTTCGGAGGAGAAGAGCGCGCTTGCGACGATGACATCAGTGCCATTCAATTGATAGGCAAAGAGCGTAGAAACCGCGAACTTTCCACAATACTTGTAGTCCCAAGAGCTCCACCGCAGCATACCAGATATTGACGGCTGCCACAGCCGGCGGGATGCCCAAAGCCATGGCGCGACCACCGACAGCGTTAATACATAAGCGATCGAATCGAGCGGCAGGTCGAAAAAAGCGATCGCCGCCAGTCCCACTAAGCGCAAAGCAGTCGGGGCGACATCTCCAAACAGAATGGAATCCGATATGCGCGAGCGGCCTTCAAGTGCTCCGGTTGCAATAATGAGCAGTGTGCCGAAGACAGCAAGTGGGGCTAGCGCGCGAAACCAGTACTCCAGCCCTGGCTTGCCGATAATGTCCGCAATGGTTCCAGCCGCAGCGAAGCTCACCATGGCCAAAGCGAGAGAGGCCGCAGCGCCGAGCAAAGCGGAATAGCGGTGCAGTTTAACTTCGAGTACTCGGTCTTCCGGACGGCGCGAAATGTGAAAGATAAGAACCAGAGAGGGGCCGACGCCGAGTGCGGTTCCAGCGAGCCGATAAAAACCGAACGCGGTCATCATATCGCCGAAGCTACCTTTCGGCATGATGCGGCTTAATATGACGAGAACGAGAAGTTGTGCGGCCAGGCCGCCCATGCGTGCGCCTGAACCGACGGAGACGGCACGAAAATAGCTGGAAATTCGCGTGTGATGCATCACGCCGTTGGGCCGTCTGACGACGTCGGAGGATGCCATGGTGGCTGCGTTTCTACTCAGGCGCTAAGCGAGGCGTTCGGCCGTCCAGTGATGTGTGTGAGTGCCGCGAGGTTACCCACGCTTTTTGCGCGGTATCGTATTGTAGCGCGGCAAAACCAAAAGGCTGGGCTCATAGGAAAGATGGTTGACGAACGGGAATGCGAGGCAGTGCTGTTAACCTTTACGGCGATAAGCCAGTCTTAGCGGTGTCGGCTGCGCGACGCCGCGGACGAAGCGGTTTATTGATATCGACTGCCGGCGAGCAGCCCCTCTGACTGCGAATGATGCACGATTGCTCGCGCCGATCAAAAAGCCACATGGGCTCAAACATGTTCGATTTTAGTGTTCCAAAACCTGGGCGCTCCGATGCGGACGCACCGGCACTACGAAACGCGCCGTTCTACGTGTATTCGATACTCGCCGTCATTCGGCTCCAGTGGTGGCGTAGCATGATCACCGCCGCTCTATTTGTTCTCGGCGCGGCCGTTGTTATTCCCATTGTGCCGGAGCGCTTCACTGCCAAGGCCCAAATCTTCATCGAGCCGGTAGATCTCCGGGTCGTTGACAAATCGGTGATTGACTCTAACCAGCTTAACGATACTGCCAATTCGCAGGTAGAAAGCCAATCGCGGATATTGGTCTCGACAACTGTGTTGGCTCACGTTGTTGATCAGCAAAACCTGACCGCTGATACGGAGTTCAACGGCAAGCAGCCGAGCCTGCTCAGTAGTGTTGTACGACCCATAATGACGGCTGTCGCGTCGCAACAGACGTCACGGGAAACTGACGATGTTTCAATCGCGACAGTTGATAATCTTCAGCGCCATGTAAAGGTCGAGCGGTTACCGCAGTCTTTTATCGTGGAGCTTTCGGTCTCGACAGACAACGCAAGCAAGTCTGCACACTTGGCGAACGCCATCACGCAAGCCTATCTCGACGAGGAGGCGTCTTCCCAGGCAGCAACGGTGCGCCGCGCCTCAGAGTCACTCTCTGCGCGGCTTGATTCACTTCGCGAAAGCGCTCGCGCGGCTGAGGAGAAAGTTCAGCGTTTCAAAGAGCAACACCAATTGGTCGTTGCGGCGGGTCAGCCAGTGGTAGAGGCGCAAACCGCCGAGCTCAACAATCAGCTTGTGTTGGCGCGCACGCGCGCGGCCGCCGCCAAAGTGCGCTTCGATCAAACAAAAAAAATGCTGACACCTGGCTTTGACGCCGGCGAGCTTCCGGAGTCGATTATGTCTCCGACCATTTCCCGGTTGCGTGATCAATATGCGGACGCTTCGCGGCGCGAGGCGGTCTTGGCGGCTACGCTAGGGCCACAGCATCCTGCGTTGATTCAAGCAAGGTCCGATCTTGCCAGGGCTCGCGCCCTGTTAAACGATGAAATCGTTCGTACCGCTCGGTCGAGCAAGGACGATTACGAGCGCGCTGTAGCTGACGAGGCATCCCTGGAAAACAGTCTGCAGATGTCTAAGGATGAAGTTCTGAAAGCAGGCGATGCTGACGTCGTTCTCCATGAGCTCGAACGTGACGCGGAAGAAAAGCGCAATATTTATGAGGCCCTTGCGGTTCGTTCGCGCGAAATCGGCGAGCAAGCGGGAATCGATACCAATAATATTCGTATTATCTCGGCGGCGACGGCACCAATGAATCGGAATTTCCCGCCGCCAACTTCACTCATTTTGTCTGCGGCATTCATTCTGGGGTTTGGGGCGTCAAGCGGTCGTGCTGTCCTCCGCACGCGGTTATCATCGCAGATGGGAAAATCGTAAGGCTGGAACTTCTAGTGTGGGAAAGTGGACCCACCTGTGTAGGAGTTGAGGCCGGACTGAACGTCGCGCAGCAAACGTGCGATCCATTCTTGCGACTTCGCGTCGAGGGAACTTAGTAGCGATATTTGCTTTTCTGCGAAAAGAGGAAGGCACAATACGCATATCCTATGCACGAAGTTGCTGGCTGAGCGGCGGTCGCTGAATGCCTATTACATCAGCAGCTTTGGTCACCGAACCCGCCGTTTGGGAGCGTTACAGTGGCCGCATGGTGCAGACAAAGCAAGATAGCTTGAAGGATAATGCTGCGGCGCAGGACTGGGGCTCGAACATGGTGCCACCAACGGTGGCGGCGCATGGGAGCACGACCATTACGCCCTGCAAGTCGTCGCAACGGGTACGGACTTCTCCACAGCGAGCGAAACGCGCGGCGGCTATACGCTCGGCGCGGGCGTCGAATACGCCTTAACAATTGCGTGACGGGCTTTGCCGAATATGACTATTACGACTTCGGCAGCCGCACAATTACCTTCCCTTCCGTCGCGACCGATTATTATTCGATAAAGGAACGCAGGAGCGTTGCCTTGGCTGGCCTAAATTTGCGCTGGCGCAAAACGGTGCATGCGGGGCGGCACCGTCAGCGAAGAACAGCCGAGGGTGAACGTCTAAATGTGCCGTTAGCTCCACTGCGAATTTCACCTATTGGCACCTAGCCGACATGCCGCGATGTCCGCGCCCTCAAGTTTGTTGTCTGGTGCACAGCGGATGGGACATGCTGTTTTCACACAGACCTTCTACTTGGTCGACATGTATGGGAATACTACCAGTTCGGTTCGGGGGGAGTTGCAGATGCTCACCTGCAGGACACAGCCACGCTCGCCGAACGCCTGGACGAAGCATGCGCGACAAATCGAGGAAGCCAAATTGCGCGAACCCCGACCCCTTCCTCGATCGGGCGTCCGGCGGATTTGGCGAAGTCTCTAAGCCTGTCCCGGGCCCACGGTGTTGACTCGCTAACATCTTGCGTGACCGCCTTCGCCTCAGCGACAGCACCGAAGATGGTGCCCAATGACCCCGAATCAACACTTCAAGCGAGCTCCACGATTTAGCCTCTGTCATGTAACCCACTAAGCCCCTCCAACATGTAACCTCGGGTGCCTCCATGAATATTGTGCGTCATGCATGAGGGACCGCATGGAGTGCATCATAGCGGCGCTCTAAGGGAGGAGGTGTGCGTCATAGGCCACCTGACTCAAGGGCACTCCTTGAGGCCGCGTATGAGGGATGTCCGTATGTGGGCAATTCGTTTAGACTCCACAGGTCGGGGCCAGAGATAAAGATAGACGTCATGAGTACTTAATTGATCTTCGGAGTTCTCCGTCAAGTTCGGAGAAGGTTGGTTTGCAGTTTCACCCCCTCCGCCAGTCCCAATCGCCGCTGCATCCCGGATGTGAAAATCGAACCCGCGAATGCGCTCATGCTGCGATCGCTGCGGGTTCGATCAGCAGATCGCGCTTCGGCACGTAGCGGCGCGCGGAATTTTCAATGGACATCCTTTGGAAAATGCTCGGCGTGCCAGTCAGCTTCAAGATGCGGATTGATTTTGCCGTCGATCACGAAAACGCCGGGAGCGCTCTCGGCCACCCAGGCCTTGAATGGATCGAGATCGGCCAGCGTGCGTACGGTTGCGCCGCGCGCGCCATAACCGCGCGCGATAGCGGCGAAATCGGTTGGTGGGAAGCGCACAATGTCGGTCGAAAAACCTTGCTTGGCGAAATAATGCACTTCGGCCGCGTATGAGCTGTCGTTGTAGACCAAGACGCACAGCCGCAGCCCAAGGCGGACGGCGGTCTCGAGATCGGCCGTCGACATCAGGAAACCGCCGTCACCGGTGCCCAGCACGGCAAGCTTACCCGGATGAGCGATCGCTAGACCGATTGCCGACGGCAGCCCAAGGCCGACAGATTGGAACGAATGGCTCAAACATGAGGCGCGCGCATTTGGCACGCGCAGATAGCGTGGCACCCAGCCGCAGAAATGGCCGGAGTCGGAGGCTACCACGCGATCGGTTGGCAGAATGGCGTCGACCGCTTTGCTCAGCGTGCGTGGATCGATGAACTCGTCCGAGGACTCGTCCGGATGCGGGAAATGATGATTGCCGCCAGCACGGATGCGCTCGCGCATTGCCTGGCTGCGGCGGCCTTCTCTTGGCGTGTTCAATCCGCGCCGCTCAAGCGCAGCAAGTAGGGCTTGCGCGGTTGCCTTCGCGTCACCGTGTATGGCGTGCTGCACCGGCATCTGATAGCCGAGCGCCGGCATGCTGACATCGATTTGCGCGACCACGGCGCCCGGCCCGATCAGCTTGCCCCGCTTTGTGGTCCATTGCGTGAAGCTTGCGCCGAACCCGAGAATAAAATCGCTCTCGGAAATAAGTTCATCGGCAACCGGCGACGAAAAGCCGCCGCTGATGCCAAGCGAAAAGGAATTGTCGGAAAACAGGCCGTGCCCACAGACCGACGTTGCAAGCAGCGCGCCGAGGCGATCGGCCACCGCGACTAAAATCGCTTCGGCATCCGATATCACGGCACCGCGGCCGCCGAGGACGAGCGGGCGCTCGGCGTCCATCAGCGCGTCAGCCAGCCGTTCGACCGCCTGCGGATCGGGATATAGACGACCCGGTGCGGCCGGCAGTTCGAGCGGCGGCAGGTTCGAGCTGAACGGCGCATTTTGCACGTCGAGCGGCATGCTTAGTACTACGGTTTGCCGATCGCGCAATGCACGGGTGACGGCGCGCAGCGTGTCTTCTCGAGCGGAAGTTGGCGTATGCAGACGCTCCGCAACGGCGCCGACTGCACGTACCATCTCGCTTTGCTCGATATAGAAATTATTCTTTACCGCCCCGCTTGGCACGTCGCCCGCCAGCACGACGAGCGGGGTCCGGCTTTTTGCCGCCTCGCCGATGCCGGTCAGCGCATTGGTCAAGCCTGGACCGGAATGTACGCTGCACAGCGTTAATTCGCCGGTCGCCTTGGCATAGGCGTCGGCCATGCTTGCCGCGTTACATTCATGACGCGCGGCAATGAAATCGACGCCGGCTTCGACGAGACCATGCGTTACCTTGAAATTCGCGGTACCGAGGAGACCGAAGCAGCGTCGTGCCCCGTAGCGGGCGAGGTCGCCGGCGACGACCGAAGCAACCGTGGGATTAGCGTTCATGCCGAGATGCCCTGTTTCGTTGCCGCCCGGAAAAATCTAGTCAATTCCCGAAGGCAATTCACCAGCGGGCGCGCAAATATTCGTCGATGCAGGCAGGCGAGGCCTTGGCGTAAGTGCCGCGGCGGCTCACGACCGTTCCGATCAAGCCTTTGAGCGAAAGTGCCATTTCGGTGGCCTTGACCGCGACCGCGATACCGTTGAGCACCAGGGCATCATCGATAAGGAACGGGCACTCGCGCGCAAAGAGCAGCATCGGCAGTCCGCCTGCCGGAATGATCACCTCGGCGCCGGCGGCAACCAGGGGCCGGACCTGTTCGTTAAAATCGGCGCGAACACTCGCGTAGCTCTCTTCGTCGGTGAACGCGCGCATGAATGCGGGCAGGTCCATGTGCACAGCGCGCACGCCGACCACCCGCCGGTCAAGACAATGCATCCTGATCTGCCGCTCGTGCCAGTCGATGAAAGCTGGATCAATGGTGATGAGCCCGAGTCGTCCGCCCATGCTCAAGGCGGTCAGCATGCTCGACTCGCCAAGCCCGATCACCGGAATGTCTAGCGCGCCGCGGATTTCGATAAGGCCCGGTTCCTGAAAGTGGCCGATTACGAAGGCATCGTAGCCAGCGCGCTCGGCCTCGAGCGCGTTGCGAATGGTCTGGGCCGCACAGCGGAATTCGGTCAGCGGGTGAAAATGCCGGTCCGGAGGATCGAGGCCGTGAACCTCGAATTTCGTCTCGGCGCCGGCCGCCTTGTCGAGATAATCCTGCAATCGCTCGATATAGGGTGCCTGCTCGATCGGATGCACGAAGCTCTGGTACCAAATGCGGGCGGGACGGGACGGTGCGGCCATGAGCGCTCCCCAGCCAGGAAAAGTCACCGGACTTTGTCGCACCATGCGAGCAAAGCGCGCAATAGCGCTGAGGGAGCAGCGCCGTTGCGGGAACCGCTGCGTATTCCGTGCCGATTCACACTGACAAGGACTTTGCCGCGTCCCGCAGCGGATCGATCGCACCGGGCATTTCCGTGCTCGCTGTCAAATTGCGGCTCGTCCACACCCTGCCGTTCTAGACCGCCCGCGATTGCGTCATGATGCAACCGCGTATCCCGCAGTTTTGAGATCACGGCTGTACGAGCCGCGTCGCCATGGCAAAGTGTTTGTTTGGCCCGGTGAAGGTGGGGAAGGTCTCGAAATCGGCGCGCATCTCGTGGCGCACCGGTGAATTAAGAGCCGCTTTCAGCGCCGCCGGGTTATCGAACGCGACTTTGTTCCGCTGCATGAAATTGAGCCGCCGCCACGGCGGCGTACTCACCCAGTCGAGGCGTGTGTAAACTTCGAGTTCGCGGATGCCGGGAAACATCGCCATGTGCCGGGTGTGATTTTCAAAGTAATGTGCGTGCCAGGCATTCAAATCCTCGGCTTCGCCTTCATAAGAGACAAGATAGGTGCAATAAGGCTCGCCGGGCGGCGTTTGCAAAGCGGGGTCCGGCACCGCAAACGGCCGTACCAACATCGCCTGTTGGGAGGCTTCGGCCTGTGCTAACCCCGGGAAATCATTGCATGAGGTTAGCGCTTGCAGATAGCCGGGGCGCGAGGCTGATGCCTCAAGGTCGGGAAGATTCGCGAAATAAAGCTGCAATATCAGCGAAGGCGAGGGGCCATCCTGCACATACGGGTCGCGGGTGCTGGCCGGCGTGTGCAGCAAGGCCTTGGCGAGCTTGGGTGTGGCGCGAAGAAATCCTGTTAAGTGCGCCAAGTCGTCTGCAGCGACGCCGCTGTCGGACGTGAATGTCAAAAACAGGCATGTGCTCATGGTCATATACTAAAGCATTGGGAGGCCGAATTGACCACAAAGAAGACGTTTCGCATCTGGGCGCAGGGCGCCACGGATCAGGTCGCCCACCACAATTATCTTGCGGCGTTGCTGCCGCACATGAAGGCCTGCTGCGATTTCGACTTCGAGCTGGAATTTAAAACCATGACGCCCTCGGTCACGACAGTTCATGCGTTGTCCGAGCATCGCTTCTCGCGCGAGGTGATACGTGGCGCCATCCAGGCCGAGCGCGAGAATTACGACGTCTTCTTCATGAATCATTTTCAAGACGTCGGCCTGTACGACGCGCGTGCGTCGACGAATATCCCTGTCCTTGGCCTCGGCGAGGCGACTCTGCTGCATGCCTGTACGATGGGCCGAAAGCTCGGGTTGCTTGCGATCAATCCTTCCTTCATCCCGACTCACGCTGAGCAGATTCATCGTTATGGGCTGCAACAACGCATCGCCGGAATTCGCGCCATCAACGCCAATATCGCGGACTATATGGAGGCTTTCGCCGCACCAGCCAAAAAGGCGGAGCTGTGGGCTCTCTTCGAGGGCGAGGCGCGGCGCCTGATCGATGCTGGTGCCGACATCATCGTACCGACTGGCGGCATTCCGATGATGCTGTTCGGCGATGATCCGCGCGCCAACGTCGACGGCGCCCCGATTATCAACGGAGTGACGGTTGTAATCAAAGCTGCTGAGATGGCAGTGAGGTTGAAGCGCCTCGGATTTCCAACGGCAAGCCGCCATCCACAGTCAGGCTTTGCCCTCCCGTCGTCCCAAGCACTTCAGGAATTTCTGAACCATTGACAGCGAGTCGAACCCTAATTTTCTTGCAGCAGCTGCCACGTCACACCGGGCTCATCCGGCGGCACCGAGGAAATCAGCGCGCGCGTATGCGGATGCTGCGGGTCTGCGAATACGGTCTCGGTCGGTCCCTGCTCGACGATTTCGCCCCGATACATGACCAGCACGCGGCTGCACAAATGACGCACCACCGACAGGTCGTGCGAGATGAACAGCATAGCGAAACCGAATTCGGCGCGCAGGCGCGCTAACAGGTTCAAAAGCTGCGCTTGTATCGAAACATCCAATCCGGAAACGATCTCATCGGCGATCAGAAGCTTCGGAAGGTTACAAAGAGCGCGCGCGATATTGACACGCTGACGCTGGCCGCCGGACAGTTGCCCTGGCAGTCGCGCGGCGAAATCGGCCGGGATGCCGACTTCGGCCAGCAGTTCCCGCGTACGCGAAAGCCGCTCTGCGGTTGTCGCGTGCGTTTTTCCTGCCTCCATCGCTTGCGTGACGATGCTGGCGACGCGCCGGCGCGGATTGAGCGCCGCATTGGGATCCTGAAATACCATTTGTACGCTTGCGGCATATTTCGAACTGTGCCGCCGCGTCCGATCGCTCACATCCTCGCCGTTGAGCACGATGCGTCCTGCGGACGGCGGCTCAAGGCCGGCCAGAAGCTTCGCAATCGAACTCTTCCCACTACCGCTCTCGCCGACCAGCGCGACGAACTCACCCTCCGCGATACGGAACGAAGCAGTCTTGACGGCCGTCACAATACGGGCTGGACCGAACAGCCGGCCACCAACGGTGTAGTGTTTTTCCAGCCGGTCAACGTCCAGCAATGTGCGTGCGGACGCGGGCGCTCCGGCGTCGAGTACGGCGGCCGCGGCGATGCTCGCCGCCGCCGCGGCGTGGATACAAGCGGCGCTACGGTCTTCCGCGATCATAACGTCCGGCGGCGACGTGTCGCGACATTCCGCCGTCACAAGCGGACAACGCGGCGCGAAGTGGCAGCCGGGTATGCCGGCTAGCTGGTGCAGGCTCGGCATCTGCTCCGGCATCACATAAAGCGCGCGGCGGCCGGCGCGCATCGACGGATTGGCGAGTTGAAGGCAGCGCGTGTAGGGGTGAGCGGGGTTCGACAAAACCGCGCGCGCAGGCCCGCGCTCCACCGCACGGCCGGCATACATGACGACGATATCGTCGCAGATTTGCGCCGCAAGCCGGAGGTCGTGGGTGATGAAAATGACGGCGGTACCATGGTCGCGCTGCATGTCGGCGATCAGCCGAATGATCGGTCCATGCATGGTGACGTCGAGCGCGGTGGTCGGTTCGTCGGCGATGA
>JBARER010000171.1:0-35448 GCA_049796395.1 Xanthobacteraceae bacterium
AGATCGTTGCAGACGCGCAGCGCGCCGATGCATTCTCGCAAGTCGACTGCCATTGGCTGCCGGCGCGCTATCGTGAGAATGGCCTTTTCCTCGATTTCGCGCTGCAGCGTGTCGATCGCCGGGTCCATGGAGATCACGCGCTCGCCGAGTTCGACGTCGCGGTCGACCAGAGCCTGGACCGAATCCGCAATCTGTCGTTCCGTCATTCCGCCCATCTCGGCGACCTTGCGGGTGATTTCCTGCAAGTCGGTGTCGAACGCCTTGGCGGTGTGATCGACTCGCGTGGTGGTAACATCGGTCATTGGTTTTTCACCTGAACGTTTTCACTTGGTCGCTTGTCGGTTACCCGAACCGGCCGGTGATATAGTCTTGCGTGCGCTGATCGTACGGCGCGGTGAACATTTTGCTGGTGGAGTCGAACTCGATCAGTTCGCCGAGATACATGAATGCAGTGAACTCGGAGACGCGCGCGGCCTGCTGCATATTGTGCGTGACGATCGCGATCGTGTAGTCGTCCGTCAGCTCGTCGATCAATTCCTCGATCTTGGCCGTCGAGATTGGATCGAGCGCCGAGCAAGGCTCGTCGAACAAGATTACTTCCGGGCGCACGGCGACGGTGCGGGCGATGCACAGCCGCTGCTGCTGACCGCCGGACAGGCTCTGGCCGTTGGCGTTGAGTTTGTCCTTGACCTCTTCCCACAAGGCGGCACGGCGGAGCGACGTTTCGACGCGACCGTCGAGCTCGGACTTCGGCAGCTTTTCGTACAGCCTAATGCCGAAAGCGATGTTCTCGTAGATCGACATCGGAAACGGCGTCGGCTTCTGAAACACCATGCCGATGCGCGCGCGCAAAAGATTGAGGTCCTGCTTCGGCGACAGGATATTTTCGCCGTCGAACATGACCTGTCCGGTAGCGCGCTGATGCGGATAGAGGTCGTACATGCGGTTGAGAACCCGCAGCAATGTCGATTTGCCGCATCCCGACGGGCCGATAAAGGCCGTCACCTTGTTCTGGTAGAGCGAAAGACCGATCGATTTCAGCGCCCGTGCTTCGCCGTAGAAGAAGTTGAGGTCACGGATCGTGATCTTATCGGCCAACCCGGACCGGTCGCTCGCCACATGACTGACGGGTGGAACGGAGACCGAGGCAACGCCCATGCTCATGACTGTTTTCCGGTTGCGACGAGGGCCCGAGCGCCGATGCTCAGAGCGAGTACGGCGAGAGTGATGATGAGAGCGCC
Organism: Xanthobacteraceae bacterium; assembly: GCA_049796395.1. Lineage (GTDB taxonomy): Bacteria > Pseudomonadota > Alphaproteobacteria > Rhizobiales > Xanthobacteraceae > BOG-931. The sequence goes on from JBARER010000171.1 coordinate 1,242, forward strand.
CGTCCAAGCCAGTTCCTGCCATTCCTTATAGGGGCTGAGAGCGAACTGAAAGATGACGATCGGCAGGCTGGCCATCGGCGCGTTGAGGTTCCAGCTCCAGAACTGATTGTTAAGCGAGGTGAAAAGCAGCGGCGCGGTCTCGCCGCTGATGCGGGCGACGGCCAGCAACACGCCCGTCACCATGCCGGCGCGCGCCGCCCGATAACAGATTCGGGTGATCGACATCGAGCGCGGCAGGCCGATGGAGGTGGCCGCTTCGCGCAGCGCATTCGGCACCAGCGTCAGCATGTCCTCGGTGGTGCGTACGACGACGGGTATCACCAGGACGGCAAGCGCGACGCCGCCGGCGAGGCCGGAGAAGTGGCCCATTGGCGCCACGATCACCTGATAGATGAACAGGCCGATGACGATCGAGGGCGCGCTCAGGAGGATATCGTTGATGAAACGGACGACGCTGCTCAGGCGATCGTAGCGACCGTATTCCGCCAGATAAGTGCCGGCGAGAATTCCGATCGGCGTGCCAATAATCACGGCCAACGTGGTGACGATGAGGCTGCCGACAATCGGATTGAGGAGCCCGCCCATCGCGCCCGGTGGCGGCGTCATCTGGGTAAACACCGACAACGACAATCCGGAAAAGCCGTGCCAAAGCAGCGAGCCCAGGATAAGGACCAGCCACCCGATGCCGAACGCGGTCGCGGCCAATGCCAGGACCGAAGCCGCAATATCGCGCTGCCGGCGGACTGAATAACGGATGTTGAAAACCTGGTCCGGCATGATGCTATCCGATCCGGCGCTCGATCCGCATCAGCAGATAGCGTGCGATCGCGAGGACGATGAAGGTGATGACGAACAGGATGAGACCGAGCTCGATCAGCGCGGACGTGTAAAGATCGCCCACCGCCTCGGTGAACTCATTGGCGATCGTGGCGGAGATCGTGGTGCCCGGGGCCAGCAAAGAGGCCGAAATCGAATGCGCGTTGCCGATGACGAATGTGACCGCCATGGTTTCGCCCAGCGCCCGGCCGAGCGCGAGCATCACGCCGCCGATGACGCCGACCCGGGTGTAGGGCAGGACGACATTGCGCACGACTTCCCACCTCGTGCAGCCCAATCCGTAGGCGGCCTCCTTGAGCACCGACGGAACGGCCTCGAACACATCGCGCGAGATTGAAGTGACGAACGGCAGCACCATGATGGTAAGGATCAATCCCGCGGTCAGCATACCGATGCCGAAGGGTGGCCCGGCGAACAGGAAGCCGACGAGGGGAATGTTGCCGAGGGTGTCGATCAGAAACGGCTGCAAGGTTTGCTGCAGGACCGGAGCAAAAATGAATAGGCCCCAGATGCCGTAGATGATGCTCGGTATACCGGCGAGCAGTTCGATGGCGATGCCGATCGGCCGGCGCAGCCAGAGCGGGCACAGTTCGGTCAGGAAGAAGGCGATCAGCAAGCCGACCGGCACGGCGATCACCATGGCGACAATGGAGGTGATCAGCGTTCCGTAAATCGACGCCAAGCCGCCGTAATCGTCGGTCACCGGGTTCCATTCTTCAGAGTAAAGAAAATGAAACCCGAATTTCCTGATCGCCGGCAGCGAACCCATGATCAGCGAAAAGATGACGCCGCTGAGAAGTAGCAGCACACCGATCGCGGCAACGCGGGTCATTTGGCGGAACGTGACGTCGCTCAAGCGCATCCGCGCAAGCGCCTTGGCGCGCGACGCACTCTCGTCCGAAAGAGCCGAACTCGACCGCAGCGCTACGTCCACCACGAAATACCTCCGACTTAAGGGCGCCTGCGGCGCCCACCGGCAGATTTGCAGCGCCTGCTCAAACCAGAGCCGCTGCCCGACGCTCGGCGCGCCGGCCGCAGTAGAAAGAGTGGTCGAACGACGCGGAGGCTGATCCGTGTCGTCTTGTCTCGGCGAATAGCTCTATTTGACGCTGCTGTTACGCCCCACGAAGGTCGAAGCCGGATCATCCGACCGGGATTGCCCGCCGGCCCCCGCGGTGTGCAGATTTGCGTAGGTTCGTTGGTAAATCTTCTAGGAGGCTCATATGACAATAGGATGACAAATTAAATAGCTGATATTGCTACGCTTTTATCGCGGCCGCAATTGGGCCGGGGTCGGCAGATGAACCGTGAAGGTGGCGCCCTCACCCGGTGCACTGTCGATCGTCAGCCGGCCGCGATGACGGGCGAGAATATGCTTCACTAACGCCAGGCCTAGCCCAGTGCCGCCTTGGGCACGACTTTCGGTGACGTCCACGCGATAAAACCGCTCGGTCAACCGCGGTAAATGCTCAGGGGCGATACCGGGCCCGTAATCGCGCACGCTGACCAGCGCTTCGGCTTCGCCCTCGGCGGAAACGCCGGGCTCGATCTTGAGATCGACGCGCCGGCCGGCCGCTCCATATTTGAGCGCATTCTCAACCAGATTCTCGAAAATGCGCACGAGCTCGTCATGATCGCCCAGCACCCGCAGGCCGCCGGCCGCGGCGATGGCGACGGTAACGCCGCGGTCGCGCGCCAGCGTTTCCAACCCGTCGACGACCTGCCGGACGATCGGTACGAGGTCCACGGGCGTGTCGGGGCGGCGGTGCGCATTCAGTTCAATGCGCGACAGCGACAACAGATCGTCGATCAGGCGGGCCATGCGCCGCGCCTGCTCCTGCATGATGGCCAGGAAACGTTCGCGCGCCTTGGCATCCTCGCGCGCGGAGCCTTGCAACGTCTCGATGAATCCCAACAGCGCGGCGAGCGGCGTGCGTAATTCGTGGCTGGCATTGGCGACGAAATCGGCGCGCATCTCCTCGACCCGGCGCAACGGCGTGAGATCATGAAAGGTGATCAGGACAAAATCCGTCTTAGTGACGCCGGGTTCGCGCTGGACCGGCATCACGATCGTCTCGAACCAGCGGTCGAGCGGCACACGTTCCGAATAGATCACGCGCTGTTCTTCGCCGTCGGTCGCGGCACGGCCGATGGCTTCTATCAGTTCTGGATTGCGCAGCGCGAACGCCACTGGCTCGCCCTGCCGTAAAGCCGGCGCCAGCACGCGCGCGCGCTCGTTGAGCGCCAGCACCCGGCCGTCCCGGTCGAGCGCGACGACGGGATCCGGCAGCCCGGCAACGACAGCGCGCAGAAAGTCGTCGCTGCGTTCCAAAATAGGCGCCGGCTGGGTGAGACGATCATCCTCCTTGGCCGTGCGAACCGCGAGCAGCGCGGCGGCGGCGACGATCGCGAAACCGCCAATGGCATAGGGGAACGGCAGTGCGCCGCCAATCGCCAAAGCGGCGAAGACAATCGCCGCCGCAAGAATGACGAAGCCGCCGCCGCGCTTTGCAATGAGCAACGTCCGGTCTTCGAGCAAGCTCATGGGAAGCGCGGAGCCGCAAAGCGGAAGACGGCGTCGGATCGGTCGGGGCCGTAGTTCACCATCGCTTGAGATATGCGCTGCAAGCTACGTTCGGGCAAGGCTTGCCGGCGCGCCGGGCGCCGCTCCCCGGTGGAGAAAGATTTTTGTCGCACCCTGCCGGACGGGCATCTATCTATTTTTACGGAACAATTTTCGCTTGCTGCGACCACCAAACAGCATCCGGTTCAAACCGCCGTTCCTTTGTCATCAAACTGAAATAATACAAACCCTAGTAAGGGCCCTCCCATCGGGCATGGGGCGACGGACGCCCTTCGCGAATGCCCGGTTCGATGGTGATTCAGCAGGAGGGAAAAGCATGCGAAAACATCTAGCTGCAGCCGTTGCGGCTGCAACAGTATCCTTTGTGGTCAGTGCTCACGCCGCAAGTCTGACCGGCGCAGGCGGGACCGCGATATATCCGGTCCTGTCCAAGTGGGCCGACACCTACGCCAAGGAGACCGGCGACACGGTCAATTATCAAGCCATCGGCTCCGGCGGCGGCATCAAGCAGATAGAAGCAAAGACGGTCTTGTTCGCCAACACCGACATGCCGTTGCATCCCGAAGACGTCGCCAAAGAGGGCTTGGTGCAGTTCCCACAAGTGATCATTTCGATCACCCCGGTCGTGCATCTTGCCGGCATCAAGCCGGGCGAACTGGTGTTTGACGGCCCCACCCTTGCGCAAGTCTATCTCGGCAACATCAAGGAGTGGGACGATCCGGCAATCAAGAAACTCAATCCCAACGTCAACCTGCCGCATCAGGCAATCACCACCGTGCATCGGTCGGACGGTTCCGGCACCACCTTCAACTTCACCGATTATCTGTCGAAGGTCAGCCCGGATTGGAAGAGCAAGGTCGGCGAAGGCACCGCGGTCAATTGGCCGAATGGCGTTGGCGGCAAAGGCAACCCCGGCGTCGCCTCCTATGTCCAGCAAGTGGACGGCGCGATCGGCTATGTCGAATACGCCTACGTGATTGAAAACCACATGGTCTACACCAACATGGTCAATCAAGCCGGCAAGACCGTCACGCCGACCATGGACGCGTTCCAGGCCGCCGCCGGCAATGCCGACTTCACCAAGGTGCAGGACTTTTATCTGATCCTCACCAATCAGCCCGGCGACAAGAGCTGGCCGATCACTGCGGCGACCTACATGCTGCTGCGCAAGGACAGCCCGCCCGACCAGAATCATCTGGCGCTCAAGTTCCTCGACTGGGCCTTGAAGAAGGGTCAGGACCAGGCCAAGGCGCTCGATTACGTGCCGCTGCCGGACGCAGTCGTGAAGCAGATCGAAGACCATTGGAACAAGGAAATTCCAGACGCTTGGAAAACCGCGTCGAACTAACAGGGCGTCCGCCCAGTCTTAACTCTCGAACGGAGGCCGGATGAAAATCCGGCCTCTTTTTTTGCACAAGCTTTCGCGCCCGATGAAAATCCCGGCCTGCAATTTTGCACGAACTTTTAGGCCGGATGAAAATCTGGCCTCTTTTATTTGGCGCGAATTCTCGGCTAGCGGCCGCCGCACGGATCGCGGCGCCGATCGGCCTGCGGGCTCGCCGGCGGCGGCAGCGCCGGCTTGGGGAGGCGCCGCGATGCGTAGCTGTACGCAATTTCGCGCGTCGCCAAAACCAATAGCGAGAGCACGAACGGAACGATGTAGTACAACAGCCGGAACAGCAGCAGGCCGGCCAACAGATCTTCTTTGTTGAACTGCCACAGCGCCACCAGCATGGCGGCATCGAATACTCCCAATCCGCCCGGAGCGTGACTGGCAAAGCCCAGGAGGGTTGCGGCAACGAATATGACGGCGACCGTGACGAAACCGAGATTGGGCTGGTCCGGCACCAGCATGTACATGGCGGCGGCGCAGCAAGCGAGATCGACAATACCGATTGCGATCTGAATTAGCGTCAGCGGGCCGCCCGGCAGCGTCACCTGCCAGCCGTCGCGGCCGATGACCCGGGGCTTCACCCAGGCCCAGATTACATAGGCCGCGAGCATCGCCAGTATCGCCAGCGCGATGACTCGGTTGGCCCATAACGGTAATTGATCGAGCGCGCGGGCCGCCTGCGGCGCGTCGAGAATGCCCAAGCCCAGCACCGTGGCATTCCCCAGCCAGAACGTCAGTCCGGCGATGAAGCAGAGCTTGGTGACCTCGATGACCGAAAGGCCTGATGCGGAATAGATGCGATAACGCACCGCCCCGCCGGAGAAAACGCTGGCGCCGACATTGTGGCCGATGGCATAGCTGGTGAAGCCGGCAAGGGCGGCAATCCGATACGGCACTTCATTGCGCCCGATGGTACGCAGCGCAAACAGATCATAAAAAGTGAGGGTCAGATAGCCGGCGGCGACGAACAGTCCGGCGATGATAAGCGTGCGCCGGTCGGTTGCCTTTATGGCCCGGACAAGTTCCTCGACATTGAGATCGCGCAAGATGTGATAGAGCACCGTGATCGCAACCGCGATGATCGTGATGCTCAGTGCCACGCCGATGCGGTGCAGGCCGATCTTACGGTCGCAGAAACGCGCACCGCCGCGCAACTTGTCCCATATGCCCCGCTTCGGATCGGTTGCCTGCGCATCCATAGTAAATCTCGTTCCGCCAGCGCGGCTTGGCCCCCACTAGCAGATGTAATCGGCCGATGCGAGTACCGCACTGTCTCACCTGCGAGACCCGGGAATTGCTATGGACCGAGTTCGCCCGAGGCAAAAAATGTCCGGAGTTCCGTATAGGTTTCCTCCGGCGCCTCCTCGGACAGATAATGGCCGCACGGCAGCGCTTTGGCGCCGCGAATATCGGCGGCATAACGCTGCCAGATTTCGTCCGGGCCCGGCTTGTGATTGCGGCCGACCCCGCCGGTCGCCCCCCACAACAGCAGCACCGGACAGCCGATCTTGCGTCCGGCGTCGAAGTCCTCGGTGTCCATCGCGAAGTCGATCGTCGCCGTTGCGCGGTAATCTTCGCACATGGCGTGGACGGTTGCCGGGTTGCGCATATAGCGCTTGTATTCGGCGATCGCGCGCGGATCGAAAAAACTCAAACCCTGTTTGGTCTTAGCAAGTTTCTTCTCGATAAAGAAATCGGGATCGGCGCTCATCAGGCGTTCGGGAAAGTCATAGGGCTGGATCATGAAGAACCAATGCCAGGAGAACGTCGCCCAGGCTTTGGTCATGTTGTTGAACAGATGATGCTGCGGAACGATGTCGAGAATGGCGGCGCGGGCAACCTTGTCGGGGTGGTCGAGACACATGCGATGCAGGACGCGCCCGCCGCGGTCGTGGCCGGCGGCATAAAAGCGATCATGGCCGAGCGCGGCCATCACCTCGATCTGATCGGCCGCCATGGCGCGGAAGGAATAATTGGAATGCTTGTCGCCCCCCGGCGGCTTTTCGGAGTCGCCATAACCGCGCAGGTCGGTGGCGACGACGGTGAATTCCTCGGCAAGCCGGGGGGCAAATTTTTGCCAGGACAAATGACTGAACGGATTGCCGTGCAGCAGTAAAAGCGGCGGACCCTTGCCGCCACACAGCGTCACGATGCGCGCACCGGACGTCTTGATTTCGCTCCGCGTGAAATTCTCGAAGAACATGCAGCCTCCCGTTACCGTCCGCCGAGCTCGATGATCCAGGAAACTTGCCGGACTGGCAACGCCGATGCGGCAATGGCATTGATATGGCCCTTCGCGTTTGGCGGAGCATGCCAACCTGGGAGACGCCCGGCCATGACCAGACCCACAGACGTCGATCCGCAATCGGGCTTCCGCCTGCCGCTGCCAAAGCGCAAGGATTTGGACGATGTCGGCAAGGCCGCCTATGACCGCGCCAACGCGCCGGGCAAGACCATCGTCGGCCTGCGCGGGCCGGCCGGCATCCACCTCTACAGCACCAAAACGGTCGAAGCGCACAGCACCATCAACCGTTATTTGCGCCACGAGGCGGGTTTCGATCCGAAAGTCCGCGAGGTCGCGATCCTTACCGTGGCGCGCGAAATGGACAGCCGTTTCGAATGGGCGGCGCACGAGCCCGAGGCATTGACGGTCGGCGTGGCGCCGGACGTGATCGAGGTGATCAAACACCGATCGAGCACGGCGGGCTTAAGCGAGATCGACGCGGCAATCGTCGAATTCGGCCGCCAGGTGGTGGGCCGGCACAAGGTCACGGCTGAAGCCTTCGCCCGGCTCAAGGCGCTGTTCGAGCCGGGCCAACTCGTCGACCTGGTACTGCTGATGGGCGATTATGCCGGCACCGCGATCCTGCTTGCGGCCATGGACATGCAAGTGCCGGACGGCAAGCCATCGCTGCCTGTTGAATGATCGGATCAGGACTTCTTGTTACCGAACCCGAGCTCGCTCCAGCGGGCCTCAACGGCGGCGATGTCTTCCGGCGCCGGCGTGACCATCGGCGGAAAGCGCGCGCCGTCGAATTCCGGATCGGGGTCGAAATCGAGATTCATCGTGGCGTCGATCAGCATGCGGTTCCATTTGCCGGTGCCGAACAAGGAGGTGTTGCGGTCGCGCTTGCGGGTCGACGGATCGAGCCCGAGGCCGAACGTCGCCGGCATGATGACGATATCGTCCTCGCCGGCATTGACCCGGTAGGCCATCGCCCAATCGACCGCCGCGTAATCGTGAATATCGATATCGTCGTCGACCACAGTCACGTGCTTGTAGCGGACATGCCCGGCGGAGGAGCCCCATAGGGCATTGGCGACCTGCTTCGCCTGACCGCGATAACTTTGCTTGATCTGCACCATGATATTGACACCGGCCTGAACCGGCGGGCACCACACGTCGGTAATGCCGGGCACGCCGGCGCGATCCAGCACGTTCCAGGCCGTCGCCGCGCGCATGATCGACGAGCACATGCCGTTCTCCGAGTAACAGCCCGGCATCGAACCTTCGATGGTGCCGCGGAAGATTGGCTCCTTGCGATGGGTGATGCAGGTGACGCGGATCGCCGGTTTTGGCGAACGGTCGCCGGCGATATAGCCGGTGACTTCGGCGAACGGACCTTCCATCACATAGGTCGACGGATCGAGCTGCAGATAGCCTTCGATCACGATCTCTGCGGTGGCGGGCACTTGAAGATCGACGGTTTCGCACTGAACCAGATCGACCGGAGCACCGCGCACCGCGCCGATGACGTCATATTCGCACAAGCCCTTCGGCACCGGCGAGCCGGCGACGAAACCGAGCGAGGGCTCCCAGCCGATGGCGACGGCGATGGGCATTTCCTTGTGGCCCTTCTGCTGCCAAGCGGTGACGTGATGACCGATATGCTGGGCACGCCACATCAGGATCGGGATGAGATTCTTGCCTCCAACCATGCCGCGGTAAATGCCGACATTGGTGACCCCGGTATCGGGATCCTTGGTGACGACGCCGCCATAAGTGAGAACGTAGCGGCCGCCGTCGGCCCTGTTCCATTGCGGCACCGGAAGTTCGAGAAGGTCGATATCGTCGCCTTTGACGATGTTCTCCTTGACCGGGCCGGTCTTGACCAGTTTCGGCGGCACGCTGCCGCTAAGGAGCGAACGGCCGAGCTTCACCAATTCCCGCGGATGGGTATCGGGCGCGAGGCCTAGCATCATGGCGACGCGGCGGGCGCTGGACAGGCCGCCGGTAAAGACCTGGCGGCAGCGCGCGTTGGCGCCATAGTCGCGGATATTCTCAAACAGCACCGCCGGACCGGTGCCGGCGCCTTGGGCCAGCCGTGCGATGGTGCCCAGTTCGACATTCCAGTCGACCTCGGCGCCGACACGCTGCAATTCGCCGGCCTGGTCGAGCGCCTTGATCCAGCCGCGCAAATCGCCGAAGGCAACCGGCTTTCGTTCCGTAATCATTGAAAATCCCGATGAAGTTGAGGCGGCCGTTGTGCGCCGCCCGCACGGAGCCTGTCAAGAAACGGAACTTGGCCCACTGAACGCCCGGCTGGCGGCTGCCGTAACCTGGCCCGCCGCCGCGGCGCGTTAACCCTAAGTCGTCAAACCGACGGACAGCCGGCCGATTTTGGCCATGATCATACCGTTTACAACAGCTTAACCTCATGCATTGCATTGTTTGCATCGGGGGTCGCGGGTGAGACGGGGTTACAGGTGAGGGGTGGGACAATGAAAACCAGCAAGCCGAGTTCCATACGTTTCGAGCGATCGGCGCCGCTTACGCGGCCCTGGGCCAAGCGGCCCGCTGTAGCGTCTCTGTAAGCTCTCTCAGCAAGCAAGCCAGCAATGACGAGTGCAGCCGCCACGTATTCCGGCGCCACCGCCCTTGATTTCGATCGTATTGTCCCAGGCCATTATCGCCGGGCAATCCGCCGCGGCGCCGGTATCGGCGTCGGCACTTTGACCGCCGCAGGCACCGCCAGCGCGGTCACCCTGACCGCGGCGTGGATGATCGCCGCCGCCATGAGCGCGGCTCCGCATATGCCCGGTCTCGCCAACACGCCAGTCAGCCTGTCGCTCGGCCGCTCCGACGGCGGCTTCGCCGAACGCTGGATGCCCAACTTGGCGCCCGGTTCCATAAATCGCTCGCTTTTGTCGCCTTCGCGCGCAGCCGAACGGATCAAGAGCGCCCGCCTCGACGCAGTCCGCCGCGTGCGCTTCCCAAGCGAGCGCTTCGCTCTGACGCCCGCCAACGAGGGTGACAGGGAAGCCGCAGCAATCGAAGCGCAATCCGCTGGAGCCAAGCCGACGGGCTTGCCCGGAACCGGTGCCGCTCCCCCGTCAGGCTATGTAGCCGCGACATTCGATCTGCTTGATCCCGAGCCGACTTGGGTCGCCTCACTGCCGAGCGCGCCTGTCGCCGCGACGCAGACGACGACGGCACGCGCCACCGCAAACAATGCAGCAGCACCGACACGTCAGGCCGCCGCCGCGCACGCCGCGGCGCCGCTCATGCTTGCCGACGCGGACGCGAATCCGGTCCTGCCGCCGATGGCGGACGCGGCGCCGGCGCCGCATTCGACGCTGACCGGCTTCTTGCGCAAGCTGTTCGGCCGGCAAATGGCCAGCGCCAGCCCGGACGTCACGCCGGCGCTTGGCGGCCATACCGCGATCTACGATATCGAAGCGGGCATGGTGTACCTGCCCGACGGTGAGAAACTCGAAGCGCATTCGGGGCTGGGGTCGATGATGGATGACCCTCATTATGTCAGCCGAAAAGACCGCGGTCCGACGCCGCCCAATGTCTACGATCTGGCGTTGCGTGATGGGCTGTTTCATGGCGTGCAAGCCATTCGTCTCAAGCCCGTGAGCGACGACAAGATGTACGGCCGCGACGGCATACTGGCGCATCCCTACATGCTCGGTGCCTCGGGCCAGTCATTCGGCTGCGTGTCGTTCAGGGATTATCCGCGGTTTCTCAAAGCCGTCGAAAGCGGCCTGGTCGACCGCATGGTCGTCGTGCCGTACCGCGGCGACTCCCAGCGCTACGCCGCCAACGATTGATCGCCGGCGGCTGACGCATTCTTCCGCTGCAAACTATTTGAACCGCTCGCTCGGCGGCGCGATCTCGGTGACGAGGTCGCGGATGAGCTTTTTGTTGGGCAAGGGCGAAAGCGTCATTTCACGGGCTTCGAGCCGGGCGGTGCAGGCGTAAACCGTTTCGCCGTCAAGCTGCATCATGCATTCCTTGCAGGCATTGGCATTGATGCAGGAGAACCGCACCGCAAGCGAAGCATCCTTGTTGATGCGCAGCCAGCGCAAACCATCGAGCACCGACTGGCCTTCCTCGAACGGCACTTCAAAGCTCTGCCAATGCGCGGCCTCGGCCTCGCTGCCGCGCCGGATTCTAAGGGTGGCGATGCGCTGCCCGGCTCCACTCATGTTGCGCCCGCCCCATCCGGCGCGCCGGAAATTGTCAGCCTGCCGCCACGCAGCACGATCTGCGGATGCAACTGCCATTGCGGCAGCATCTGCGGAAAGTCCTCGCGTTGGTGCGCCCCCCGGCTCTCCAATCGCGCCCGTGCAGCCGATGCGACCATAGATGCCACATCGATCATGTTGCGCAGATCGAACCAGTCGAGCCGAACGGGGTCGAACGCGCGCGGAGAACCGGGCGGCGCTTCACCCAGCTCGCCGTGAAGCTCGGCAATGGCACTGTGCGCGCGATCCAGTTTAGCCCCGGTTCGAAGCGGTCCCACTCCATCGGCCATGGCCGCCTGCAGATGCGCAATCATGTCGGCCGGGTTGGTACGGGCGGTTTGGCCGGTGCCACCACGCACCAGGTCCAGCGCGGCAACCGCATCGCGCAATCGCAGGGCCGGCTTTGACTTCTGGCGGACGTGTTCAGCCGCGCTTTTGCCGGCGCGACGGCCGAACACGAAGGCTTCGGTCAGCGCGTTGCCCGACAGCCGGTTGGCACCGTTGGCGCCGCCGACCACTTCGCCGGCGACGTACAAGCCGGACACATCGGTGCCCAACGTCGTCGCCTCGGCGGCGACGCCGCCCATGTGATAATGCGCGATCGGCGCCACTTCGACCGGCGTTGTCGTGAGATCGATGTTATTGGCGGCGAGCCGGTCGATCACCGGCCCGAAGGCGCCGCGCAGCGCCGCTGCACTGCAATGCTGAAACGACAAATAGGCGCCCCCATGCGGCGAGCCGCGGCCGGCCTCGACCTCCTTGACGATAGCGTAGGTCGCGAGGTCGCGGGCGAGCACGTATTTGCCGTCCTCGTCCGAGCCGTATTTCGAGGTGAATTCCTCCATCGCGCCATTGAGCAGCCGGCCGCCGAGCTTGTAGCGAAACGGATCCCACATGATCGGGTCCATGCCGACGAGCCGCGGCGCCAAGTGCCCGATCGGAAAGAACTGGACAAATTCCATATCGATGAGCGAACAACCGGCGCGCAGCGCCAGCGCGTAGCCGTCGCCGCCCATATTCGCCGATGCGCTGTTGCGCCGATACAGCCGGGTGAGGCCGCCGGTCGCCAGCACCACGGCCTTGGCCGCGATCACGACCGGGGCACCGCTGCCGACATGATAACCGACCGCGCCAACGGCCTCGCCGTCGCTCACCACCAGATCGACGATGCACAGGTCGCCGATTTTGCGGATCGAGGGGTTGCGCGCCAGATGCGTGCGCAGCGTTTTCGAGACTGCCGGCCCGGTATTGATGAAATCAACATAGACGCAGCGCGGCCGATCGTGGCCCGGCGCCTGGGTCGCGGTGACGTGCCCGTCCTTGCGCGCCCAGCCGACGCCCCAGGCATCAAGTTCGCGAATGCATTCGGGCGCCTGTTCGCAGAGCAGCCGCGCCAGTCGTGGATCGCACAGGCCACGCCCGGCGGCGATGGTGTCGGCATAATGCGCCTGCGGATCGTCCGGCACTTCTTCCCCGAGCGCGGCGGCGACCGTCATCTGCGCCATCACCGTGGCGCCGCCGCGGCCGATCAAGCTCCGATCGGCAAGCAACACCTGCGCGCCGCGGCGCGCCGCCTCGATCGCCGCATACATGCCGGCGGCGCCGGAGCCGACCACCAGCACGTCGGTCTCGATGTTCACAGGGTCGGGATTCATGACCGCAAAATAGAACGCCGCGCGCCGCCGCGAAAGCGGCGAGCGGCCATTGCGCGGCGGCTATCGCCGAAACGCGCGGCTGCGGTTACTCCGGCAGCGGCTTGCCCCTGGTCTCCGGCAGGAACGGCGTGACGACAAAGCCGAGGACGTAGATGCAGGCAATCGTCATCGCGGCATGGCTGTAGCCGCCGAACTGCACGATCAAGACGCCGGCGAACAGTGGACCGAGAAAGGCGATGAAGCGTGGCGCATTGAACGTGAACGCCAGCCCGGTCGCCCGCGAGCGGGTCGGTAACAATTCCGGCAGCCAGACCGGCATCCAGGAATATTGACCGAGCGTGAAGAACGCATTCACCGCGGCGGCGACCAGCAACATGGCCGGATCCGAGGTCCACAGGAACAGCACCGGTGTCATCAGGAAGGCGAGCGCGAAATAGACCATCGTGACCGGCTTGCGGCCGAAATAATCCGACAAAAAGCCGAGACTGGCGTAACCGAGAATGGCGCCGAAATTGTAAGCCATGCCGGCGTAGCTCGCCCATTGCGGGGCAGCCAGGCCGTTTTTGGCCGCAACCGAGGCGACGTAAGGCGGCACCCAGGACGAAATACCCCACCAGGCGAGCGTCGTCGTCAGCGACATCAGGAAAACGATAACGGTGCGCCTGCGCGTTTCCGGCTCGGCGAACAGATCGGCAACGGTAAAGCGGGTCAGCGCTTGCTCGGTTTGCGTGAGCGTAGCACCACTGTCCTTGCGCGCGCGGGCTGCGCGCCGCTTGGCGTCGACATCGAGCCAGACTTCCGACTCGTCGATCGAGGTCCTGATCCACAGCGTCAACAGCGCCGGCAATATGCCGATGACGAACATATAGCGCCATGCCTCCGGGCCGAAGCCCGACATGAACAACCAGACAAACGAAGCCAAGAAGAAGCCGATGCCGAGACCGCACTGCATCAGGCCTGCGCCCTTGCCGCGGGCGTTGTTCGGCCACAGCTCTGCCATCATCGACGACCCGGTGGCCCATTCCGAGCCGATGGCGATGCCGACGGCGAAACGCAGAAGCGCAAAGGAAATCCAATTGAACGACAGCGCGGTCAGCCCGGTCAGCAGAGAATAGGCGAGGATGGCATAGATCATCGTCCGCTTGCGGCCGACGTAATCGGCGAGCACGCCGCCACAGACGCCGCCGATGCCCCAGCCGAGCAAAGTGATGGAAATGACGGTGCCGGCATAACCGGGGATTTGCGAATATTGCGAGGGTTGCAGGAGGCTGTGCATGGCGGCGCCGACGGTGAGGATCAGCGCGTAGGTCTCATAACCATCGAACAGCCAGCCGAGATTGGCGGCGACCAGCATGCGCCATTGCGGCCGCGTCAGCGAGCGATACCAAGGCGTTGCGCCGCCTACGGCGCCGGCGATGTCGGTCATGTCGTCCTCCCGGTCTTTTATTATTTTGAAGCCTAGCGGAAATTTTTTGCCCGGTCACGCCACCGGCGGCGCAAAGGCGGCGGCAAGCCGGGCGGAGAATTGCCGCTCCATCTCCTTTGCCTTGGAACGCAACACCGGCTGGCCGAGACTACCGAGCTTGCCGGTCAGTGCCGCTTCGACCTCATAGTCGATTTTGGTCCGGCCGTCGGCCTCGGTGAGCCGGGTCAGCGAGGTCGCGGTCAACCGCCCGATAATACCTAACGGCGTGCCTTCGACCTTGGCCTCGATCTCGCTCGGCTCCTTGGCGCGCGTGACCTGCACGCTCACCTTGAATCTGAATTTCATGTAGGCGACCTTGGTCTCGAACAGCGCCGCATAGTGATCAGGCGCGGTCTCGGTCAGATCGCTGACGCCATCGACGCAGGAAGCAAAAAAGCGCGCATCGCGCACCTTGCGGTAGACGTCCGCGCGCGGCGCATCGACAGTCAATTCTCCGGAGAATTTCATGGCTGGATGACTTTTACGCGCGCAACGCCGTGAGCATGTCCCTGATATATTCGTCGGCGCTTGAGATGACCAGCATCATGGCGTGGGGCCGCAATTGCCCGAGCATTTTCGACAGCGTCTCGTCGGTCGCGGATGCGCCGCCGATAATAAGCGCCGTCGTCATCACATGCTTAGCCTGACAGGCCTCGCCGATGAGACCGGCCGCGGCGGCGTGCTCGCCCGCCGTCGCGACCATGACGACCAGATCGGCCGTCTCGACTTCGTCGACCAGGTTCTTGGCGCGGCCGGCAAGATCGTTGAGCCAGCCGTCCATGGAAAACCGGCCCGACTGTTGCGGCGCGCCGGAAAATGCCGATGCGGTGAGGAAACTGGCGCGTTGCCACGGCGCAGACGCCAGCTCCTTGACGATACGTTCGCTTGCCGCGTCCAGCGCGATCACCTTGATCGCCCGGGCTTGCGAATTGGGCCGCTCGATGCGGAATTTGGCCTCAGCCGCCGAACTCATCCTGGCCGATTCGCTTTGCATCGCCTGTTCTCCTGAACGCCTAATCTAACCGGATATTTCCTTATACGCCGCGTTTAGTATAACGGCGCTCCGCCTCCTTTGCTTACCAGCCGAGAAGACCATGTCAGTGACCACCAAACGCCTTGAACTCTGCAATGCCAACGAGGTCGCGCCGGGCACCGCGCTGCGGATCGAAACCGAGGGCCTTGTGCTTGCGGTGTTCAATGTCGACGGCAAATTCTATGTCACCGACGATCAATGCACCCATGGTCCGGGACAGCTATCGGAAGGCTATATCGAAGACGACATCGTCGAATGTAACTTCCATAACGGCCAGTTCAATATCCGCACCGGCGAGGTGGTGTCGCCGCCCTGCATGGTGCCGGTGAAGACCTATCCGGCAACGATTGTCGACGGCAAGGTGACGGTCGAGATGTGATGCGGCGCGATTGGGATATGGCCCACCCGGTTTTGTCGCCCACCCATAACGGATCGTCCCGGCTTGTCCGACATCGATCTTCTTGCCAATAGTCACACCAAGAAATTTTGGAGGATCGCCCCGATGCCAAGAACCAAACCGCCGTTTCGCGCCGA
This sequence comes from Xanthobacteraceae bacterium, assembly GCA_049796395.1. Classification (GTDB taxonomy): domain Bacteria; phylum Pseudomonadota; class Alphaproteobacteria; order Rhizobiales; family Xanthobacteraceae; genus BOG-931. Next base: position 17,217 of record JBARER010000171.1, read on the forward strand.
CGTAGTCGGCTCGATTTTGCGTACCGCGGCGCTGAAAGAGGCGCGCGCCAAGCGCGAAAAGGGCGAGATCGACGCGGCGCAACTAAAAGCGGTCGAAGACCGCGAAATCGAAAAAATCATCAAGCAGCAAGAGGACGTGGGGCTGAAGGTCGCCACTGATGGCGAATACCGCCGTTCGTGGTGGCATTTCGATTTTTACGGCATGCTCGACGGCGTCGAAATCCAGGAACTCGATCACGGTATACAGTTTAAGGGCGTGCAGACGCGGCCGCGTACCCCGCGCATCGTCGGCAGGCTTGGCTTCTCCAATCATCCGATGCTGGAGCATTTCAAATTCCTGAAAGCCCACACGCGGGTGATGCCGAAGATGTGCATTCCCAGCCCGGCAACGCTGCATTTCCGGCTGGAGCCGGACGCCATCAAGACCAAGGATTATGCCGATCGTGACGCCATTTTCGACGATTTGGCGAAGACCTATCAGCAGGCGATCCGCGGCTTCTACGACGCCGGCTGCCGTTATCTGCAATTCGACGACACCGCCTGGGCCTATCTTTGCTCGCAGGCCGAATTGAAAAAGGCGCGCGAGCGTGGGCTCAATGCCGACCGCCTGCAGCAAGATTATGCCCGCGTCATCAACGGCGCGCTCGCCGGCAAGCCGGCCGACATGACGGTCACGACGCATGTCTGCCGCGGCAATTTCCGCTCGACCTGGATTTCCGAAGGCGGCTACGAGCCGGTCGCCGAGATCATGCTCGGCGCGCTGAATTACGACGGCTATTTCCTCGAATATGACTCGACCCGCGCCGGCGGCTTCGAACCGCTGCGGTTTTTGCCCAAAGGCAACAAGATCGTCGTCCTGGGGCTGGTCACCACCAAGTCCGGCCAGTTGGAGAAGAAAGACGACGTCAAGCGCCGCATCGAGGAAGCGACCAAATACGCCGCCCTCGAACAGCTATGTCTGTCGCCGCAATGCGGCTTCGCCTCGACCGAAGAAGGCAACGTACTGGCCGAAGAGGAGCAATGGGCGAAGTTGCGCATGATCGCCGAGCTGGCCGACGAAGTGTGGAAGTGATTGCTAATCATTCCGGACCGCATGCACGCGCTCGGCCGGAATGACGAGAGCCCCGCTCAACCGCTTGTGCACACGGACCATGAATGCCATGGCGAACAGCGGCGTCGCCAGGTTGACGACGGGGATCGAGACGAAGACGGCAATAAAGAGTCCGGCGAAATAAACCGTCCCGGCGTTACGCTTGCGCAACAGTTTGGCTTCGCGCGGCGGCCGAAAGCGCATGGCAGCGAGTTCGAAATATTCGCGGCCGAGAATATACGCGGTGGCGAGGAAAAAGATCACAGCGCCGAAGCCCGCGAACAGTAATAGCGGCGCGGCGCATAGATAGATCGCAATCGCGAGCAGCGCCGTCTTCACGCCTTCCCACAACGCCACCATGAGCGGCAGCGCCTTGCCCGGAGCGTCGGCGGGATAATGGGCGCGTTCGACGGCCTCACCGATCTCGTCCGCGAAGAAGCTGGCGACCAGCGCCGTGACCGCCGGCATCAAAAACACGCCGCCGACGATGATGCCGAGACCGGCCGCGACCGACAAAAGCCAGGCGATGGCGTCGACCGGCAAATGCGTGTGCGATCCGAAGGCGGTCTCGATCGAAGCGCCACCGGTTCCGACCAGGTGCACGATCAGCCGATCGAGTGCGGCACCGATGGCGACGATCAGGACCAGGGCAAGCCCGATCGATTTCCACAACACCGTACGCAGCGGCGGCGAAAGCATGTCGGTGAGCGCGGCGACGGCGGCGTTGAGCATGCTGTCAGTCTGGTCCGGCGCGGGCCGGGCGGTTTCATCGGCCAAGTGTCAAAGTCGGCAGTGCCATAGCACCGATTTCACTCTTGTGACTACGGATTCCGGCCGCGGCCGCGGTCACCATGAAGGCCGCCAAACGGGCCTGCGGCGGCTCGCCCGGCGGCCGCGCGATCCTTACGAAAACCGATGATGCCGTTTGCCGAGGCCATGCCGTTCGTGCAATCTCTGCGACCACACGCAAGTCATTGGAAACCATGCCGGGCCAATCGCTGCAATTCAGCCGCCGTGCGTTCCTTGCCGGCTCGGCTGCGCTGATGGCGCGGCCGGCCATTGCCGCGCCTGTCGCCAGCGATTTCGACGTGGTGATCGTCGGCGCCGGCGCTGCCGGTATTGCCGCGGCACGGCAACTCGCGGCTGCCGGCCGCCGCTATGTCGTGATCGAAGCCACCGACCACGTCGGCGGCCGCTGCGTGACCGATACCAAGACGTTCGGCGTTCCCTTCGACCGCGGCGCCCATTGGATTTATCTGCCGGACTCCAACCCCGTCACCAAGCTCACGCCGCGCGGCGGCATCGACATTTATCCGGCACCGGAAAGCCAGAAGGTGCGTATCGGCCTGCGTTATGCGCGCGAGGGCGAGCTTGAAGATTTTCTCAGCGCCCAGGTCCGCACCACCCGCGCCATCGACGACGCCGCGCGCAAGGCCGACATTTCCGGCGAGCAGGCGGTGCCGAACGATCTTGGCGACTGGCGCGGTGCGGTCGAATTCGTGCTCGGTCCATACGCCTGCGCCAAGGATCTGGCGAAAGTGTCGTCGCTCGACTTCGCCCGCGCCGCCGAGCGCAATACGGCGGCATTCTGCAAGCAGGGTTTTGGCGCGATGCTCGCCGCGCTCGGCCAGGGACTCAATATTCATTTGGGGACGCCGGCCACAGCCATAGACGCGCGCAGCGCGATCACGGTGCACACCGCGAAAGGCACGATCGCCGCCCGCACCGCCATCGTCACCGTATCGACCAATGTGATCGCCGCCGGCAGCCTGCGCCTTCCCGATCTCAGTCATCAGGCGAGCGATTCGTTCGGCAGGTTGTCGCTCGGCAGCTACGATCACATCGCGCTTGAGCTTGCCGGCAATCCGCTTGGGCTCGACAGCGACGACCTCGTCTTCGAAAAATCCACCGATACGCACACCGCAGCGATTCTCGCCAACATTGCCGGCACCGAACTCTGCGTGGTGGATGTCGCCGGCGCCTTCGGGCGCGACCTCTCGGCGCAGGGCGAAGCGGCGATGATCGATTTCGCCAGCAACTGGCTGGCGCGTCTGTACGGCTCCGAAGTGAAAAACGCGATCGGCCGCAAGCACGCCACCCGCTGGAACAGCAATCCATTCGCGCTCGGCGCCTGGTCGGCGGCAGCTCCCGGCAGCCAATCGGCGCGGCGGCAATTACTGCAGCCGATCGCCGATGACGTCTGGTACGCCGGCGAGGCCGCGCACGAGACGTTATGGGGAACCGTGGGCGGCGCCTGGGAGTCCGGCGAACGGGCGGCCGATGCGGCGCTGCGCCGGCTCGGTCCGCTGCGCAGCGCAACCCCGCCGGAGCCTGAAGCCAGGGCAAAGCGCAAACCGCTGGCGCGGGCCCGCGCGCATGCCGAACGCCACGAGCGGCGCGAAAATTTGTCGCCGCGATATTACGGCGGGACACCCAACATCATGGCGCCGGAGCGGTAGTCAGGCCCGCAGCACGCCGCCGGTGCGCTTGCCGACCTCGGCGACGATCTTCGCCGCCAGCGCCTCGATCTCCGCGTCGGTCATGGTCTTGTCGCGCGGCTGGATCGTCACCGCGATCGCGATCGATTTCTTGCCCGGCTCGATGCCTTTGCCCTCGTAGAGATCGAACACGCTCACCGCCGTAATCAGCTTGCGGTCGGCCGATTGCGCCGCGCGCACAACGTCGGTCGCCTTGACGCCACGCTCCACCACGAAAGCGAAATCGCGCTCGACCGGTTGGAACGGCGAGAGTTCGAGCGCGGGCTTGGCGCGCGTCGGTTTTGCCTTCGGCTCGGGGATGCGCTCCAGGATCACTTCGAAGCCGACCAGCGGTCCGTCGGCATCAAACGCTTCGAGCGTACTCGGATGCAGTTCGCCGAAATAACCGAGGACGTTTTGCGGACCGATCTGAATCGTTCCCGAGCGCCCAGGGTGAAGCCACGCCGGGCCGCCCGGCACCACCTGCAGCGCCGACGGTGGCGCACCGGCGGCTGTGAGCACCGTCAGCGCGTCGGCCTTGGCGTCGAAGGCGTCGACCTCGCCATCGCGCTTCTGCCAGTGCCGGCCGATGCCTGACGGCTTCGCCAGCGCGCGCCGGATGCCGGCAGCGGCGGTAAACTGATCGGCGGGCTGATCGCCGCGAAACACCTGACCGACCTCGAACAGGCCGGTGTCGGGGAAACCGCGGTCGGCGTTCTTCTGCGCCGCGGCGATGAGGCCTGGAATGAGGCTCGGCCGCATGTCGGAAAGATCCGCCGCGATCGGATTGGCGAGCTTAAGCTCGGCCTTGCCGCCGCCGAACCGCTCGGCCCGGTCGGCGGCGATGAAGGACCACGTCACCGCTTCCATGAGATTGCGCGCGGCGAGCGCCCGCTTGGCCTTGCGGGTACGCACTTGGATCGGACTGAGGACCGGTTTGCGCGGCGCCGGCCCGCGATCGAACGGCGTCGGCGGCACGCTGTCGACGCCGAAGATGCGTACCACCTCCTCGACTACGTCGGCTTTGCCTTGAACGTCAGGCCGCCACGACGGTACCGCAACCTTGATCCGCTCACCGTGACCGGCGACAAAAAACCCGAGACGCTCGAGGACGCGGCGCATTTCCGAGAGCGGCAGGTCCAGCCCGGCAAGCCGGGTCAGCTCCGACAGCGGAAAATCGATGACGCATTCGGGCAGCTCGACACTGCCGGCGACCGCGACTTCGGACGGCACGCCGCCGCACAGCTCGATCACCAGACGGGTGGCGAGCTCAAGGCCGGGCAACATGAAGGCCGGATCGACGCCGCGCTCGAAGCGATAGCGCGCGTCGGAATTAATGCCGAGCTTGCGGCCGGTCTGGGCAATATTCAGCGGCTCCCACAAGGCCGACTCGATGAGGACATCGGTGGTCGTCTCCGAGCAGCCGCTTGCCTCGCCACCCATGATGCCGGAGAGCGATTCGACGCCCTGCCCGTCGGCAATGACGCAGATCTTGTCGTCGAGCGTGTAGGTCTTGCAGTCGAGCGCCAGCAAACTCTCGCCGGCGCGCGCCCGGCGGACGGTCAAATTGCCGTGCACCTTCGCCGCATCGAACACATGCAGCGGGCGGCCGCGGTCAAAGGTAATGAAATTGGTGATGTCAACCAGCGCATTGATCGGCCGCAGCCCGATCGCGGTGAGCCGCTTTTGCAGCCAGTCCGGCGACGGACCGTTCTTGACGCCGCGCACCAGGCGCAGCCCAAAGGCCGGGCACAAGTCCGGCGATTCGACCTTGACCGAGACCGGACAGGGAAATTCGCCTTTGACCGGCTTGATCAGCGCGTCCTTGAATTTCCCCATGTCGGCCGCGGCGAGATCGCGGGCGATGCCATGCACGCCGGTGGCGTCGGAACGGTTTGGCGTCAGATTGATCTCGATCACTGGATCGTCGAGACCGGCATAGCGCGCATAAGGCTCGCCCACCGGCGCGTCATCGGGCAGATCGATGATGCCGTCGTGGTTATTGGATAACTGCAGCTCGAATTCCGACACCAGCATGCCGCGGCTTTCGACGTCGCGGATTTTGCCGATTCCAAGGGTGATGTTCTTCCCCGGGATGAAAGCGCCCGGCGGGGCGAAGACGCTTTTCATACCGGTGCGCGCATTCGGCGCGCCGCACACCACCTGGACCGGCGGGCCGTCGCCGGTATCGACCATGCAGACGCGCAGCCGATCGGCATTGGGATGCTGCCTGGCCTCGATGACGCGGGCGATGACGAACGGCGCGAAGGCTTTCGCTTTGTCCTCGATGCGCTCAACCTCGAGCCCGATCATGATGAGCTTGTCGGCAAGCTCCGCGAGCGGCCGGTCGGTGTCGAGATGCTCCTTGAGCCAGGCGAGCGTGAATTTCATCCTAAGGGCTCAATCCTCCCGCCAGCGTCGGCAAATCGAGCGGGCGGAAGCCGTAGTGATTGAGCCATCGGACGTCGGCTTCGAAGAATGGCCGCAGATCCGGCATGCCATATTTGAGCATGGCGATGCGGTCGATGCCCATGCCCCAGGCAAAACCCTGATACTCGTCCGGATCGAGCCCGCAATTCTTCAGCACGTTCGGATGAACCATGCCGCAGCCGAGAATCTCCAGCCAATCGTTGCCCTCGCCGAAACGAATCTCGCCCTTGTCGCGGCGACACTGAATGTCGACTTCCAGCGACGGCTCGGTGAACGGAAAAAACGACGGCCGGAAACGCATGCCGACACGGTCGACCTCGAAGAACGCCTTGCAGAATTCCTCCAGGATCCATTTCAGGTGGCCGAGATGCGAATGCTTGTCGATCACCAGGCCCTCGACCTGATGAAACATCGGCGTGTGCGTCTGATCGCTGTCGCAGCGGTAGGTACGGCCGGGAATGATGACGCGGATCGGCGGCTTTTGGCTCAACATGGTCCGCACCTGAACCGGCGAGGTGTGGGTGCGCAGCAGGAGCCGCGAGCCGTCCGGCTTCGGATTGAAAAAGAAGGTGTCGTGCATTTCGCGCGCCGGGTGGTCGGGCGGGAAATTCAGTTTGGTGAAATTGTAATCGTCGGTCTCGATATCGGGGCCTTCGGCCACCGCAAAGCCCATATCGGAGAAGATCGCGGTCAATTCGTCGGTCACCTGCGTGATCGGATGGACGCGGCCGATTTCGGTCGGGGCCTCGCGCACCGGTAGCGTGACGTCGATGCTTTCACTGTTGAGCCGGGCTTCGAGTGCAACATTCTTAAATGCATCGCGGCGCGCAGTAAGCGCGGCATTAACGCGGTCCTTCAGCCCGTTGATCGCCGGGCCCGCGATCTTGCGCTCCTCGGGCGGCAGCGTGCCGAGCGTCTTCAGGAGCGCCGTGATCGTTCCATTCTTGCCGAGCGCCGCCACCCGCACGCTTTCCAGGCCCGCTTCGTCGCCGGTTGCGGCGAGCGCGGCGACGATGTCCTGCTCGAGTTGCGCCGTATCGGTCATGCCGTCGATCCTGGCGCCTGATCCGGCATGAACGGCAGGTCGGTATCGGAGGGACGGCCGCCGGCCTGAGTCAGCATGGCGTGAACCTGGCCGCGATGATGGGTCTGGTGATTGAACATATGGGTGACCAGGACCCAGCGCGGCCGCGTCCATTCGCGCTTGGTAGCACCGGAATAATAGGTCTGATCGGCGGCAAGCCAATCATCGTCGATGTTATCCGCCCAATCGAGGATGTTCCGATCGAAGGCGACGCGTTCGGCCTTCAGATCGTGCCAGTCGGCAACCAGTGACACCGATTCCGGAATGCCGCCGGCCGGCCGCGGTAGCGCGGTGAAGCGGCTCATCCAGCTGCGGTCGCCCCATAAAATATGGCTGAGCGTCTTGTGGATCGATCCGAACCATGCACCGCGTTCGCGCTGCCGTTCTTCTGCCGGCAGCCGGTCGGCAACGCCGTACAGATTTTCGTTCTGCCAGCGATTGTAGCGCGCCATGTGCCGAACGTAGGACCTGTTTATCATGACACGTCCCGGTGCGCGTCATGGCCGGGCTGGTGCCGGGCCTGACGGAAGCGTTACGCCAATGCCGATTTTGCTTGTCCGACAATGGCCTCGAATGCCACGGGCTCGCGAATGGCGAGATCGGACAGGACCTTGCGGTCGACGATGATACCGGCCTTGTCCAATCCGGCAATGAAACGGCTGTAATTCAGTCCGAACGGCCGTACCGCCGCGTTCAGGCGCTGGATCCACAGCGCGCGAAAGGTGCGCTTCCTTCGCTTGCGGTCGCGGAAGGCATATTGATTTGCCTTCTCGACCGCCTGCTTGGCGATGCGGATCGTGTTCTTGCGCCGGCCGTAATATCCCTTGGCGGCCTTGAGCACCTTCTTGTGCTTGGCATGCGATGTGACGCCGCGTTTGACGCGAGCCATGACCTATCTCCTTTAGTGATCTGAAACCCTGATACCGAAAGCGCCGCGCGGGGCGCGCGTTAGCCGTTCGGCAAAAAGTACTTCTTGATGTTGTCGCCATCGGTCTTGAACAGCACGTTGGTGCCGCGCAGCTGGCGGATCTGCTTCTTGGTGCGCTTGATCATGCCGTGCCGCTTGTGCGACTGCGCATAGAGGACCTTCCCGGTCCCCGTCACCTTGAAGCGCTTTTTAGCGCCCGATTTGGTCTTGATCTTGGGCATTTGGCTCTCCTTTGGCCGCGGGCGCGAACGCGCGCGAACCGAAAATGCTCGAAAAATGAGCGAGTTGTGCTTGGAGCACGTCGCCGCCACGGCAGCCCTTATCAGCCGGGCGACGAGAGGGCCGCGTTATGGCAGAGGGCAAGCCTAATGGCAACCGCAGGGATACCGGCAATCGGGACGCCGCGGCGCCGCTTAACGCGGCGCCAGCACCATGACCACTTGGCGTCGCTTAGCGCGGCGCCAGCACCATGACCACTTGGCGGCCTTCGAAGCGCGGTTCCTGCTCGATCTTGGCGAACTTGGCGGTGTCGGTCTTGACCCGGTCCAGAAGCTTATAGCCGAGCTCCTGGTGCGCCATTTCGCGGCCGCGGAACCGCAGCGTCACCTTGACCTTGTCGCCTTCTTCGAAAAACCGCTGCACCGAGCGCAATTTCACGTCGTAATCGTGATCGTCGATCATCGGCCGGAGCTTAATCTCCTTGATCTCGACGACCTTCTGTTTCTTGCGCGCCTCGGCGGCTTTCTTCTGCGCCTGATATTTGTATTTGCCGAAATCGAGGATTTTGCAGACTGGCGGCACCGAATTGGGGGCAATCTCCACGAGGTCAAGCCCGGCCTCCTGGGCCATGGCCAGCGCGGTCTCTATGGGAGTGGCGCCCAAATTGGCGCCGTCTTTATCGATGAGTTGGACCTCGCGGACGCGGATCTCGTCGTTGATGCGCGGCCCTTCCTTGGCGGCGGGCTGCGGCAGCTTCATGGGGCGGCGAATGGGTCATCTCTCCTATTGTCGTTGCGGCGGTCGAGCGCAGAGAATCGAAAGTTTTCGACCCCAAGTCAACGGACAATGTGACCGACAATGTCAATGGACAAGGTGCCATGCGGGTCATGGCGCGGATAGGCCGCGTGCCGTTCATGATTTATGGTCCGTCACCGCGATTTGCGAGTGGCACCGGTGACCGACGATAACGGCCTGAAATTCCTGCACATTGGCGACGGACCGGCGCGCCGCGCCATCGCCATGCGCGCATCTGGCGGCGCGCCGCCCGGGCTATTCTGGCTCGGCGGCTACAAGTCCGACATGAAGGGCACCAAGGCCCAGGCGCTGACCGACTGGGCGGCGCGACAAGGCCGCGCCTGCCTGCGGTTCGACTATTCCGGTCACGGTGAATCCGAGGGCGCCTTTACCGACGGCACCATCGGACGCTGGCTCGACGAAAGTCTAGCCGTGTTCGAAGCCTGCTGCCGCGGGCCGCAGATTCTCGTCGGTTCGTCGATGGGCGGCTGGCTTGCATTGCTTCTGGTGCGCGCGCTGCGGCGAAAGCGCCAAGCCGCAACGGCGAACGTGGCCGGACTGGTGCTGATCGCGCCGGCGGTGGATTTCACCGAAGAGCTGATGTGGAAGCGGTTCACGCCCGAGATCAAACGGGAGCTGGAGACTAAGGGTGTCTGGGAAAGGCCGTCGCAATATGCGGCGGAGCCTTATCTGGTGACGCGGCAATTGATCGAGGAAGGCCGCAATCATCTCTTGCTCGGCGACATGATCGAGTGCGGCTGCCCGGTTCGCATCCTGCAAGGCGTCGCCGATCCCGACGTACCGTGGCAACATGCCAAGGCGCTCGTCGCCCGGTTGGCTTGCGACGACGTCGTGCTCACGCTGGTCAAGGACGGCGATCATCGGCTATCGCGGCCGGAAGATATCGAGCGGCTCATTCGCGCCGTGGCGGAACTTTAGCCGGCAAACTCGGCCGCGGGTCGGTAGCGACAGTGATATCATCGCCTTCGAACGCGACGCCCAGTTGGTCGGCGGTACGCCATATCACCCGGCACGAGCGCCGGGTGCGGCCGTGCTCGAAAGTAAGCTCGAAGTTTTCCGGCATTCCGTAGGTATTGGCGAGCTTCAGGCAGGCACCACCGGAAGTGATGTTCTGCACCGTGCAATGGATGATCGACGAGCGGGCGGGGACGATGATCTTGGCATTGCGCAGCACCTTGGTGCGCCCCACCTCGCGCCGGTCGCCCGATTCCTCGTCGATGGGGATTCCACTCATAACCGCACGCCCGATCCGCCGCGAGCCGAAATGCCGGCAGACTTCGGTCCTATCGGACAACGGTTATTGATCATCAAACGATGCACGATCAGAAAAGTTAATGCTCAACAACTAACTGCGATTTTTCGCGAGCGCGCTAACGCTTCGTTGAGGCTGGTTCTCGGCGGATCACTTCGCCGAAACGGTTTCCGAATAGCGCGCGTAGAACATCGCCAGCCGCTGGCCCCACATCTCGGTAAAGGCGGCGGAGGTGAGATTGTCGACCGACTTATAGGCGCGTTTGATGTCAGGCAGCGTGTTTTGCCAAATGGCGCGCTTGCACCATTTCTCGCCCTTCTGGTGGCCTTCGTCGGTTGCGCACATGGATTGCCAGGCGACCCGCTCGGGATGAGCGATGTGCTCCGCCGCGCCCTGCCAGCCTTGCTGGTGAATCAAATAAAGGTCCAGCAACGTCGCCTTGACGTGGGTGTCGATTTCGAACAGCGCCGCCTCGGTGGCGAACTTATAAGCCGCGGCAATGGCGTTATCGCGCGGACTGGTGATATCGCCCGATCCGTACCGGTCAAACTCATAATGGCTGAGCTGGAAAAGACCGATATACGATCCGGTGCGCTGGGTCGGATCGAAATCGGATTCGATCCTGGCCACTGCTTTCATGAAAGTGAAATCGAGGCCAAAGGCGTCGGACGCGAGCTTGATTTCGTCGACCGGCGTGCCGACCGGAATGTCCTGCAGGGATTCGAGCACCACCTCGGCGGGCTTCTTGTCCGGCGGAGTTTCGGAATAGGCATAATCGGCGAGGTAGCTGAGATCCTTTGGGACGGCCGGCGGCGGTATCGCATCGTCGGAGCGGAAATGCGCCAGCGCTTGCCGCAGAGTAGCGAGCGCCCCGCCAATGGCCGCAAGCGATTCCCTGTCGCCGCGCCGAAACGGGTTCGATTGAATGATGTTCGATTCCGGCAAATCCGGCAGCGTTGCCGGGACGATGGCAGCCGCAGATATCAATCCTGCGAACAGCAGAATCGTCCCGCTCGTGCCGCTTAAGAATCTGCGCCGACTCATGCCCCATCCCCGACGGCGAGCCGGAGTCTAACAGGTCCGGCGATGCGGCGCGAGGAAAGACTGCCCTCACTTGGCGGAACTCGGGCCCCGAAGTTCGATTGCCATTCAGGGTCCTACACGCCGGCTTGAGAGCCCGCTGGCGCAGTCCTCCGCAAAGCGTCCGGGCCAGAAGCGAGATCGTAACGTCCGGAGCTTTGACTTGCCGGATTTACGGACGGTCGAACAATCTTACGCCACTTCGGTGGCAGGGAACCGCGCGGGGCTCGGAAGGCGAACTGGAAGGTTTAATGGCGTGACATGCATGAGCGCGCCCGTCTCCTATTCGGCATCGGTCGCGACATATGGACGGACCGCCTTCAGGGAATCGGCCGCACGATCCAACTCAGCCTCGCCGACGTCGAGGCGTTTTCGCTCGCAGCGCGCTTTATGGCTGCTGCTTCTGTTCAAGCGGCTTAATGAGCCTTCTGACGTAGCTGCGAAACTCAGGAGAGAAGCCGAACGGATTTTCCGCCCACCATTCTTTCACGCCCTCCGACGAAAAGACGGTCTTAATGCCATTCTCTTCGGCCGTAACGATACCGAAATCGCCGGCACCCAAGTCCGCTTGCGTGTACATGGTCTCGCAGACGTGCAGGTAGGCTCGCACCGTTGAGTCAAAACGCCATCGCTCTTCCGGCGTCAGCGCGCGTCTATCACTCATTCCGGAAAGCCAAATTCTGGTCACCTCGCTGTTTCGCGCCCAAAGGAGGTTGAGCCGATTTAGCGCCTCGGAGACTGCGTGATGAGACGCTGCCCGCGTGGCTTTCGTGTTTTGACGGATTTGAAAACCGACAAAGATAAGCGACGCGACGACCGCAGCTGAGCCCAGGGTCTGCGAAATTTGCGAAATCTCAGCGAGATTCATTACACATCTGCCTTCCCCCTTGACCTCGGTTCGGCCAAGGGGCGACGTGTTGGCGCCGCCCTCATTTCAGGAAATTACGGATGCTGTCGGCAATTTCCCGGGCGTGGGTTTCCAACGCGAAATGGCCGGCATCGAAAAAACGAACGACCGTGCCCGGAATGTCGCGTTTGAAAGCTTCGGCTCCGGCCGGCAGGAAGAACGGATCATTCCTGCCCCACACCGCCAAAAGGGGCGGCTTATACATGCGAAAGTAATTCTGAAATTTCGGATAGAGTGCCACGTTGCTCTTATAGTCGCCGAACAGATCGAGTTGAACCTCATCAGCGCCCGGACGGGCTAAGTAAAAATTATCGAGGTTCTGCCCGTCCGGCGACACTGTCGTCGCGTCGGGTACGCCATGTGTGTATTGCCAATGGGTCGTCTCTGCGGTCAGAAAGGCCCGGAGCGCCTCGCGGTTCTTTTCCGACGGATCTTCCCAGTAGGCACGGATCGGGGTCCAGCCGTCGCTGAGTCCCTCCTCGTAAGCATTTCCGTTCTGCGAGATGATTGCGGTAATACGTTCAGGATGGCCAAGCGCAAGCCGGAAGCCCGTCGGTGCCCCGTAATCAAATAGATAAATTGCGTAGCGTTCGAACCCGATAACTTCCGTGAAGCGTTCAATGATGCGGGCAAGATTGTCAAAGGTGTAGCTGAACTCGCCGCGAGGCGGCATGTCGGACTGGCCAAAGCCTGGAAGATCCGGTGCGATCATGTGAAACCGATCGGCCAGCAGCGGAATTAGGTCGCGGAACATATGCCCGGCGCTCGGAAACCCATGCAGCAGCAAAAGCTTAGGGGCAGCCGCATTCCCAGCCTCGCGATAAAACACCTTAAATCCATCGACCTCAGCCATGTCGTATCTGATAGACGCCATTAGATTTTCCCGTTTTGTTCAATATTCCCAAGAGCGGATATCTTCAGGCGGAGACCGCTTGGACTGCTTCGCGAATAGTGTCGAGTACGGGCCCGGGAGCCGTAACGATCGGCGCGTGATCGACGGCATAGGACCTGATCTTCGCGTTCATGCGCTCGGCCATGAAGCGCTGCGTGTCCGGAACAATCATGCGATCATGCTCGGCGACCAGGTACCAGGTCGGAACATTCCTCCAGAGCACGGGCCCCGTCGTCGGAGTTGTCATACAGGAGAACCGCAGCGGCCGCTGCGTGGCAGCAAGCACGGCGAGATCGTCGGCCGACGCATTGGGTGCAAATGCTGTTGGAAAGGCGTCGTCGGGAAGCCAGAGCAGATTGTCGCTGTCTGGTGCGAGTTTCGGAGCCTGCGGATGGGGCTCGGCGCGAAAGAACAAGTCAGTGAGTCTTTCACCGTCGTCCGGGGCGAACGAGTTTACGTAGACCAGCGCCTTCACACGCTCGGCGCGCGCAAGACCAATTACCGCGCCCGCATACGCATGCGACGCCAAGACGACCAGACCCGGCACACGCTCGATAGTGCGATTGAGTGCCGCGACATCATCTGCCAGATCGATCAGTGGCAGCGGCGCTGCGACCGCTTTAATACCGCGTGCCGCGAGCCCTGTAATAACACGCGCCCAGCTCGACCCATCCGCCCAACCACCATGGGCCAACACAACGGACACATCCTTCACTGCCATCTCTTTGACTCCCTGTCCTGCTACCAATCCGCCGTGATCAACCCAACATCTTCATCCAGTTGGCGACTGCTTCCCCAATCTCATCCGGCGAATCTTCCTGGACGAAGTGGACCCCTTTGACTGTCATTCACGGAACTACTGCGCAGCAATCCCGCTGACGTTGGGGATTCTACTTGCCCTGTGAATTAGCGCGCCGGTCGAGTTGATGGAAATGCCGACTGGCTAACGAATCCATGCTTTCCGGCTATGGATGGCGCCTAGTGGAGCGGATCGCTGACTTAGGTGCTTCAAGGGCGCTGACCCGGCGCTCCGCTCAAGACCAGTCCGCAGCTCGCAGCATATTCAATAGCGCAACCGAGGCGTTTCCACGCTGCCGGCGGGCGACCGTATACGCGGATACAGTGAGACGAAGATCGAGTTGCCTCAAAGGTACATGGCTAAGCGCATGCATTTCTGCCCCGGGGACGGTTACGATCGCGACGCCGAGGTTCGCCTTGAGCAACGCCAATTGGTCCTCCCGCCTTGTCACGTAATGGATAGCGGATTCGAGGATACCATTGGCCTTCAGTCTGGCTCGAAATTCCTCGGTTAACTCACAACTGGTGTCGATGACCAAGGTCTCTGAAGTCAAATCCGCAAAGTCGACGTAGGCTTTGGTCGACAAACGGTGATTCGGACACGCACCGACCTCACATGGCTGATCAAACATAGGAAAGGCATCAAGAGGAGGCCAGACCTCGCCAAGGGGGCCAGCAATGGCAATTTCCGCCGCCCCGGATTTCAGGTATTCGACAACTTCGTTGCGCGATCCCCGTAGCAATTTTAGTTGCACACCAGGGAAAACGCGCAAAAGCTCTTGCAGCATCGGTTCGAAGGGTTTGAGCCCAATCGTGTGCGAAAGCGCTAGTGACAGCGGGACCACGTCCCCATTCCGCATGGATGCGGCGACCGATTTGGCTGAAACTGCCGTTTCGTAGCACTGGCGGAGCATAGGCAGGACCCGTTGGCCGAGTTCCGTGAGATGCGATCGGCTGCGTTCGCGGCATATGAGTTCACCGCCTAACTCCGCTTCGAGCGCCTTGATTGCGCGCGTGAGAGATGGTTGGGCGACGTTGCAGCGCTCGGCCGCCTTGGTCAAATTCAGCGTCTCGCTAACCGCCAGGAAATAGCGGATTTGATGCATTTCCATCTGTTTTAGGTAATCCTCGCCCGTGCCGAAGCGCCGCCGCCTGCGCGTCCATAGTGGTGTTACTTTGTGTGCAACGTTCGTTGCACGAAATCAGCCACCATTAGCAGGTTCCTGCAAATCAAATCCGCAGGAGATAATCGTGTATTTATTCGACCACGACCATTCATCAGTCTCGCTTCAAGGCGTTCATTTGCATCTGGAGCTTTTCGATTTGCACTCGCTCAGCGAAGGCCGCACGAATTGTATCCACCTGTATGGCTCACGCCCGCATACGCGGCGCACCGGCTGACCTAATGGGGCCCTCAATGTCCAACTATCACTCGCAGTCTCGGCGAATTGACCGGCGCATTTAGCAGAGGGAGGCATTTGGCAGGCACCTGGTAATCCAGCCCCCGCAGGCAAGCACCCACGCATTCTTGCCCGCCGTGAACGCCCGGGAAACGCGGTAACGCGGACGTTCGGCGGACGCAGGCGCTTCCTTGCTGCTCCGAATTTGCGCTAAGCATTGAAAATATTGGCGCGCCCGAAGGGATTCGAACCCCTGACCTCTGCCTTCGGAGGGCAGCGCTCTATCCAGCTGAGCTACGGGCGCGTTGGGTCCAGTCAATAGCGGAACCCTGGGGGTGCAGCAACGGCGGCTTGCCGCTCGCCGGGCCGGCCCCTACTGTAAGTTAAGCAGGGAGCAAAGCGATGTCACAGCTTGCGGAAAAGACCGAAACCCAGATGCCAAAAACCGACGCGCCGGAAAGCGGCGTGCCGAAAAGCGCGCTGATCAAGGACGCCGCGTTCAAATGGGACGATCCGCTCGATCTGGAAGGCGAGCTCAGCGAAGAAGAGCGCATGGTGCGCGACACGGCGCGCGACTACGCGCAGGAGAAGCTGTTTCCGCGCGTGCTGGCCGCCAATCGCGACGGCGAGACCGATCCGGCGATCTTCCGTGAAATGGGCGAGCTCGGCCTGCTCGGCTCGACAATCCCGCAAGACTACGGCGGCGCCGGCCTCGGCTATGTCTGTTACGGGCTGATTGCGCGCGAACTCGAACGCGTCGATTCCGGTTTCCGTTCGGCGATGTCGGTGCAGTCTTCGCTGGCCATGCAGGCGATCTATGCCTACGGCTCCGAGGCGCAGCGCCTCAAATATCTGCCGAAGATGGCGGCCGGCACGCTGCTCGGCTGCTTCGGGCTCACCGAGCCCGACCACGGCTCCGATCCGGGCTCGATGGTGACGCGCGCCGAGAAAGTGGCCGGCGGCTACCGCTTGAGCGGCGCCAAGACCTGGATCACCAATGCACCGGTTGCCGACGTCGCGATCGTGTGGGCGAAGCTCGACGGCAAAATTCGCGGCTTCCTGGTCGAGCGCGGCACCAAAGGATTCTCCACGCCGAAGATCGAGGGCAAGCTCAGCCTGCGCGCGTCGATCACCGGCGAGATCGTGCTGGAAGGCGCGGTGGTGCCGGAAGAGAATCTGCTGCCGAATGTTTCGGGGCTCGCCGGGCCGTTCGGCTGCCTCAATGTGGCGCGCGCTGGCATTGCCTGGGGCGCGATCGGCGCCGCCGAATTCTGCTGGCACCGCGCCCGCGACTATGCGCTGACCCGCAAACAATTCGGCCGTCCGCTCGCCGCCAATCAGCTGGTGCAGAAGAAATTGGCCGACATGCAGACCGAAATCACGCTCGGCCTGCACGCGGCGTTGCGGCTGTCGCGCCTGATCGATGCCGGCAAGGCGTCGCCGCCGGCGATCTCGATGCTCAAGCGCAACAACTGCGGCAAGGCGCTCGACGTCGCGCGGCTGGCGCGCGACATGCACGGCGGCAACGGCATTGCCGAGGAATTCCATGTCATGCGCGTGCTCTGCAACCTCGAGACCGTCAACACTTACGAGGGCACGCACGACATCCACGCACTGATCCTCGGCCGCGCGCAGACCGGCATCCAGGCGTTCATGTGATCGCGGAGCCGGCCGCCCGCGCAAAAATGTCATAGATTGGGAGTACCGAGCGGCATTGTCGCGAGGAGACATCGCATGCGCCTGCCACTTATTCCGCCCGCCGAGCTTTCCGCCGAACAGCGTCCGCTTTACGACGATATGAAAGCCGGCATCGAGAAGAATTTTTCCGGCTTCAAGACCATCGCCGAGAACGGCGCACTGTTGGGGCCATGGAATCCCTGGCTGCACGAACCGAAATTCGGCAAGCCGATCTGGGATTTGACGCTGGCGCTGTCGGTATCGCCGTCGCTGCCGCGCCCGGTGCGCGAAGTGGCGATCCTGGCGACCGGCGCGGCGTTTCATTCGTCTTATGAACTCTACGCTCACGTCATCGCCGGCGAGAAGCGCGGTTTGTCCGACGACAAGCTTGCCACCATCGTCTCCGGCCAGCGTCCGGCCGATCTCACCCACGAGGAAGGCGTCGCTTACGACGTTGCATCCTCGCTCCTGCATCATGGCACCTTGCCGGAATTGAGCTATCGCGCCGCGGTGGCGGCTTTCGGCGTGCATGGCGCCGCCGAACTGATCTATCTGGTCGGCCTGTATTGTCTGGTCTCGGTGACGCTCAACGGCTTCAACGTGCCGGTACCGGAGACCGAAGCCGACTGACACGCGCGGCGATGGCGAGTTTGCAATAGAATGGACGATCCGTTCCATCTGCAGCGCTTCGTCGACACCCAGGCGCCGGTTTATGAGGTCGTGGTGGCGGAGCTGCGTCACGGCCAAAAGCAGAGCCACTGGATGTGGTTCATTTTCCCGCAGATCGAAGGGCTCGGTTCGAGTCCGATGGCGCAGAGATTTGCCATCGCTTCGCGCGCCGAAGCCAAGGCCTATCTCGATCATCCGCTGTTGGGGCCGCGGCTGCGCGAATGCACGCGGCTCGTGATCGCCGTAGAGGGCCGCACCATCGACGCCATTCTCGGCTATCCGGACGATCTGAAATTCCGCTCGTCGATGACGCTGTTTGCTAGCGTTGCCGAAGACAAAGCGGATTTCGTCGCTGCGCTCGAAAAATTCTACGGCGGCGAGATGGACCGCGCGACGCTGCAGCGATTGTAGGTTACCGGCCTTCCTGCCCACGGCGGCGGAGGCCAACAAGGCGTTCTCGTTCTCGCGATGCGCCTTGGCATCCGAGGTTTGCTGCACGCTTTAAGAAAGCCC
>JBARER010000172.1:0-6897 GCA_049796395.1 Xanthobacteraceae bacterium
ATGCCGAGCTCAGTGCGCGGCACATCGAGCTTGTCTGCCTGGCGGGCTTCATGCGGCTATTCACGCCTTGGTTCGTGGCGCGCTGGAGCGGCCGCTTGCTGAACATCCATCCGGCGCTGCTGCCGCAATTCAAAGGCCTGCACACCCATCGCCGCGCCTTGGACGCCGGCGTCAAACGCCACGGCGCGACCGTGCATTTTGTCGTGCCGGAAACCGATGCTGGCCCGATCATCATCCAGGATTCGGTTGCCATAGCCGACGGCGACACCGAAGAGACACTTGCCGCGCGCGTGCTCGAAATCGAGCATCGCATCTATCCGCAGGCGCTGCGCCTCGTCGCCGAGGGCCGGGCCAAGTTCCCGCCGGCAGGCGAACAGATCGGTGCGCCGGGCGAGACGCAGACGAAATAGAATCCCGGGTGACAAAGCCGGGGTTGCGAAAACCGGACCGCGCCGGTTCCGCTCACGCTACTTTTAGAGTCATGCCACTTTTAGATTCTCCGCCGAAGTGCGGCCGCGATTGGTCACAAGTTCAAACTCGACCTCCTGACCGTCATTGAGCGAGCGCAACCCAGCCCGCTCGACAGCGGAAATGTGGACAAACACGTCCTTGTCGCCGCTCGCCGGCTTGATGAACCCGTAGCCCTTGGTGGAATTAAACCACTTGACGGTGCCCTTCTGCATCGTCTGTCTCCTAGTTTCTTCCAGATGTCAGTGAAGACGCGAGCGCAACGACCGCACCTCAGCCTCAGCATTCGGCATGATGGATGACGTGCAATCCTGCGATCAGCGCCACAAGCCAGATTTTGGGGGAATGTCCGAAGTGTATTCGTCGCCAAGTCAGCACCGGCCAATAACCAAAATCCAATTGCGTGCGAAGCAAGCCGCAGAAATACGGCGCAACCGTGGCTGTATTGACGTACCGCTCGCGTGCAAACGCGGCGCGGCGCGAAGAGCGTAAGGACGCGCGAGATCAGCGGCAGAGCAGCGTTATGCAAAGCAAAGCTGGCGCCTCGAATTTTTCGTCAGGCGCCGCTCGCCTCTTTGTCGGATCGCCGCGGCTTGCTCTGCCAACTGCGCCATAAGCCGCCGGCGGCGACCGCCAATGCCGCGCCGGTGGCCGGCGCTGCAAATCCGATTTGTCGTGTGAGCGCAACGCCGAACGCTGTTACGAGCCGCTTGGATAGCACCGGATCGGCCATGATGAGTTCGCCGGCGATCCAGCCGAGTAATGCCGCACCGGCCCAGATCAGGATCGGGAAGCGGTCCAAAAGCGCCATGACCATGGCCGCGCCTACGACAATCAGCGGAATCGAAACGGCGAGGCCCAGTGCCAGCAACAAAGCATTGCCCTGCGCGATCGCCGCGATCGCCACCATATTGTCGACGCTCATGACGATATCGGCGATGGCGATGACCGCGACCACGCGCCACAATTGGCCGGTTGCCGGCATATCGTCTCTGCCGCTCGCCTCCGGCACCAAGAGCTTGGCGGCAATGAGCAGCAGCGCGACGCCGCCGAGGAGCTTGAAATACGGCAGCAGCATCAGGAAGGCGAGCGCACTGACAAGCACGATACGCAGCAGCACGGCGACGCCGGCGCCGGCGATCAAGCCCCAACGCCGCTGCGGCGCCGGCAGCCCGCGGCAAGCCATGGCGATGACAACTGCATTGTCGCCGGACAGCAGGAGATTGACGAAAATGATCCGCAGGACGGCAAGCCAGAACGCGGCGTAGCCCGATTGCGCGACGGCGACCGAAAACCAATCGCGCCAATGAGCCGGATTGAGATGTTGAGCGATCCCGCTCACCGCGTCACCTAGACCTTGATCCGATGAAGTAGAATCGTATCACGGTCGAAGATTCTCGTTTGGAGCATGATCTTTTCGGAAAACCGGGATCCACTTTTCCGGATCATGCTCTAGCCGGCGATTTCATTGCCGGAGAAAAACTGCGCGATTTCTTTTTGGGCGGTATCGGACGCGTCCGAGCCGTGCACCGAGTTTTCGCCAATCGAGCGGGCGTGTTCCTTGCGGATGGTGCCCGCTGCCGCCTTGACCGGATCGGTGGCGCCCATCAGATCGCGATAGGCCGCGACGGCATTATCGCCCTCCAGCACCTGCACAACGACAGGGCCCGAGATCATGAAGTCGACGAGTTCGCCGAAGAACGGCCGCGCTTTGTGGACGGCGTAAAACGTCTCAGCCTGTTCGCGCGACATCTTAATCCGCTTCTGCGCGACAATACGCAAACCGGCCTTTTCAATCATCGCGTTGATTGCGCCCGTCAGATTACGGTCGGTCGCGTCGGGTTTGATGATCGAAAACGTACGCTCGATCGCCATCAGATCGTCCTTTGGGGAATAATGTGAGCGCGGTGTAAATCCGCGCCGGGCTTATAACCTTCGCGCTTTGCCGCGGCAAGCGCGATTGAAATTTGCGTGTAACGGCTGCGGGTAAGAGCCCTGGAGCGCAAGCCCCGGGTTCCTTTATGTGTCGTTCTTCTTTGGCGATTTGCCCGGTTTGGCTTTGGCCTTGGCGGTTTTCTTCTTGACTGCTGGCGGCGGGACCGCCGCCATGGGCAGAGCGTCAAATTCCTTCAGGGCGCCGCGCTCGAAATGATAGATGCCGGCCCTCGGCCCGGTATCGAAGGTCAGCACCGCGCCGCGGTCGCCGCTGGGCAATTTGCCGATCTGGACCGAGCTTGGCTGGCCGGCGCGAAACACCACGTCACATTCGCTCATGCCGAGCGCAACGCCGCCCCCGAGCAATGCCGCGGTATCCACGGGCGCCGGCGCAACCGCAGCTTGACCGGGTGCCGGCTGCGGCGCTGGCTGTGCTGCCGGCGGCGGACACGCGCCATTGGCGTTGACCAGATCGTTCGCTGTGATCGGACGCTGCTGCTGCCTGGATTCCTGCAATTCCGAAAACGTGTAGCCACCCTTTTGCCCGACGAAATCCAGCTTCTTCGTGAACCAGGCCTGCTGGCTGTCGAGATCGACATCGGCGCAACCGGCAAGCCCCAGCGCCGTGACGAGCGCTGCCAGCACGCAGCAATGATTGGATCGAAGCCTCACCCGAAATCCCCTAAAACCCGCCGGAGCCGAACAATGCGCCGGTTTATGTTGCGATCAAGGCGCCTGACACCCGCCAGTTCGCTCGATCAGCCCTCGGCACCATACCAGAAGCCCGCTGCGGCGGGAAAAAGCCGTGAAAAACGCTTAAAATCCATAGACTTGCGGTTACGGCTCAGCCACCACGATACAACCAGGACTAAATGTGACGGCCGTCACAGAATGCCTTGCGGTCAAAAGCGACACTTTTGTGTTTTCGAGCCTGACCGCCCAAGGGACAGTCTATGTAACCGGGAAGTAACGGCATCGCTCCCGCTTCAGTCATGCCAAAGGAAATTCCATGCATTTGCAATTCGTGGGCTGCGGCGATGCCTTCGGCTCCGGCGGGCGATCCAATACGTGCTTTCACCTCGTTGGCGAGAACATCAATGCTTTGATCGATTGCGGAGCGACTTCGCTGGTCGGAATGAACAAGCTGGGAATCAATCCCAACAGCATCGGAACCATCTTTATCTCGCACTTCCATGCCGACCACATCGGCGGCCTGCCTTTCTTCATCCTCGACTCCAACTACGTGCTCAAGCGCAAAGAGCCCCTCACCGTGGTCGGCCCACCGAGCCTCAAATCCCGCTACGGCGAAATCATGGAGACCGCCTTTCCCGGCACCAAGGACATGGACTGGTCGTTTCCGGTGCGGCTGGAAGAATTGCAGATCGGCGAGCGTAGCGCGGCCGGCCACCTGCATGTCACGGCGTATCATGTCCTGCACGACGACCGCGCCGGCCCCTGTCTCGGATTCCGCTTCGAAGCCGAAGGCAAAGTGATCGCTTTTTCCGGCGACACGCAATGGACGGAATCGCTGATTGACATCGGCCGCGACGCCGACCTGTTCATCTGCGAAGCCTATATGCGGGAAAAGGTGGTGACCGGCCACATGGCGCTAACACTGCTCGAACAGCATCTCGGCGACATTCGGCCGAAGCGGCTCATCCTGACACATATGAGCAACGATATGCTGGCGCAGCGCGCCAAGCTGCCCTACGAGACCGCCGAAGACGGCATGATCGTCGAATTGTGAGAAGAGCTGGGTGACGATTCAAGCGAACCGCACCGCATCAATCGGGGGGTAGGCGCGCGTTGACCGGAGCCCAGGTTTCGCCACCGTCATCGCTTCAGCGGGCCTCGGGAACCAGGGTTCGCAGATGGCTGGTGAAATGGATTCGGCTGTGATTATTCCTGAACCGATAGCATGCGTCGAACCACCCTTGGTCGGGATTTTGATCGAGTTTCGATCAAACTCTGCAACTGCTCCGACCACTTGATCTCCTCAGAAATCATGGTCTGAAAACCATCCCACTCGTCGGTGTTTGCTTGCTCGCCTTTCCACGTGATCATAAAATCGAAATGAGAGCCATGACGAAAAAGTCGCCATGGCACTGATGGCAACTCCGCGATTAGAATTCCATACCGTAAATAAGGATGAACCTGTGCGTGCGTGGCCGCCTTGGCGCTGTAAGTTAGTGCATCATGAGTGGATAGGTTTTTAAGTTTCCCTTCAATCACTACTCTCGGAATCCAACTCTTGTTCGAATTTATTTCAAAGATCAGAAGGTCTGTTCGATAATAATCTGGGTCTCTCGCTCGTGGCTCTTCGTTTCCACCATACGATTCAATTTCAAAACTATACGCCAATCTTCTATCTGTCTGAGCTTCTATGTGGCGGTCAGAATATTCGCGCTTCAAATATTCGTTGAGGCGGTCACAAACGGCTTTCATCCATTGGACTTCGCTCATGTCGCTCTCCTACATGCCCTAAAAGCCCACAGTCATCCTCGCACGCCTCGATCAGCCGCCGAGCGCCGCCTCGATCGCCTTGAGCGCAGCATCCGCCTTCGACCCGTCGGGCCCGCCGGCCTGCGCCATATCGGGTCGCCCGCCGCCGCCTTTGCCGCCGAGCGCCTCGGCGCCCTTGCGCACCAGATCAACCGCATTGAAGCGCGACGTCAGGTCTTCGGTAACGCCGACGACGATGCCGGCTTTGCCGTCACCCGAGACGCCGACGATCGCGACAATGCCGGAGCCGACCTGTTTCTTGCCTTCGTCGGCGAGGCTGCGCAGGTCTTTCAATTCGATGCCTTCGACGGCACGCGCCATCAGCTTGATATTGCCTACGGTGCGCACGCCGTCGGCGCCATCTCTCTTTGCGCCGCCACCCCCTGACATGCCACCAGACATGGCCAGCTTCTTCCTGGCGTCGGATAGTTCGCGCTCAAGGCGCTTGCGATCATCGAGCACCGTGGCGGTGCGCGCGGCGATGTCCGCAATCGGCGCCTTCAGTTCGCCGGCGACGGCGCGCAGCTCGCTCCGGAACTTGTTGAGCTCGTGACGCGCGCCGGTTCCGGTCAGTGCCTCGATCCGGCGCACGCCGGAGCCGACGGCGCTCTCGCCAACCACCGAAATAAGCCCGATGTCGCCGGTGCGCCTGACATGCGTGCCGCCGCACAGTTCGACCGACCAGCCCAGGGTATTCCCGCCGCGGGATGTTTCGGGATTTTCGCCCATGTCAACGACGCGGACCTCATCGCCATATTTCTCACCGAACAAAGCGCGCGCGCCGGATTGCCGCGCATCGTCGATCGCCATGACACGCGTCGTCACCGGCGAATTCTGCAGCACGATGTTATTGGCAATGTCCTCGACGCGCTCGATCTCATCCCCGGTCATCGGCTTGGGATGCGAGAAATCGAACCGCAGCCGGTCCGGCGCCACCAGCGAGCCTTTTTGCGCGACGTGATCGCCGAGCACCCGGCGCAGCGCCTCGTGCAAGAGATGCGTCGCCGAATGATTTTTCCGGATATCGCCGCGCCGACGGGAATCGACCTCGAGCGCCAGCGCAGTGCCGGGCTTCAAGGTGCCTTCTTCGACGGTGCCGACATGGGCGAACACGTCGCCGGCATATTTCTGCGTGTCGGTGACCTTGAAACGGATACCGTCGGCGCTCAGCACGCCGGTGTCGCCGATCTGGCCGCCGGACTCGCCGTAGAACGGCGTCTGGTTGAGCACGACAACGCCACTATCGCCCTTCTTCAGCGTGTCCACTTCCTTGCCGTCCCTCACCAGCGCTGACACCACGCCCTCGGCGCTCTCGGTCTCGTAGCCGAGGAATTCCGTCGGCCCGAGGTTTTCGCGGATCGAAAACCACACCGCCTCGTCAGCCGCCTCGCCGGAGCCCGCCCACGAGGCGCGCGCCTTTTTGCGTTGCTCGTCCAGAGCATCAGTAAACCCTGCGATATCGATGCCAATACCGCGTGAGCGGAGCGCATCCTGAGTGAGGTCTAGGGGAAATCCATAGGTGTCGGCTAGCAAGAACGCGGTTTCGCCATCCAGCATGTCTCCCTTTTTTAGCCCAGCACTCTTTTCCTCAAGAATTGCGAGTCCTTTGGCTAATGTGCGCCGAAACCGTACTTCTTCCAGCCCGAGTATCTCGGTGTTCTGTTTGTCGGCGAGCACTAGCTCGGGGTAAGCTCTACCCATTTCGTGTGTTAAATCAGAAACCAGCTTCCACATCAGCGGGTCCTTGGCGCCGAGCAATTCGGCGTGGCGCATGGCGCGGCGCATGATGCGGCGAAGAACATAGCCGCGGCCCTCGTTCGAGGGCATCACGCCGTCGGCGATTAGGAAACAACATGCGCGTACGTGATCGGCGATGACACGGTGCGACGCTTTTTGCGGTCCATTCGGACTAACACCCGTTATATCGGCGATGTGGTCGATTAGCCTTTGAAACAGATCGATCTTGTAATTGTCGTGGGTGCCTTGCAGCAC
>JBARER010000173.1:0-6929 GCA_049796395.1 Xanthobacteraceae bacterium
GGCCATGGCGCAGTGGATCGAAAATATGCTGGGCGCCGAAATAAAGCGCAGCATGCAGGAGGGCAAGCCGCGGATCGATGTGAAGCTCGGCGGCGCCAATATCTTCATCGCCCCGGTCGGCGACGGCGACGGCACCAACGCGGCGCCGAGCATTCCCTATCGCGGCCTCGATCATTTCGGACTGGCGGTCAGCGGCATCGACGCGCTCGCGGCCGATCTGAAGAAGAAGGGCGTCGAATTCACCCGCGAACCGACCACGGTGCGTCCGGGCGTGCGCATCTGCTTCATCCGCGCCCCGGAGGGCGTTTCGATCGAACTGCTGGATCGCACGGCCAAATAGCAATAGCGCCAGTCGCGCCGAGGACGAGCCTGAAAGAGTCCGAGCCTGAAAGAGTGCATGGCGAATGACGAGATCGTCAGCTCGATCCGCTCGGCGCTACAGGAGCGGTTCGGGGACGAATTTGCGATCGATCCGGAGCTTGCCGGCCTTGACGGGCTGGCAAGAATCGCCAGGCGCCGTTCGCATCGGCGCTACGCGGCACGCGCCGTCGCCCCCGATCTGCTGCGGCTTCTATTCGCCTGCGCACTCTCTGCGCCATCCAAAAGCGATCTGCAGCAAGCTGACATCGTGGTCGTTGGCGATATGGCGACCCGCAAGGCGATCGTCGCGACCATTCCCGACATGCCGTGGATTTTGGACGCGCCGGTATTTCTGGTATTTGCCGCTAACGGCGCGCGATTGCCGGCGTTATGCGAATTGCGCGGCAAGCCGTTTCCGAACGATCACCTCGACCAGTTTTTCAATGCGGCGGTCGATGCCGCGATCGTCATGACGACCTTCATCGATGCGGCGGCCATTGTCGGGCTCGGCTGTTGTCCGATCAGCGCGATCCGCGATCAACCGCACATCGTGAGCAAGGCATTGAAATTGCCGGACCGGGTGTTCCCGGTCGCGGGACTATGCGTCGGCTGGCCGGCGCAGGCGGGCGAAATCACGCCGCGATTGCCGCTCGGCACGACGGTGATCGAGAACTCCTATGCCGAGCGTCCCCTGGCGGACGCGATTGATGGCTATGATCGACGTCGCGCGGCTTTGCGGCCCTATCGGCGGCAGCGCAACGTCGAGCGCTGGGGCGAGACGCAGCCTTATGGCTGGTCGGAAGACAAGGCCCGGCAATATGCCGAACCGACCCGTACCGACTTCGGCCGCTTCGTGCGCGGAAAGGGCTTTTGTCTGGATTAGCGCACGCGTGACGATCAGCCGATCGCCTGCAATCCCAGGACACATCCGGCGCACAGCGCCGCCGCGATCCCAAGCGCCAGCGATAACGAGAACAATACGCGGCGCTCGCCGAACAGCCACAACGTGGCGATGACAAAAAAGAAGATCGTCAGATCGAAGCCGACATAAGGAATGCCGGCAAGGAAAAGCGGGACAACCGCGATGCAAAAGGGGGGTCGCCAATCGATGCGGTGCCGGCGCTCAGTGGACATGTTTTTTCCGGATTGCTTCGACGGGATGCTAGCCGTTCGGGTGCGCCGGTCAACCGGATGGGCGCGAATGCTTCGACTTCAAGTCTAATTCACCACGACCGGCGTCGAGACCTTCACCCGGCCGTAGAGATCGGCAACGTCGTCGTTGGCCAAGCGGATGCAGCCGAAGGCCACGAAGTTGCCGATCGTCTTCGGCGCATTGGTGCCGTTGATCCGCGAGCCGCCGTCGTCGAGATCGAGTAGGCGCGCGCCGAGCGGGTTGCCGGGACCGCCGGGCAGCGGCGCCGGCGTGCGCTTGAGCAAATCCGGCGGCGGCTGCCACGGCGGCCATTCCGCCATGCTCGCAATATGCCGCAAGCCGGCGAGATCGACGCATTGCCTGCCGACCGCGATGCCGTAGCGCAACGCCACAGTGTTGGACTGGATCAGATAGAGATAATGCTGGGCCTTATCGACGATGATCGTACCGACTGGCTCGAGCGTGCGATAAAAGGTCGGTTGGCGGCGAAAGACATAAGCCATGTCGGGGTCCGAATTGCCGCCGTCGACGCCGGGCGCAAGATCGTTATCCGCGGCAGCCCGGCGCTCCTGAGCCGGCAACAGCCGGTTTTGCGCTTCGGTCTTTCCGGCGGGTGATGGCTGCGCGCCTGCCACCCAGTAAACGTAAGCGCCGGCGAGGAGCGCGGCGGCGACAACCGCGGCGGCGATCCAGGCGGCGCGCCGCCGGCGCGACGGCGCCGCGATCAAACCCTCTTCGCGCGCCGTTCGCGTCTCGCCGCCGATGTCACCAAAGCGATCGTGGGTACGCGCGTCAGGCGCGATGCCGCCCTGCTCGGTCCACGACAATTCCTGCTCGATGCGCTCGATGGCGGCTGCCAAGGCGGCTTCTTCGGCCGCAATCTCGTCGGGCGGCGGCGGGGGTTTTAACGTGTGCAACCGGCTCGACAACATGCGCCGGGCGCGGTCGTAAACGGCGTACCGCCATTGCGCATCGCCGGCGCCAGGCGCAGTCACCGCACGCAACAACGTCGAGTAATAATCGACCATCGGAGGAAAACCGTTCAGGTGGCGATGTTAGCAAAAAAATTCCGCATGCGGGATGCCGTCAGTGAGCGTGCCTTGCCCGCTCAGCCCTTGATTTGACGGCCGGCGCGGGCATCGGCGATCAGCGCGGCAAACGCGCCCAGCGTTGCTTTGGCAGAGTTGAAATAGGTGTCGGTTTTCGAATCGAGCCACTTTTCCCCGTAGCCGATCGCGGTGTGGGCGAGCCGGACGCGGCCGTCGAGCCACGGGCCGCCGCCGAAACCGCCGATCACCGGGATGTTCACGGCAGCCACCACGGCAGGGCCGGCCACCGGACCCGAATTGGTGAAATCAAGGAGCGCGGCGCCGGATGCTTCGAGAAGCTTTGCTTCCTCGACCAGCCTTGCCGCCGCTGCCGCGCCGGCCTGGGCTTCCTTCGAATTCTGCGCGCTGTAGGGGATGCCGTATTTGGCCGCGGTCTGTGGCGTGAGCCCGAATTGTGCGAAGACCGGGATGCCGTCGGCGACCAGCGCACGCACGACGTCGGGAAACTCCGCCGCGGCGTCGACCTTGATCATGTCGGCGCCACCTTCCCTGACGAGACGGGATGCGGCGGCGCGCGCCGCATCGATGCCCTGCTGCACCGGGCCATAAGGCATGTCGCAACTCACCAGAGCGCGCTCGACGCCGCGGCGCACCGCCCGGCAGCAGATCAGCATCTCGTCGAGCGTCACGTCGAGCACGTCGGCGCGGCCCCACAGATTGACGCCCACTGAATCGCCGACCGAGACGAAATCAAAACCGGCACGATCGGCGAGGCGTGCAAGCTGGTAGTCCCAGGCGACGACGCCGACGCTCTTTTTGCCTTCGCGTTTCATGTCCGTAAGCGCGGCGATCGTCATCCGGTCGGGCGAGATAGGCGGGCTGCTGACTTCGGTCATGGCAAGGCGAGCTTAAGCAACGCTCATGCGTTCGTCACCCGTTCCGATGACGTCAAGCAAGGCCAAGTGGAGACTGGCGTTTGCGGCCGACGCGTTCGCAGCCGGCTCAAGGAAAGACTTACTGCGGGATATTTGCGGCCGACGACTTCTTCGCCGCTGCGGCGGGCTTCGGCGCCACAGCCGGCTCGGCATTGAGTTCGGGAGGCGGGCTTGATGCCAGCGCCGAGGACGACATCGGCGTCCACCCCGCGGCGGCAGCCTTTCCGTCGTGCTTCTTGCCGTCGACGGCCGGTTTGCGGACGCCGGATCTCAGCGGCTTGTGCTCTTCCGGCTTTGCCACTTTGTGGTCTGTAGCCGCACTGTCGGCGGCCTTGGAGTCGCCTTTGGCCACCGCGAGTTTGTGCTTGGTCTTTTTATGGACGGGCTCGGCGGCGATCTGCGCTTCGAGCTTGGCGATCTCGTCGGGGCTGCGCGTCGGGCCGGTATAGACCACGACCGGAATCACCGGACCTTGATCGAGCAACATGTTGCCGGGGCCCGGTGCGCGCAGCGCCGATAGGATGTCGGAAAATTTCGGTCCAGCATCGGCGCTGCCGCCGCTGGTGTCGAAATCGGCGTCCGGATCGTCGGTCTCGCTCGGCGCGCGATGGCGGTGCCGGCCGCAGATTTCGTCGGTCAGATCGGGCGGCGCGGCGTCGATCGGCGCCAGCGCGTCAACGTTGCCCAGCGCCGGCGTCAGCCAGGACAGCGGGCTCTGATTGAACCCGTATTGCAGCATCTCCGCGGCCTTGATGGCGCGGCCGCTGGAAGACGAAGCGCCGAGCACGACGGCGATCAGCCGCTTGTTGCCGCGCTCCGCCGTGGCGACAAGGTTAAAGCCCGAGGCGCAGACGAAACCGGTTTTCATGCCGTCGGCGCCGGGAAAACGGCCGAGCAGCGGGTTGTAATTGCGCACAATGCGCCGGCCGTATTTGATCGCCGGGATGTGCCAGTAGGCGCTGTATTGCGGAAAGTCGTGAATCAGCGCGCGGGCGAGAATTGCCAGATCGCGGGCCGAGGTGATCTGATTGTCGTCCGGTAATCCATTCGGATTGACGTAGTTCGTTTCCGTCATGCCAAGGCGATGCGCGGTGTCGGTCATTTCCGTGGCGAATTGCGCGATCGAGCCGCCGAGGCCTTCGGCGAGCATCACCGCCATGTCGTTCGCCGATTTCACCATCATCATCTTGATGGCGTTATCGACGGTGACTTGTGTGCCGACCGGGAAACCCATCTTGGTCGGCGACTGCATGGCCGCATTGGGCGACACGGCGAATAAGGTGTCCGGCGTAACTTGTCCGGCGTGCAACGCCGTCAATGTCAGATAAAGTGTCATCAGCTTGGTGAGCGACGCCGGATGCCATGGATAAGTTGCGTTATCGGCCCGCAAGACCTTGCCGGAACCGGCATCGACCAGGATGAGCGACTCGGCCTGCGCCGGGGCGGCCGATACGACCGCAGTCACGGCGGCGGCAGTGACGGCAACCAAACCGACGCCAACCCAACTGACGGCAAAGCCGAGCAGCAGCGCCCGGAACGAAATCTTACGATTCACTGGTCGCGGTCCGTTCGGTTGATCGGGCCCATTGTGGGGGTCGGGGCCGCGAGAGTGCGATATTCATAAGGCGCTGTCGTATGCCTATGTAGACCACAGCAACCCTCGAAGGCAAAGGCGATTGGGGCTATGCTGACGAGCGGTGTGGATTGGCAAATGTTCCTAAGCCAAGATGTTCCGAGCCCAATTGTTTCTAAAGCCCAATTGTTTCTAAGCCCAATCTTTCTAAGCCAATGAAAAGCGACGAAAGTTCGGCGGAGCGCGAAGTCCGGGAGGAACCATGACGGCCTGCATCGTAGGATGGGCGCATACGCCGTTCGGCAAGCTTGCCGGCGAGACCGTAGAGAGCCTGATCGTGCGGGTCGCCGGCCAGGCGCTCGCCGACGCCGGCATTGCGGCTAAAGACGTCGACGAGATCGTGCTCGGCCACTTCAATGCCGGCTTCTCGGCGCAGGATTTTACCGCTTCGCTGGTATTGCAAGCCTCGCCCGATCTGCGCTTCAAGCGCGCCACCCGGGTGGAGAATGCCTGCGCCACCGGTTCCGCCGCCGTGCATGGGGCGCTCCAATCGATCGCGTCGCGATCGGCAAGAATCGCCCTGGTCGTCGGCGTGGAACAAATGACCGCGACGCCGCCGGCGGACATCGGGCGCAATCTGCTGAAAGCCTCCTACGTCCGTGAGGAAGCCGACATTGACGGCGGTTTCGCCGGCATTTTTGGCCAGATCGCCGCACTTTATTTTCAGCGCTGGGGCGATCAGTCCGACGCGCTCGCCCGCATCGCCGCCAAGAACCACAAGAACGGCGTCGGCAATCCCTATGCGCAAATCCGCAAGGATCTCGGCTACGATTTCTGCCGTGCCGAAAGCGACAAGAATCCGATCGTCGCCGGCCCGCTCAAGCGCACCGATTGTTCGCTGGTCTCCGACGGCGCGGCGGCGCTGGTGCTCGCTGACGTCGAGACCGCGCTGAAGCTCGACAAGGCGATCGTGTTCCGCGCCGCGCAGCACGTGCAGGACTTCCTGCCGATGTCGAAGCGCGATGTGCTCAAATTCGAAGGCTGCACGGTGGCGTGGCAACGCGCGCTGCAACAGGCCGGTGTGGCGCTGAAGGATTTATCCTTCGCCGAAGTGCATGACTGCTTCACCATCGCCGAATTGATCGAATACGAAGCGATGGGGCTGGTACCCGAAGGCCAGGGCGCCCGCGCCATCGCCGACGGCATTACCGCCAAGGACGGCCGACTTCCGATCAATCCTTCCGGCGGCCTGAAATCCAAAGGTCATCCGATCGGCGCCACCGGCGTATCGATGCATGCGCTGACCTCGATGCAACTCACCGGCACTGCCGGCGACATGCAGATCAAGGACGCCACGCTCGGCGGCATTTTCAATATGGGCGGCACCGCGGTGGCGAATTACGTCAGCATTCTGGAGCGGCTGCGGTAGTTGTCATGCTCCGCGAAAGCGGAGCATCCAGTAATCGCCGATGGTCCTTAATGTACTGGATCATCCGCCTTCGCGGATGATGACAATGGTAGCCCGAATTGCGCCTCGACCAATTCGGCGAAAAAGCCGCCGCGGCGGTAAAGCTCGTCGAACGTTCCAATCTCGACGATGTGGCCGGCGCGAAACACCAAGATACGGCTTGCGTCGCGGATGGTCGCCAGCCGGTGGGCGATGACGAAGGTGGTGCGGCCCTTCATCACTTCATCAAGCGCCAGATTGACCCGCGCCTCGGTGACCGGATCGAGCGCGCTGGTGGCTTCGTCGAGGATCAGGATCGGCGGGTCTTTCAGGAGCGCCCGCGCGATCGCCAGCCGCTGGCGCTCGCCGCCGGAGAGGAGCCGGCCCCGCTCGCCGGCCCGCGCCTCCAGCC
>JBARER010000174.1:0-3872 GCA_049796395.1 Xanthobacteraceae bacterium
CGCCTTGGCTTCCTGAGACTCAAAACTAACGCGGGGCGCCCTAAGGGACGCCCCGCGACGCGACACTACCATGACTCAGAACTCTGACTCAGGCGACGCTGTCGGCGACGCGGGACCTACAACCGACATTGGGGATCATGACGGTCCAAGGTAAAAAACATGTTACTGAAAAGGCGTTCGTACTAGGCAATAAATGCCGGGAAATATTCGGTTATTTGCTTGCGCCGGAGCAAATAGTTGCGTTTTGATGAACGCGGCCGCGCCGCGTCTCGAGGAGCAAATACATGCGTTGGGATGAATTCCGCCGCTCCAGCAATGTCGAGGACGATCGCGGTGCAAGCGGCGGCCTCGGCATTCCGGGCGGCGTGCACGGTCTCGGTCTCGGCACCATCATCATTCTCGGCCTAGTCGGCTGGGCGCTCGGCATCGATCCGAGCACCTTGATCAACGGTGCCGAGATTCTGTCCGGCGGCGGTCAAATCGTTCAACAAAGCGGCCCGCCGCCTGCCGACGATGCGCGCACCGCCGAAACCAAGGATTTCGTCGCCGCCGTGCTTGGCGACACGGAGGACCGCTGGAGCGACATCTTCACCGCCATGGGACGGACCTATCATCCGCCGCGGCTGCGGCTCTATAGCGGTGCGCTCGATGGCGGTTGCGGCATGGCGCAATCGGCGATGGGGCCGTTTTATTGCCCGCAAGATAAGGAAATCTACCTGGACATGTCGTTCTTTCGCGACATGCAGGACAAGTTCGATGCCTGCTCGAGCGACAAGGCTTGCCGCTTCTCCGAGGCCTACGTGATCGCGCACGAGGTCGGCCATCACGTGCAGGACGAGCTTGGCACGCTGCCGCGAGTGATGGCGGCGCAGCAGGCGGCGGCGAGCAAAACCCAGGTTAATGCGCTGCAGGTGCGGGTCGAATTGCAGGCGGATTGTTACGCCGGCATCTGGGCGAACCGCGCCCAAGCGAAGCATAATTTCCTCGACCCCGGCGATGTCGATCAGGCGCTGCAGACCGCCGCCGCCATCGGTGACGACCGGCTGCAGAAGGAAATGCAGGGCTACGTCGTGCCGGATAGCTTTACGCATGGCACGTCGGCGCAACGGAAGCGCTGGTTTCAAAACGGGTTCAATTCCGGTCAGCTTTCGGCTTGCGATACCATGTCGGCAAGCGCGCTCTAGCTGCCCTTGGCATTGCTGGCCGCCAAGCCTAAGCTAATAAAGGATAGTGTATTTTGTCCCGGCCGAGCCGGAGCGATCGAGTTGCGTGAGAGTTGGCGATGCCTGGCATTGACGAGAAAAAACAGTTCGTCCCGCTGAAAATCGCGGTGCTGACGATCTCCGATACGCGCTCGCTGAAGGACGACAAATCGGGTGCACTCCTGGTGCAGCGGGTGGTCGCCGCGGGCCATTACGTCGCCGAGCGCAGCATTGTGCCAGACGACATCGAAATCATCCGCGGCCGGGTCAAGGCGTGGATCGCCGATCCGGTCATCGACGTAATCATCACCACGGGCGGCACCGGCTTCACCGGCCGTGACGTCACGCCGGAGGCGGTCGAGCCGCTGTTCGAAAAAAAGATGGACGCCTTCTCGGCGCTGTTTTTAGTGGTGAGCTTCCCCAAGATCGGCACCTCGGCGATTCAGTCGCGTGCTACCGCCGGCGTTGCCGGTTCGACTTATATCTTCTGCCTGCCGGGTTCGCCGGGAGCTTGCAAGGACGCCTGGGACGAAATTCTGGTGCATCAGCTTGATTACCGTTACGGGCCGTGCAATTTCGTCGAGATCATGCCGCGGCTCGACGAGCATCTGCGGCGGGGCGCGACGGTTTAGAGGGAAGGTGGCAGCGGCGGCCGCGTATGCCTGCTGCCGCTTTCACAGCTGCAAATCCCAATACTCGCTGACCACGGGCTTGCCAAAGCTCACGCGCTCCTCGCTGCTGGTGAGCGTGAAGCCTGCTTGCTGATAAATATGCCGCGCCGCGGTGAGCACGCTGTGCGTCCACAGCGTGATTTTCTGGTAGCCGGCGCGGCGGGCGAGCGCGATGCATTCTGCAACAAGCCGCGCGCCGAGCTTAAGCCCGCGCGCCTTCGGGTCGACCAGCAAGAGCCGGATGCGCGCCACCGTATCGGAGTCGGCGACCAGAAAGACGCAGCCGACAGTCTCGCCGTCCATTTCGACGATCCAGCAGCGTTCGCGCCGCGGAACGTTGTTGTTGGCGAAGTCGGCGACGATTTGCGCGCAAACGCCTTCGAACGGTTCGGTCCAGCCGTATTCCTGCGCATAAAGCTCGGCATGGCGTTTGACGATCCAGCCAAAATCGCCGGGCCGCGGCGCGCGCAGGCGGTAGCTTCGTTCCGGCGCCGAAGCGGTGTCCGGTTGGCCGCCGAGCAGCGTCTGGATGGTGTCCATTGCCGCAATCAGCCGCAATTGATCGTCCGGCGTGAGCCTGTCCAGCATGGCGCCGATGTCGCGCTGCGAGCTTTGGTCGAGCGGCGCGAAGTCGCTGCGGCCGCGCGCCGAGAGAGTCAGATGGCTTTGCCGGGCATCGTTCGCCGCGGCAGTGCGTCGGATCAAGCCGCGCTTTTCGAAGTTGCGCAGCAAGCGCGAGAGATAGCCAGTGTCGAGGTCGAGCGCACGGCCGATGTCGGTGGCGGTGGTCGAGCCATTGCCACGCGCAATCTCGTAAAGCACGCGCGCCTCGCCGAGCGAATAGGGGCTGTCGAGGAAGGTTTTGCGCAGGACGCCGATCTGCCGAGTGTAGAAGCGATTGAAGCCGCGCACCGTGGCGATGCGGTCAGGGGCGGCGGCCGTTTCAGACGCGCCGGGATTTGCTATTCGGCCGGGCATGTTACAGCATCGGACAGATAGTTGACTTAGTCAAGTATCGGCCCAGCCAGCGTCGAATGAACGGAATCTCTGCTTTTTTGCGGTCAGCGGCCGCCGAACGCCTGGGTGGCCAGTTTGATGATGCGCCGCCGGCCAAGGCGGCGGAGGAGATCGCGTTCCGGATCGCCGGCACGTTCGGAATGTCCGCCGAGGGCGTCGTAAAGCTGCCGGGCGATAAGCAGGCCCTGCTCGGGACGGGGCGGGGCCCCGACTGCGGCGCCGAGCCGCAACAGCAATTCGCGCATCCCGCTCTCCGGGGTGCCGCGCCGAAAGACAGCCGCCCGCGGGGGCTCGGCATCTTGCTGCAGGAAGCGCACGACCTCGCCGGTCCAAGGCGTGTCGAGCACGGTTGCCGGCTGGAGGAACATCAGCCAAGGCATCCGAGCCTTGGCGGCCGCCGCCTTGAGTCGTTGCGCCAGGCCGCCGTCGACGGTCACGAAATTACAGCCGGCGACGTCGGCGACGCCGGCGGTATCGTCGTGCGAGCCGTCGTCCGCGATCAGCACTTCGGCAATAAGACCGGCGGTGGCTCCGGGTACCAGCGCGGCCAGGGTCGGCACCAGCGCGCGTTCCGAATTCCGCGTCGGGATAATGACGCTAAGCATATCCTCGGCTTGGCAAAAACACGTCGTCCAGCCGGATGGATAGGCCGTCCGCCAATCCGCTCCAAGGCTTGTTTATAGGCAAGGTTCATGCGGATTTGTTCTTGTTTTGTTCGATCCTCGGCATTAGTATCCCTGCAGGAGTAGATCATGAGCCGTTCATCCGCGTTGCGTCGCCCGCCGGCACTGCTGCCCTCCACGCCGGCGGGCGAGTTGGGAGCTGCCGTCGAGCGCGAGCGAAGGCGCGGCCGCGGCACGCTGTCGAATTCATCCGGCCGTTTCGAGCCGATGGCCCGCGTCGCCTTCGACGATGGCTGGCAAGGCATCGAGGAGTTGCCGGCATTCAAGACCACGGTGACTGCCGACGCGACGCGCAAGAT
>JBARER010000175.1:0-3174 GCA_049796395.1 Xanthobacteraceae bacterium
CCTCGATGCAACGGCGCGAGTTTGCCTTACTGAATTTTGCCCACGAGCGAATCGGTTACGCCCTTGTTGTCGACCCAACTGATCGTCAGATCGTCGCCCTTCTGCGCGCCTTTGAAACTGAATTTGATGTAGGGGTCCTTGGACACGGCGGGACCCCAATAGGCGGTGAAGACGGCTTTGCCGGCGTGTTCGAACTCCACCACTTCGATGTAATGCGGCGGGATGAGTTTGCCTTGCGCGTCCTTGACGAAACCGGAATCCATCGGGTGTTGAACCAGAGCCTGCACCTCGGTGGTGTCGCCGCTTAAAACCGCTCGCACGCGAATTGTCGATGCCATTGATGTTCGCCTCTCTGTCGATTGCTTCGATCAGCCGCCGCAGCCGCCGACCGTCACTTTGACCTCTTTGCTCGCGCTGAAGACTTTGTCGCCGGAAGCGACCAGCGCGATGACCTTGCTGGTCTTCGCCATCTTCAGCCGGTTCGATACTGCCGGCGAGGTGCCGGACGGAATCGGATAATTGGCCGCCAGCGGGAACGGATTTTCCGAAACCAGGATGGCGATCGAGGTCACATTGGGAAGCGTCGTACTCACCGAGATCGGCACGACCGCGCCGTTCTCGGCGATTTCAGGAGCGTCGAGGTTGACCTTGTCGGAAACCTCGGGGGTCTTTCCGAACAGTGTCTTGATCGCGTCGGCTTCGCTCTTCTGCGAGAACGCGTCTTTCGGGTATTTGGTGGGATCGGCCGCCGCGCTGACCGGATCGGCCGGCGCGGTAGCGGCGAGACCCGCGCCCGCGCACGCGCCGGCGATCGCCACCTGGATGACCGCACGGCGCGTTTGGACCGACGCCGCGCGCGGGTAATGTTTCAAATTGTTGGCATTCATTGCGACGCAGCGCTCCTATCGCGTGTAAAGAAAGTCGACCACGGATTCGATTTCCTGCTTGGTCAGAATCAGGTTGCGCCCGAACGGCGGCATGACGGTCATTGGATTGCGCTTGGTCTCGTCGAAGATGATCGCGGTAAGTTCTTTTCGATCCGGATAGCGGCTCTTCATGTCGGCGAGCGGCGGCCCGACATTGCCGGGAGCGTCGCCGCCTTTGATGTCGTGGCAGGTCAGGCAATTGCCTTTGCTGCGGTCGAAAGCAAGCGCTTCTCCGGGGGGCGGTGCCGAGGTCGCGGCCGGTTGTGCAGGCTGGGCGAGCGCGGCACCAGTCCCGATGCCGGCGAGGAGCGCTGCCCCGACCAAGACCCCAACACCTGTCGCGGCCGTTGGCACCGACCACTGCACAGGCTTGCGTCCGCTTCGCATCGCGTCCTCCCGCGGGGTCTTCGGCATTGCCTTAATTCCCCGTCATTTTGTCGAGCGGGCCTGTGGTCCGCGGCGTGAGGTCTTTGCCCGCCGCCGAGGAGATGATTTTCACAGACCCTGGATCGATGCAATCTTTCATGCATTCCTTGGCTGCGGTGTCCGGACGCGGGTCCCGCCAAGTGAAGTTGTCGCGATTGGGCATCTTCACTTTGGGCAGGCTATCGCGGTCGGCGACGAAATTGCTGGGCACGATATTATTGAAATTGAGAATATAGGCGACCGTGGCATAGACGTCGTCGGCGGCCAAACTATGCGGCGCGCTCAGCGGCATGGCGCGGTTGATGTAGTCGAACAAAGTCGGCGCGTAAGGCCAATAGCTGCCGACGCTGGGCTCCGGCCGGTCTCCGGCCAAAGTGCCTTCGCCGCCCATCAGCTTCGGATAGCGGCCTTCGCCTTCGCCGAAGGTGCCGTGGCATGCGGCACATTGCTGAGCAAACACATCGGCGCCATGGTCGACGGTCCCTTTGCCGTCGGGCAGTCCGACGCCATCCTGGCCGTGCACGTCGATATTCCAACCGGCAATCTCGGCGGGTGTCGCCGAGGTGCCGTAGCCGAAATAGCCTGGTCCCCCCGCTTGGGCAGAACAGGCAAGCAGCAGCAGGACGAGGCCGCTCGTTCCAGCGGCCGCGAAATACCGGCCACGCCGGGGCGCGTGTGAGCGGGCGGAAGGCCTAACCGAGCTGAACATCGAAGACCTTACCATCCGGCTGCACCTGCCAGGTCTGAATCGAATTGTTGTGATAGATTGGGTTGCTGCCGCGCACTTTGCGCAATTGCGCGATGGTCGGTTGCACGTAGCCGGTCTCATCGACGACGCGCGATTCCAGGAGCGCCGGCTGGCCGTCCCACCGCCAGGGAATGGTGAAGCGGGTCAGCGCCTTCGACAGAACCGGCTCCTGCAGTTGGGCACTGTGCCAGTTGACACCGCCGTCGAACGAAACGTCGACCGCTTTGACTTTGCCGCGGCCGGTCCAGGCGAGTCCTTTGATCTCATACAGACCGGCCGCCACAACGGGCTTCTCGGGGCAGGGGTAAGTGATCACCGACTTGGCCTCATTGACCCAGGTGAAGCCGCGCGCTTTTCCGTCCGCCATGAGCTCGGTGTACTTTGAGGTTTCTTCCCGCGAAAACCAGGGCTCGTCGCCGACCTTGATGCGGCGCAGCCATTTGACGCTGACATTGCCTTCCCAGCCGGGCACCAAGAGCCGCAGCGGATAGCCCTGTTCGGGCCGCAGCGCCTCGCCGTTCTGGCCGTAGACGACGAGGCAATCGTCGAGACATTTGTCGAGCGGCAGGCTGCGGTTCATCCGCGCGGCGTCGGCGCCTTCCACCATCACCCATTTCGCCTCCGGCTTGAGGCCGACCTCGTCGAGCAAAGTGGAAAGCTTGACTCCGGTCCATTCGGCGCAACTGAGCATGCCGTGGATGAATTGCAGCGAGTTGAGCTGCGCTTCGCGCCATTCCATGCCGCCATTGGCCGGACATTCGATGAAATGGATCCGCGATACCGACGGGAAGCGCATAATGTCATCCATGGTCAGGATCAGCGGCCGTTCGACCATGCCGTGAATCAAAAGCCGATGCTGGCGCGGGTCCACGTCGGCGCGGCCGGCGTGATAGCGCTCGAAGAACAGGCCGTTGGGCGTGATAATGCCGTTGAGCGACTGCAGCGGCGTGAAGCTGACGGAAGATTGTTCCGTTGCGGTGAGCCAAGGCACGTCGCGGCGGATGACGTCCTTCTCGAAGTCCGAGGGCTGACCATAGGGCCGATCGTCGACGCCGGCGCCGATCGCCTGGCTCC
>JBARER010000176.1:0-16855 GCA_049796395.1 Xanthobacteraceae bacterium
GTCGACTGCGACTGGATCATCGCCATCGCCTTGATCAGATTCTCCGGGCCGCCGGCATAGCCGATGCGCCAGCCGGTCATGCAATAGGCTTTCGAGCAGCCGTTCACCGTCAGCGTACGCTCGTAGAGCCGCGGCTCGAGCTGCGCCGGCGAATAGAACGCGAAGTCGTCGTAGACCAGATGCTCGTACATGTCGTCGGCCATGACATAGACATGCGGATGGCGCGCCAGCACGTCGGTCACCGCTTTCAGCTCGGCCTTGGTATAGGCGGCGCCTGTCGGATTCGACGGCGAATTGAAGATGATCCACTTGGTCTTCGGCGTGATCGCCTTCTCCAGGTCTTCCGGGCGCATCTTGTAGCCGGACGCCATCGAGGCCACGACCTCGACGGGCTCGCCACCGGCGAGCAGCACCATGTCGGGATAGCTGACCCAATAAGGCGCGGGAATAATCACCTCGTCGCCCGGATTGAGCGTCGCCATCAGCGCGTTGTACAGCACCTGCTTGCCGCCGGTGCCGACGATGATCTGCGACGGCTTGTAGTCGAGCGCGTTCTCGCGCTTGAACTTGCGCACCACCGCGGCCTTCAATTCGGCGAGACCGTCGACGGCGGTATATTTCGAGGTCTTGCCCTCGCGGATCGCGCGGATCGCCGCCTCTTTGATGTTGTCGGGCGTGTCGAAATCCGGCTCGCCGGCGCCGAGCCCGATGACGTCGCGGCCGGCCGCTTTGAGCGCGCGCGCTTTATCCGTGACGGCAATGGTTGCCGACGGCTTGACGCGTGCGATCCGGTCCGCGAGGAAGGCCATGTTCGAGTCTCCGATCTCCGAGGTTGAAAGCGGGTCGGTTGTTAAAGCCCCGATCCTGCGCAGGCAAGGGTAAAACCCGCGCCCGACCCTCACATCTACGGCATTTCGCGCCGGCCGTGCGCCAGTGTCACCGGCCGGGACACCCCGCGCAACACTCCATTAAGCGGGAACTGGCCTAATGCGAACCCCATGGAGACAATGCGCGAGGCGTTGCGGAGCGGCGATTGGCTGACGCGCGAGCGCATCCGCCTGGTCGCCATTGTCCTGCTGATCGCCTCGGCGGCCGGCTTTTTGTTTCTGGTGGTCACGGCGCATGGCGGGATCGATCTGCAAGGCCGGCCGCTCGGCACCGATTTTTCCAACGTCTATGCCGCCGGCCGTTATGTCTGGGACGGCAACACCAATGCAGCCTTCGACCCGCCGCAGCAGTTCGCCCGCGAGCAGGCGATCTTTGGCGCGGCGACGCAATTCTACGGCTGGCACTACCCGCCGTATTTTTTGTTCGTCGCCGCCGCACTGGCCTGGATGCCCTACGGGCTGGCGCTGGCGGTCTGGCAGGCGGTGACGCTCGGCCTTTATCTGCTGGTGATGTGGCGAATCGTCTCGACAACTATTTCCTCGCGCGAAAGGGAAAGCACGGCAACGCCGGACTGGCTCCTGCTCGCCCTCGCCTTCCCGGCGGTGCTGATCAATGTCGGTCACGGCCAGAACGGATTCCTCACCGCGGCGCTGATGGGCGGCGCGCTGGTTTTGCTCGACCGCCGCCCTATTGCCGCCGGCATCCTGTTCGGCCTGCTGGTCTACAAGCCGCAATATGGGCTGTTGCTGCCGATCGCGCTCGTCGCCGCCGGCCGCTGGAAATGCTTTGCCGCGGCGGCTGTTACCGTCATCGCACTTACCGTTCTCACCACGCTCACCTTCGGCGCTTCGGTGTGGCAGGCTTTCCTCGATTCCACGCAGTTCACCCGCACCGTGGTGCTCGAGCAAGGCAATACCGGCTGGTACAAGATCCAGAGCATC
This sequence comes from Xanthobacteraceae bacterium, assembly GCA_049796395.1. GTDB lineage: Bacteria > Pseudomonadota > Alphaproteobacteria > Rhizobiales > Xanthobacteraceae > BOG-931. The sequence continues at coordinate 1,830 of JBARER010000176.1, forward strand.
TTCGCCTGGGCGCGCATGTGGAGCGCGCCGATACCGTTTGCCTACGCCCTGCAAGGCGCCGCGATTGTTGCGCTCGCCGCCGCAATCGCCAAACTGTGGCGGAGCGCGGCTCCCTATGCGCTGCAGGCCGCCGCGCTATGCATCGCCACCATCCTGGCGACGCCATATAGCTTCGACTACGACATGATGCTGTTGGCGCCGGCGATCGCGTTTGTCGCCGTAGACGGTTTGCATCGCGGTTTTGCGCCGTGGGAGAAAACCTTGCTGGCGACACTGTGGATCACGCCACTCCTGGCTCGCAGCATTGCGCATCTGACCTTTATTCCGATCGGCGTGCCGGCGATGACCGCTGTATTCCTTCTGATATTGCGGCGCAGCGGAATTTTTCGCGGCGCAAACCAAGCGCGTGATTTGAAAAGCCTTGTTTTTAAAGAGCCCTGATTCGAAAAGTTTTGATTTGAAAAGCCAAGCCTTGAAAAGCCAAGACTTGAAAAGCCATGACATCGCCGCGTTCAAGTCGTAAGACCGCAACACTCGCTCGCTAGTGGTTCGATTCTGACATTCGCATCCCGTTTCGGCGGACTATCGTGCGAATTTTGGAATCAAAGGACCACCAGCCAATATCAGTGCTAGTGGAGCTTTGGCATTTGCTTCAAGAGCACGCGGCCGGCCCAGTAGCGAATGTCAAATCCGCTCCCCTAATGCTGCAACGGGAATCGAGAAGCGGCAATGTTTACGCTCTATTCGATGCAACGCTCGGGCAACAGCTACAAGGTACGGCTTGCCTTGGCGCAGCTCGGCATCCGCTACCGCCCGATCGAAATCGATATTCTCAAGGGCGAGAGCCACACGCCGGAATTCCTCACCAAGAATCCGAATGGCCAGGTGCCGCTTCTGGAGGTGGCGCCGGGCCGCTATCTTGCCGAATCGAATGCCATTCTCTGGTACATCGCCGGCGGCACGCCGATGGCGCCGGAGGACCGCATCGACCGCGCCGAGATTTTGCAGTGGATGTTCTTCGAGCAGCACAGCCTTGAGCCGAATCTGGGCGCGGCCTATTTCTGGCTGACCCTGGTGAAAGGCGGACGCGAACTACAGAGCCATGCGCTCGAAGACTGGATGGAGGAAGGCAATCGCGCGCTCGGCGTGATGGAGAAACACCTTATCCTGCACGATTACTTCGCCGCTGACCGCTACACCATCGCCGACATTGCGCTGTACGCCTACACGCATGTGGCGGAGCAATGCGATTACGATCTCCAGTCGTTTCCGGCGATCCGCGCCTGGCTCGATCGCGTCGTCCGTCAGCCGGGCCATGTGGCGATGGCGTTCAGCCCGCGCACGGCCATGCCGGCGCTGTAGGAATCGGCAGAGCCCCCAGTCAAGGCGTCGGGACCGCGGCGCGCCGCTGCATGATACCGCGAAGCCACGGCGCCAGTTTATCGCCGGCGGCGAGCGCCGCATTAACCAGGCATTAACCAAAAAACACCGAATCGCCTTGTTTCTTCAACGGCGCCGCCCAAGTCCGCCGCGATCATCGCTGTCATGCAATGTGATTCGCCAAAAATCGTGACCAAGGATGACGACGATGACTGAGCTGACCGGGATGGTCGGTTTTGCGTCCCCGATTGAGAAAAAGACCATCGCCAAGCGGCGCCGCCTCGGCGTCGAACTATGCGCAACGCTGGCGCTTGCGGTTTCGCTGTTGGTGGCGGCCACCGCAGTATCGATCGGCATGGCGCGGGCGCAAGCCCAGGCCAGCCACGCGGCCAGCCTCCGGCTTTGACCATCCGTCTTTAACAACCGTCGCGCGGCTGCGCGCTTTCAATCGACCTTGATATGAGCCGAGCGGATGATCGGCCACCATTTGTCGAGCTCGGCCTGATGATAGGCCAACAGCGCCGCGGGATTTTGCTGCTGCACCGGGAATATCACCTGGCCCAGCGCCTCGATACGCCGGCGCGCGCCGGGATCGGCGAGCGCCGCCATGACGGCGCGGTCGAGGCGGTCGACGATCGGCTGCGGCGTTCCCTTGGCGGTCCAAAGTCCGTGCCAGAACGAGATCGACAGCCCCGGTACGCCGGCCTCGATCATGGTCGGCGTGTCCGGCGATTTCGGCCAGCGGTGCTGGCTCATCACGCCGAAGGCTTTGAAGCGCCCCGCCTGCACGTTGCCCAGCGTCTGCGATGCTTCGAGGCAGGACAGATCGATCTGGCCGCTGATGAGGTCCTGCATCGCCGGCCCGCCGCCGCGATAGGGCACATATTGGAAATGCGCCCCGGTCTTTTGCGCAAACGAAATGCCGCACAGTTGCGCCGCACTGCCGGCGCCGATCGAGCCGAAGGTGATCGGATCCGGATTGGCCTTCACCCAGGCAATCAGTTCGGCGGCGGTTTTCGGCGGCAGGGCGTTCTTGCCGACGATCCACAGCGGCGATTCGGCCAACAGCGAGATCGGCTGCAAATCCTTGATGATGTCGTAGTCGAGCGTGTACAGCGCCGGCGAGCCGACATGGCTGGTCCAATTGCCGATGCCGATGGTGTAGCCGTCTGGAGCGGCGTGGACGACGCGGCCGGTGGCGATCGTGCCGCTGGCGCCGCTGACGGTTTCGACGACAACGGTTTGGCCGAGCGAGTGGCCCATCGCGTCGGCGACAATGCGCGCCAGCGTATCGGTCGGACCGCCGGGCGGAAAGCCGACCAGCATGGTGATCGGATGCGACGGATAGCTATCGGCGAGCGCAAAGACCACGCTCGCCGCAAGCGCAAATATGACGCCGGCGACGCGTTTCATGACATTTCCCCTGGTGTTTCCCCGGCTGCCACGATGCCACGCGACCATCGTGGCTAAAAGGTCAGCAACGCTGCCATGACATGATGTTATCTTACGGCGGCCGCTTGATCGGCCGGCCATTGACGCCATCTCATGTGAGCCTGTAACCAGCCGCAAATGTTTGCATTTTTTGAAAGTTTCCTGTCGCCGACGACGGCCCCGGAAAACCCGGAGCCGCCGTCGACCCTGATCGCCTTCCTGTGGCACTTTGCCCGGCAGGCGAAATGGCTGTTCGCGGCTTTGTTCGTGGCGCAATTGTTCATCGCGCTCGGCGACAGCGCGGTGCCATGGTTCATCGGCCGCATCGTCACGCTGGTGACCAAGACACCGCCGGATCGGTTCCTGACCGCGGCGTGGCCCTGGCTTATCGGCATGGCCGCCGTCGTCCTTATTGCCCGGCCGTTGGCGACCATGATGCGTTATCTGGTCAACAACCAAGCCATCGCAGCGCCATTCACCGGCCTTATCCGCTGGCAATCGCATTGGCACGTGGTGCGGCAGAGCTGGGCGTTCTTCCAAAACGATTTCGCCGGCCGCATTGCCAATCGCGTCATGCAGACCGCACCGTCGGTGCGCTCGACGATCACCGCGACCATCAATACGGTCTGGTACATCTTCGTATATGGCATTTCCGCCATCGTGCTGACCGCGTCGGCCGATCGCTGGCTGGCGCTGCCGGTGATCCTGTGGTTTGCCGGCTATACCGTCATGCTGCTTTGTTTCGTGCCCCGCATGCGCGAGCGCTCGAAGCAAAGCTCGCTGGCCCGCTCGGAACTGACCGGCCGCATCGTTGACAGCTACACCAACATCCTCACGGTAAAATTGTTCGCGCGTGCCCACGATGAAGATGAATATGTGCGCGATGCGGTCGAGTACTATGTCGGCAAATTCAGCTCCTCGCAGCAGCTTCTCACCGTGTTCGCCACTCTGCTCGACACTCTCAACGCGCTGTTGATTGCGGGGTCCGGCGGCTTGGCGTTGGTGCTGTGGCGCTACGGCAAGCTCGAAGTCGGCGGCATCGCCATGGTGCTGCCGTTGACGCTGCAGCTCACCAACATGTCGCGCCAGATCGCCATGAACATCACCGAGATATTCGAGGATCTCGGCGTGGTGCAGGAAGGCATGCTGAGCATCGCCCGACCTTTGCAGTTACCCGACAAGGCCAGCGCCGAACCGCTCAGAGTGCGGGCCGGCCGCATCGAGTTCAAGAACGTGAACTTCGGCTATGGCCGCGACGTCGGCGTATTGCAGAATTTCAACCTGACCATCGCGCCGGGCGAGAAAATCGGACTGGTCGGCCGGTCCGGCGCCGGCAAGTCCACCGTCGTCAGCGTGTTGCTGCGCTTTTTCGCCATCGAAGACGGAGCAATCCTGATCGACGGGCAGGATATAGCGAACCTCACGCAGGAATCGCTGCGGTCGCAGATTTCGGTCGTGACGCAGGACACCTCGCTGCTGCATAGGTCGATCCGCGACAACATCCGCTATGGCCGGCCGGGCGCCGGCGACGAAGACGTCGAGCGCGCGGCAACGCTCGCACACGCCGATGAATTCATTCCCGCGCTCGAGGATATGCATGGCCGGCGCGGCTTCGACGCCCATGTCGGCGAGCGCGGCGTAAAACTTTCCGGCGGCCAGCGCCAGCGTATCGCTATCGCCCGCGTGATCCTCAAGGACGCGCCGATCCTAGTGTTCGACGAGGCCACCTCGGCGCTGGACAGCGAGGTCGAGGCCGCCATCCAGTCGAGCCTCGGCACATTGATGACCGGCAAAACGGTGATCGCCATCGCCCACCGGCTTTCCACCATCGCCCAGATGGACCGGCTGGTCGTGCTTGAGCACGGCCGCATCATCGAGCAAGGCTCGCACCGCGAGTTGCTGGCGCACAACGGCCATTACGCCGCGCTGTGGCGCCGCCAGGCCGGCGGCTTCATCGACGCCGAAGACATGCAGGCAGCGGAGTAGACCGGCGCGACACAGCATATGAATCGCGATAAGCTCCGCACCTGGGGTTTCCCGGGAGGAAGCGATGAGCGTACCCGAGGAATTGCGGCAACGCGCCGAAGCCCTTTTAGCGATGGCGCTCAAGGCCCGCGAAGAGGGGCAAGTCGATCACTCCGAGACGCTGATCGCCGAGGCGTCCCGCTTCGTCAACGAGGCTGACGAACTCGAGGTGCAGGCCCGCATCGCGCGGCAGACCCAGGACATTCTGCCGGTGCGGCGCGGCGAAAAGAAAGATTAGAGCATGATCCGGAAAAGTGGATACCGGTTCTCCGAAAAGATCATGCTCCATCGAATAATTCTAGACACTGATCCGATTCAACCTGATCGAATCATGGTCTAGCGCGCAGAGACCCCCGCCATCGACTTCGCCCTCACAGAGTTGCAGCAATCGGTGCGCGCCGCGGTCGAGAAGATTTGCGCGCGCTTTGACGGCGATTATTGGCTCGAGCGCGACCGCGACGGCGGATTTCCGGAAAGCTTCTATCGCGCGCTCGCCGACGCCGGCTGGCTCGGCATCTGCATTCCGCAAAGCCACGGCGGCTCTGGATTGGGCGTCGCCGAAGCCGCGATCATGATGCAGACCATCACGGCGTCGGGCGCGGGGTTGTCCGGCGCGTCCGCGGTTCACATGAACATTTTCGGCCTCGCTCCGATCGCCGTCTATGGCAGCGAGGAACAGAAGCGTCGCATGCTGCCGCCGGTCGCCGCCGGTAAGGAGAAGGCGTGCTTCGCCGTCACCGAGGCCGAGGCCGGGCTCGAAACAGCAAAGCTCAAAACCCGCGCCGAACGCCACGGCGACAGATACGTCATCAACGGCGCCAAAATCTGGATTTCGACCGCGCAGGTCGCCGACAGGATGCTCATTCTCGCCCGTACCGCACCGATCGAACAGGGACGCAAGCCGACCGAGGGCCTAAGTCTGTTCTACACCGCGCTCGATCGCCGCCGCGTGACCGTGCGCGAGATCGAGAAGATGGGCCGCAAGGCGGTCGACTCCAATGAGCTGTTTATCGACGGTCTGGAGGTGCCGGTCGAAGACCGTATCGGCGAGGAAGGCCGCGGCTTCGAATACATTCTCCATGGGCTCAACCCGGAGCGCATTCTGGTCGCCGCGGAGGCGATCGGGCTTGGCCGCGCGGCGCTCGCTCGCGCCACCGCCTATGCCAAGGAGCGCGTCGTTTTCGGCCGGCCGATCGGGCAAAACCAGGCGATCCAGCATCCGCTCGCCGAGTGCTGGATGGAATTGGAAGCGGCCGACCTGATGATGCTGAAGGCGGCCTGGCAATACGACCAGAAAATGCCGTGCGCGGCGGCAGCCAATGCGGCGAAATATCTTGCCGCCGAAGCCGGCTTCAAGGCCTGCCAAACCGCGATCGCGACCCATGGCGGGTTCGGCTACGCCAAGGAATACCACGTCGAACGTTATTTCCGGGAAATGATGATCCCGAAGCTCGCGCCGGTGTCGCCGCAGCTCATCCTCTGTTTCATCGCCGAACGGGTGCTCGGGCTGCCAAAGTCCTACTGATCGATCGGCACGGCCCCTCTGTCGGCTAATTAACACAAAATTTCTGCGGAAAGGCTGGGAACCATTATCCGTCTATGTCATTTGACGTAGAGGGATGATGTCTGTGGTGGGCTAATGGCGGTCGTTCTCATTGTCGAGGACGAGGAGCAGGTTCGCGTCCTCGCCGAATCTTATCTGCAGGAACAAGGATTCCAGACCGTCTCGGCTGCGACGGCGGACGAGGCCCTGGCCGTGCTCGACGCCACGGCGCAGGTGGATCTTCTGTTCACCGACATCGGTCTGCACGGCGACATCCATGCCGGAATCGAGCTGGCGAAGCGCGCGGTGGAGCGGCGGCCGGAATTGAGGGTCCTGTACACGACCGGCCAAGGTGTGACTGATGGCATGCTGGCATTGTTCGTCAGGAATTCCGCGGTGCTGCCGAAGCCCTATACGGTCGATCAATTGCAAACCGTCCTGGCGAAAGGGTTCGGCATCGAATCGCCTTAGACCGTGATCCGATGAAATTGAGCCGGATCACGGTCTGAGATTCTCGATCGGCGCATGATCAGGCCGCCAGTTCTGGCTCTGATTTAGCGGGTTCATTCGCGCATGGCGCTGCCATCACCGATCGTGCGGCAAGCCACAGCACCAGCGCCCCGGCCGCGATCCCACCGAGCGCGAGAAACGCAGCGGAATAGCCGAAACGCTGCGCGACCACCCCGCCAATAGTCGGGCTAAGCGCGGCGCCGACGCCTTGCAGCGTCATCACCGCGCCAAGACCGGCATTGACTCGGCCGGTGCCGGAGAGAATACGCGCGACCAGACCTGGCACAGCGACGCCCAAGACACCGGCGCCGACGCCATCGAGAACCTGTACCGGCCCCAGTCCCCAGGCGCCGCTTACCAAAGATGCGGTAATGCCCCGCACGGGCAACGCGAGCAACGCGATCAGAAAGACCAGCCAGTAGCCGCGCGTTTCCGCGAGCCGCGCGGCGGCGAGCGCGACCGGAACCATGGTGACCTGCGCCACCACGATGGTCACGCCGGTGAAGGCGCTGGCGTTTCCGGCATGCTCGGCCACCACTGCCTGGCCAAGCAGCGGCAGCATGGCCGCATTGCCGAGGTGAAACAGCGTCAGCGTTGCGCCAAGCACCAACAGCGGTCCCGACCGCAACAGGATGGAAAATCCGGCCACCGTTTCGCCGTCATGTTCGGCGGCGCCGCGCGCGGCGCGGTGATCGATCTCGCGCGGATTGATGCGCACAGCCGCCGCCACGGCGAAGACCGCCATCAGCGAAAGCACGACAAACACCGCGCCAAAGCCGAAAAGATAGCCGCATAGGCCGGCTAGAGCCGCCGCCACGACGTTGCCGGAATGATTGCAGGCCTGATTATCGCCGAGTTGACGGGCGAAGCCGCGCTGGTGCACCAGACCGAGCGTGATCGCGGCGACGGCAGCGCCCGCCGCCGCACCGGCGATGCCGGTCGCGGCCTGCGCGACATTGACGACCGCCATGACCGGCCAGAGCCAAGTCGCGATCGAAGCGGCCGTGATGACGAGCGCGGCGGCAACCACGATCGCCCGCTTGGCATGGGTCCGGTCGACCAAGGCCCCGATCGGCGTCGTGACCGCCATCCCGGCAATGCCGCCGACGGTCATCACAATTCCGATCTCGGCCGGGCTCCAATGGCGCGCCTGCAGGAACACGCCGAGGAACGGCCCCAGACCGCCCTGTACGTCGGCCATGAAAAAATTCAGGGCATCCAGCGCCCGCAATGATCGCCGCCGCGGCGCGGCGCCGCCAAGCCAGCGCGGCAGCCACAGCGCCATCAAAGCGGTGCGCGGAAGACGAAGAATGCCCCCAAGGCGATGAAGGCGAAGCCGATCATCTGGTTCCAGGTGACATTCTGATTGAGATAAACCACCGAGAACACGCCGAACACCGACAGCGTGATCACTTCCTGGATGGTCTTGAGCTGTGCCGGCGAATAGACAGCGCTGCCGTAGCGGTTGGCCGGCACCGATAGGCAGTATTCGCAGAATGCCAAGCCCCAGCTGATCGCTATGACCTGCCAGAGCGGCACCTCTTTGTAGCGCAGGTACCAGTACCAGGCCGTCGTCATGAAGGCATTTGAGCCGATCAGCAGTATAATCGGCAATATGTAGGGAGAAATTATCAGCGTGGGCATAACAACCGTCATCGCTTTTGCTTGGGAAAAGGAATCGCGCAAGGCACAATACCGCTTCAACGGCTCAGGTCATCGCCGCGTTCCGTCAATGCCGAGCGCGGCTTGTCCCTTGGCGGACGGTAAGGAACCACCGGCGCGGCCGGAGCCAATGCTGTAGGAGTGCTTTCGCTATCGACTGCCGCGGCGCCGTCGCAATTCATCGTTATGGGCCGCCGAATTCGGCCGTTTTTAACCGGAGACTTCCGATGCGCCGCTTCACCTTCGCCGCCGCAAACTTCGCCGTCGCCATCGCGGTCATTGCAATCGCGGCTCTGGCCGCGGCGCCCGCCTTTTCCCAGCAGGGGCTGCTGCCGCTCAAGCCACCGCCGCCGCCGCCGATCAAGCCCTACCAGGCGGTCACGGTGACGGCGCCCGCCGTCGACAACGATGCAAGCTTCGCCGCTTTCCGCAAACAGCTAGCGGACGCTGCGGCCAAGAAGGATCGCGCGGCGCTCGCGCATCTGATCGTGGCGCAAAACTTCTTCTGGATGCAGGACCGCGATCTCGCCAATAAACAAAAATCCGGTATCGACAATCTCGCCAAGGCCATCGGCTTGGATGCCCAAGACGGCTCGGGCTGGGAGTTACTGAACGAATATGCCAACGAGGCGACCGCCGCCGAATTGCCGGAAAAGAAGGGTGTGCTGTGCGCACCGGCGCCGCCGGGCATCGATCCGAAAGCCTTCCAGGCGCTGGTCGAGAGCACCGGGACCGATCCCTCCGAATGGGGCTATCCAGTCAACGGCGGGCTGGACGTTCATGCCGCCGCGCAATCGAGTGCGCCCGTCTCCGAGAAGCTCGGCATGGTTTTGGTGCGTGTCCTGCCGGATCAGCAGCAAAATCCCAGCGGGCCTGCTCTGCTGCACATTGCCACCCCATCGGGCAAATCCGGTTATGTCGATGCCCAGCAATTGTCGCCGCTCGGCAGTGACGAGATGTGCTACACTAAGGATGCCGGCGGCTGGAAGATTGCCGGTTATATCGGCGGCGCGCCCCAGTAACACGGCGTCTCTATCGCCGGCGGGAGCGCGACACACCATATTGATTGAGAAGTTCAAGCGGACGACAATGTCGCGATGGTGAGAGTGGGACGAGTTCGGCTTTTACGGGCGTTACCGGCCGCAGCGGTATTGCTGTGCGTGGCCGCCTTGCATGCGCCGGCACAGCAATTGCCGGGCTCGATTCAGCCCCCGATATTCCAATATCCGGTCACCGCGCCTGACGTCGACCCGGGCGTCGACCACGGCAATTCCGACGCCAATCTGCCGGAAGAATTCAAAAAACAGATGGTGTTCTACCGATCGCTGGAGCCGCCCGGCACGATCATCATCGATACCCAGGAACGGCACCTCTACCTCATTCAGGATTCGACCCATGCCATCCGCTACGGCATCGGCGTGGGCCGCGACGGCTTTACCTGGCAGGGACTATTGCGGGTCACCAAGAAAGCCGAGTGGCCGGATTGGCGGCCGCCGCCGGAAATGATCGAGCGCCAGCCCTATCTGCCGCGCTTCATGGCCGGCGGCCCGGGCAATCCGCTCGGTGCCCGCGCCATGTATCTCGGCAACACCGTCTATCGCATCCACGGTACCAATGCGCCGGAGACGATCGGTCAGGCCGTATCCTCCGGCTGCTTCCGGCTGGTCAACGACGACGTTGCGGATCTTTACGATCGGGTGCCGGTCGGCACCAAGGTCATCGTGCGGCAGGATTAGACATCGCTGATCGGCTTTGCTCGCGGTTAGCTCTGTTCGTCAAGCCATTTTTCATTGCCGAGCGCCTGCTTCAACTGGCGAAACGCGGCTTTGACGTCGCGCGACTTTCGCGTTTTGGCGCCTTCTTCCAGGAGCGCCCGTGCGAACGTCCAGCGCGGCAATCGCGCGAGATCGGGATGAACGTGGCGATCGATGAAAGATAGCGCCTGCTTGATTGTCGCGATCTCGCTCGGCTTTCCCGTGGCGCGAACGCGAACGACGGCTGGTAGCTCGATCTCGGAATTGAGGTGCGCCGTTCTCGCAGGTTCGGTCATGTCATACGCCCGGAAAAAGTGATGCGAACAAGCGAATAACGCCGCTGGCGCCGGAAAGGGCGCGCATCTTCGATAATATTTTCTGCAACGGCCGGTGGCCGACGCCCGCTCCGGTGACGGCGCCCCCGTCGCGCAAGCGCGGCGAGGGACCGTTCATGAGCGAAGCGATCAGGCCTTCGCCGCCGAGGCCGTCACCGATTGCGCCGTCTGACCGAACAGGATCGCGCGTTCTTCGGCGGTACGGATGCCGCCCTGACCCGGGTTGATTTTTGGCGTCCACTCATAGGCTTTCACTACGGCAGGCCGTGCCTTGATCGCCTCGAACCAGCGCTTGAGGTGCGGGAAATCGGCGATGTTCTGGCCCTGGCGCTCCCACGGCACCACCCAGGGATAGCAAGCCATGTCGGCGATCGAATAGTCGCCGGCCAGGAACGGCCGATCGGCGAGACGCTTGTTCATCACGCCATAGAGCCGGTTGACCTCGTTGCGATAGCGATCCATCGCGTATTGAAGCTTGTCCGTGGCATAGTTGCTGAAATGATTGTTCTGGCCCGACATCGGACCGAGGCCGCCCATCTGCCAGAACAGCCATTCCAGCGCCGCGGTGCGGGCGCGCAAATCCTTGGCGATGAACTTGCCGGTCTTGTCGGCGAGATAAAGCAGGATCGCGCCGGACTCGAACACCGGCAGCGGCTTGCCGCCGTCGGCCGGCTTGTGGTCGACGATGGCGGGAATGCGGTTGTTCGGGGAGACCGCCAGAAACTCGGTCTTGAATTGCTCGCCTTTGCCGATGTTGACCGGAATGATTTTGTACTCAACTCCGGCCTCTTCGAGAAAAATCGTGATTTTATGGCCGTTCGGCGTGGTCCAGTAATGTACGTCGATCATGATGCGCTGACCTTGGGGTGAAGATGGCGCACGCTAAACTTTAGCGAGGCTCCGCGGAAGGCCGCCGCACGCATTCCTGCTATCTGCGGCTACTCGGCTGCGGCAAGCGCCGCAGGCTGCGGTCCGGCGAGGCCGCACCGCACGGCAATAATGAACAGCGGCAGAATGAACAGCGGTCCGAGCTCCAGACCGGTGGCGCGCGCCAGCGACGCGGCGAAGAGCGGAATCAGCAGCAGCGCCGCGCTGGCAATGAACAGCGGCAATGCCGCCGTGCTGCGGACCGCTTGATCCTGACTCGAGCCAAACCACGATCAGCGCGCCGAATACCAGATCGTAATCCTGCAAATAGGGCGTCGCCAGGCAGGTGTCGAGCAGAAGCGTGGCGTTGCGGATGCCGAACGGCGCATCGCGAAACCAGACCGCGGCCACGACAAGCGCCGCCGCGCCGCCCGTAATCGCCTGTACCGCATAAGCGGCCGTCACATCGGCGCCGAGCCGGCGCGCGGCAACAAACACCGACAAAGCGCGATACCAGACGCCGGCGCCGTCCTCCAAAGCAAAGTGCCTGATCAGCGCGGCAGCCGCATACCACAGGCGCAAAATTTTACCGTTCAAGCTAACCGTCCGGAAACCACCGACTTCAATCCGTGGTGTTGGTATGCCGCCCAGTGCACGCGTTTTAACCCTGACGCGGTACAAAAACGGCGCTCAACGGGGGGCGTCCCGCCATGGACAATCTGCGCTTCTTCGGTCTCGCATTGGGTCTCTTTGCCGCGGTGTTTTTCGGCGTGAAGTCGATGCTCGCGGTCGAGCCGCTGAAGCCGGACGCGCGGGTGCCGACCTTCCATCGTGTCGACTCGAACGATCCGCGTATCAAGCTGATGCAGTCCTCGGAATCCGACGGCGACCCGACGCGCGATCGTCTGCGCCACGAAGTGCTCGATTACACCAAAGCGCTCAGCGACGATCCGTGCAACGAACGCCTGACGGCGGATTATATCAAGGCGGTGAGCAATTACGCCCGGGCCTGGTTCAGCATCGTGCCCTGTTTGCGGACGCGTAGCTGCCGCAACGCGGATTGGCCGAATGTTGAACGGGCGGCGGAAGCCTTTGGCTCGCCGTTGGATCACCGGATGCGCGAAGCGATGCGGAGCCTCCACGCCAAACACATCTTCAAGCCGGGTGATTTCACCAGCGACACCGCGTTCCTGGTGGCCGGCCTGACCGGCGATCGAACGCTCGATCCGGCAGCGGGCACGATCACGATCGGTCCAGTCAATGTGCAGAACGCGGTGGCGCAGCGAAACTTGGAGGACGTTCAGACTCGGCTCGACGATACGCAGCCTAATGTTTGCGGCGGCTAATCTCGATGATCGCCGCGCTGCGCATGTTGCTTGTGGCCGTTTTGGCGGCCATCGCTTTCGAAGTGATATTCGTGCCGCGCGCCCGGCATCGCGCACTCGAGCCGGATGAGCCGATCGCCGCCGACGGTTCGATGATCGCCGGCAAGGCGGCCACCATCTACGACACCAATCCGCTGTTAGGCGCTGTCGACGAAAAACGCGAAGACCCCGACGACCCGAAGAGTTTCCAATGGCGGATCGAGAACGACCGCTGGACCAACGATCACGCCCGCGACGCCATGGTGCAAGTTGTCGGGCCGATTGACGGCTCGCCGTGCGCGCCGGCCGCGCATACTCGAGTGATGACTGCGCTGCGCAACTATTACGACGCGCGCGGCCGCGAGAAGCACAGTTTCGCGCTGCGTGGTCCCCGCGCCAAAGCGGCGATGGAGCAGGAATGGTCAACACCGGCCGATCGCCGCATCGACGAATTCGTGCGCCAAGCGCTATTGTCCGGCTTCCTGCACAAGGACGAGGTGCTGAGGCATTATCTACCGGAATTCAAAAGCACCTTTGCGAATACGCAAGAGATCGGTGCCGCATGCCCGCCGACCAAGACCGACAAGGGCGACGTGAAGCTCTAAGGCGTGATAGGCTCTCGTCGTCCCAGAGAGGAAACGCGCTATCATGGTCACCGAAATCGCTCAGATTGAAGTCAAGCCGGGAATGGAAGCCGAATTCGAAAGCGGCGTAAAAAGCGCCGCGCCGCTGTTCAAGCGCGCCAAGGGCTGCCGTGCCATGGAATTGCGGAAGTCGATCGAGAAGCCGTCGCGCTACCGGCTGTTCGTCGCCTGGGAGACGGTCGAGAACCACACCGACGACTTCCGCGGCTCGCCCGACTTTGCCGAATGGCGCAAGCTGGTGGCGCATTGCTTTGCCGCGCCGCCCGAAGTCGAACACGTCGCGCAGGTGCTGCGCGGATTCTAGAGCATGTCCTGCACAAAGTGAAAACCAGTTTTGCGAGAAGGACATGCTGAAACAAACAGCTAAGAGCGTATCCCGATTCTATTAAGTCTGGATACGCTCCTAGCGCTCTACGTTGGCGCTGCGAACCGGCACGCCGAATTCGCGGCGACAGACGTCGGCGAGTAGCGCGATGCCTTCGCGTATCTCGTCGTGTGTCGGGCTGGCGAAGCACAGCCGGGTGCGGCTTCGGCTGTAGCTCTTGTCGACCGACCATTCCGGGCCTGGATTGATGGCGACGCCGGCGGCAAGCGCCGCCTGGTAGAGCTTGAGCGTATCGACCTGATCCGGCAGCTTGACCCACAGGAAAATGCCGCCTTTCGGATCGTCGAACTCGGCCGCCGTGCCGAAATGCTCGTTGAGCGCATCCATCATGGTTTCGAGCTTGGCGCGCAGTCCGCGTGTCAGTTCCGGCACATGGGTCTCGAAATGCGCCGGGCAGTATTCGCCGAGCACCATCTGCTCGAGCGCGCCGGAGCCGGCGTCGGTCTTGATCGCCAGCATGCGCGAGAGGAGCGTCCATTCGGCGACGATGTAGCCGACGCGCAACGCCGGCGCGATCGACTTGGAGAACGAGCCGATATGAATGACGCCAACGTTTTTGTTCATGACGTCTTGGTTCATAGCGTAGAGCGCCGGCGGCCGTTTGCCATCCCAGATCAGATCGGCATAGCAATCGTCCTCGAAGATCGGCACGCCGTATTCGAAGGCTAGGCCCAGCAATTCGCGCCGGCGGGCCTCACTTAAGATCGTGCCGGTCGGATTTTGCACGGTGGGAATGGTGTAGATGTATTTCGGACGCACGCCGCGGCGCTTGAGATCGGCGAGCGCCGAGGCCAGCGCGTCCATGCGCATGCCGTCGCGGTCGAGCGGAATGCCGGCAATATTGACGCCGAGCCGCGTCAGCCGGTTGATCGAGCCCTGATAGCATTCCTGCTCGATGATCACGGTATCGCCGCGTGCCAGGAATATGCCGTTGACCAGATCGAGCGCCTGCAGCGAGCCGGAGGTGATGAGGATGTCGTCGGCGCCGCAGGCGATACTGGCGCTGCGCTTGAGCTTCTGCGCCAGAAATTCGCGCAGGCGGCGATAGCCCTGCGGACCGCTGGCGAGGCCGTAAGTCGCAAGGTCCTTGCCCTCGCGCGCCAGCACGTCGCTTATGGCCTTGCTC
>JBARER010000177.1:0-17296 GCA_049796395.1 Xanthobacteraceae bacterium
CGGTGGTGGGTTCATCCAAGATGTAAAGCGTGCGTCCCGTCGCGCGCTTGCTCAATTCCTTGGCGAGCTTGACGCGCTGCGCCTCGCCGCCGGACAGCGTGGTGGCCTGCTGGCCGACATGGATGTAATCGAGGCCGACGCGGTGGAGCAG
The DNA here is from genome assembly GCA_049796395.1 of Xanthobacteraceae bacterium. Lineage (GTDB taxonomy): Bacteria > Pseudomonadota > Alphaproteobacteria > Rhizobiales > Xanthobacteraceae > BOG-931. Next base: position 152 of record JBARER010000177.1, read on the forward strand.
CGCCAGCGGCTCGCGCACCCGCGGCACCGCCTTGAAGAAATCGAGCGCCTCCTCGACCGTCATATCGAGCACGTCGGCGATCGATTTGCCGCGGAACAGCACTTCCAGCGTTTCGCGGTTGTAGCGCTTTCCTTTGCAGACATCGCAAGTGACGTAGACGTCGGGCAGAAAGTGCATCTCGATCTTGATGACGCCGTCGCCCTGGCAGGCCTCGCAGCGCCCGCCCTTGACGTTGAACGAAAAGCGGCCGGGCTCATAGCCGCGGGCTTTGCTTTCAGGGAGGTTTGCAAACCACTCACGAATGGGCGTGAACGCGCCGGTGTAAGTCGCTGGATTGCTGCGCGGCGTGCGACCGATCGGCGACTGGTCGATGTCGATAATCTTGTCGAGATGCTCGACGCCCTCAATGCGGTCGTAAGGGGCCGGGGCCCCGCTGGCGTTATTGAGCCGCCGGGCCAGCGCCTTGTACAGCGTGTCGATCAATAGCGTCGACTTGCCGCCGCCGGATACGCCGGTGACGCAGGTGAACAATCCGAGCGGAATTTCGGTGGTGATGTTTTTCAGGTTGTTGCCGCGAGCGCCGACGATTTTCAGCGTCCGCGCCGGATTTTTCGTTCGGCGCTCGGGGATTTCGACCATCAACTCGCCGGAGAGGTACTTGCCGGTCCAGGAGTCCGGCGCCGCTTCGAGGTCGGCGACGCTGCCTTGGGCGATCACGTGGCCGCCGTGAATGCCGGCGCCGGGGCCGATATCCAAAACCCAATCGGCGGTGCGGATGGCGTCCTCGTCGTGCTCAACCACGATCACGGTGTTGCCGAGGTCGCGCAACCGCTTGAGTGTTTCGAGGAGTCGGGCATTGTCGCGCTGGTGCAGGCCGATCGAGGGCTCGTCGAGCACGTAGAGCACGCCGGTGAGTCCGGAGCCGATTTGCGAGGCAAGGCGAATGCGCTGGCTCTCGCCACCGGACAGCGTCCCGGAGGCGCGGGCGAGCGTGAGATATTCCAGCCCGACATCGACCAGGAATTTCAGCCGTTCGCGGATTTCCTTGAGCACGCGCACCGCGATTTCGTTCTGCTTGTCGTTCAGCCGCTGGGGTAGCTCAATGAACCAGTTCGCTGCGCCTTTGACCGACATGTCGGACACTTCGCCGATATGGCAGCCGCCGATCTTAACGCACAGCGCCTCGGGCTTGAGCCGGTAGCCTTTGCAGGCATCGCACGGCACGTCGGTGAAATAGCGGGCAATCTCCTCGCGCGCCCAGTCGCTGTCTGTCTCCTTGTAGCGGCGCTCGAGATTGGTGATGACGCCTTCGAAGGCGCGCTTGGTGTCGTAGGCGCGCATGCCGTCGTCGTAGGAAAAACGGATCTCGGTGTCGCCACTGCCGTAGAGGATGGCGTCTTGCGTTTTCTTCGGCAGGTCCTTCCATTTGGTGTCGAGGGTGAACTTGTAGTGCTTGCCCAGCGCGGCCAGCGTCTGCGTGTAATAAGGCGAGCTCGATTTCGCCCATGGCGCGATAGCGCCCTTGCGCAGCGTGCGGTCCTTGTCGGGGATGACGAGATCGGCGTCGATGTGCTGCTCGACGCCAAGCCCACCGCATTTCGGGCAGGCGCCGAACGGATTGTTGAAGGAGAACAGCCGCGGTTCGATTTCCGGAATGGTGAAGCCGGAGACCGGGCAGGCGAAATTTTCCGAGAAGACGAGGCGCTCGGCGGTCTGGTTGCGTTGCCGGTTGGCTTTGGCGCCTTCAACCGGCGCGGCGTGGGCGAGCTCGGCGACCGCGAGCCCATCGGCGAGCTTGAGCGCCTGTTCGAGCGAGTCCGCCAGCCGCGCGGCGATATCGGGCCGTACCACGACGCGATCGACCACGACATCGATATCGTGCGTGAACTTTTTGTCGAGCGCCGGGGCCTCGGCGATCTCGTAAAATTTGCCGTCGATTTTGACCCGCTGATAGCCCTTCTTCATGAATTCGGCGAGTTCCTTGCGGTACTCGCCTTTGCGCCCGCGCACGACCGGCGCGAGCAGATAAAGCCGCGTGCCCTCCGGCAGCGCCAGGACACGGTCGACCATTTGCGAGACGGTCTGGCTCTCGATCGGCAGTCCCGTGGCCGGCGAATAGGGCACGCCGACGCGCGCCCACAAGAGCCGCATGTAATCGTAGATTTCGGTGACGGTGCCGACAGTAGAGCGCGGATTGCGAGAGGTGGTCTTCTGCTCGATGGAGATCGCCGGCGAGAGGCCGTCGATCTGATCGAGGTCCGGCTTCTGCATCATTTCGAGGAATTGCCGCGCGTAAGCGGACAGGCTTTCGACATAGCGGCGCTGGCCTTCGGCGTAGATGGTGTCGAAGGCGAGCGACGATTTGCCGGAGCCGGACAGGCCGGTGAAGACCACGAGCCGGTCGCGCGGGATATCGAGATCGATGTTTTTGAGATTGTGCTCGCGCGCGCCGCGGATGGAGATGACGCGGCGATCCAAGGCGCCCGCGACCGGCGGAACGGATTTTAGCGCGCGACTGTCGCGGCTCCCCTTGGCAGATTTGTCGAACAGGTCGTTCATAGGTCAAATTTCCGCTCGTCCCCGCGTAAACGGGGACCCAGAATCTTCAAGCCCATGCGATGCAAGCTGGAGTCCCGCTGGCGCGAATGAGCGGACGCAACCCGCCAACCTGTTCTCGGGGCATGTCACCGCACATAGTGAGAACTGGCGCGCTGCGCCAGACTGAAGCCCTAAGCTATTCCCGTAATTCTTGGCTGAATTTCCTGGCAGAAGGTCTTGGCAAAAGGTCCTGGCTGAGGTTCCCGCCGGGGCGGTCAGCAAGTGGCGCAAAAGCGCTGCCCGGAAGGCTGCGGAGTGAAGCGCCAATTGAGGCCGAACGTCAGGGTATGAAGATAAGACGTGTTGTTCACTGGCGTTGCGGTGAACCGATAGGTCTTGGTGCCGAAATCGTAGAAATCGTATTCGAGCCGCGCCGATAAATTTTCGGTCAGCGCATATTCAATGCCGCCGCCGGCGACGAAGCCGGCGCGGTTGACGTTCAGGGTCTGCGAACCGACGTTGGCGCCGCCGGCGGCGAGGAGGTCCTGGATATATTGGGCACGCAGCCAGGCGCCGCCGCCTTTGGCGTAGAACAATAGATCGTTGACGGCGTAGCCGACGCGACCGCTGACGGCGGCAAGCCATAGTGGGTTGGATGTATTGCGTTCTTGGACGACGGCTGTCCCACCCGCACCAACGCCCGCCGCCGGACCGATGCCGTAGCCGCTAATGTTCGAGGCCGACCAGGCTCCCTCGGCGCCGACCACCCAGCTATCGAATTGATAATTAGCGCCGAGCTGCGCGCCGCCGATGATGCCGGCGGGATGAGCGGTTTGGGTGGTGGTGATAGCGTTCGCGCCGGGCGGCGTGGCTTGGCTGATGCTGTCGGACAGCAATCCGCCGCCGACATTGCCGCCGGCATAAATGCCGGTCCAGTTATACATGGCTGGTGGCAAGGCCGCAGCCGGCGGGTAGTAGCTTGGCGGGACGGCCATATCCGCGGCGCGGGCCGGTGCAACGAGAGCGGGCGCAACGACGACCGCCATCGCCAGCGCTATCAATCCCGGACCTAACAACCTCATACGCTACCCCCCGGAAGGGCCACGCGGCTCCCCGCAGAGAACTAATACAATGCTTCCCAGTCACAGTGAATAGTGCAAAAAAACCACAGCCCACTGAAAACCAAGACGTCCAAAACGCCAAGCCGTCCGAAACGCAAAGAGCGGGGCCTCAAGCCCCGCTCCAGCCTATCGGTTCAACCCAATTCTCAGCGGAATTTGTAATCGACCCCGAGCCGGATCAGGCTGGCATCGAACTTCACGGTGGTCGCCGGGACCGTATTAAAGGTTGCATTCGATAGATCGACGAACAGGTATTCCACCCGGGCCGTCCAGTTGTCGGCGAACGCCGCTTCGATGCCGGCACCGGCAGTCCAGCCTGCCTTCGACGCGCTGGCGAAGCTGCTGTTGGCCGCGTTGCTGGCGCCCTGTTCGATATTGCCGAAAGCGCCACCCGCTGTGCCGTAGAACAACACGCGGTCGGCCGCGTAACCGACCCGGGCGCGGACCGTGCTCAACCACGAGTTCTTGGTTTCGCACTGCGATAACACGCCGCCGGACACGCAGTTCGCCGTGCCGCTGGTACCCTGCATCCACGAGCCGTCGAAATCGCCCTCGATGCCGAAGACGAAGGCGTCGGTCTGGAAATTCGCGCCGATCGTGCCGCCGACCAGAAAGCCGCTGGTGTTGAAAGTGCCCGTCGAGGTGCCTGCGGCGTCGGACTGCTGGCTTGAGCCGAATCCGTAGCCGCCGTTTACGCCGAAATAGATGCCCCCCCAATTATAGACCGGAGCAACCGTGGGAATGTAAGCGACAGGCGCCTGCGGCGGCGGCGGACCCGCTTGGGGAAGATCTGCCGCGAGTGCCTGACCAGAGGCAGCAAACGCCAACGCTCCAGCTATCAACCATCGCTTCATTGCGATCCTCCAGTGCGCTAAGCGGCCGGACGGGCTATCCCGAACCGCCCTGCCGTTCGCGCATATTGTGCCTCGACGGAATCACGTCCGTACCGCCGTCAATAGCCTATAACTACCTGATCCGCCTCAAAAATGATGTGACCTAAAAGGGCGATGTACCCGGACTAGACAGACATGGTGAAATTGGCTTATCCAGGTCATCCCCAGAGAAAATCCATCTTTCCCGACAGGCGGGAACCTCTTTGGGGATACAATCCCGGAGAGGGAGGATTTTGCCATGGTCCAGGATACGCACCCGCTGCTTACGAGGCGTATGGGAGGCGCTCTCACAGTTCTGGTCGCCGGTGCCGGCCTTGGACTTACGCTCATGAGCTTCAATCCTTTGCTCGTGCGTGCGTTAGGGATGGCAATGGCTGGATTGGGAGCCGCTGGAGGTGCCTGGATTTATTGGGATGACTTTAGAGGCTTGCGCCTACGTCTCGTTCATGGCGACGCGTCCGCTTCTCCACTCTGTGCAGAGCAATGGATAGTTCTGATTGCGATGCTGGCTGCGCTGGTTATTCCGGCCTACGTGTGGGTCGATCAATCTTGGCCTACGCTGCCGCCTGACCGCGCTCGGCACCTCTTGGACGATCAAAAGGTGCGAATGGCAGCCATACTCAATCTTCAGCCGAGCGAGCATTATTCCGTTGAAATAAACAGCGTCCAAAATTGCGATGAATGTGAAGATTATGCTCAGGAGTTTCGAGATTTTATCGGAAGTATTCCCGGCTGGAAGGCGACGGGTAGCGTCATTACGTTCTGGGACCCGTCTGCGCCCAGAACCGGCTTGCAATTGATTGTCGGCACTAAAGCCTCGTCAGAGGTGGAAAAGAAACTGCTCGGCGCCTTTGCGGCGGCCAGTATTACCCTTTCGCCCTCTCCTCCACAGCCCCTGCAGGGCCTAGATGCGATCATTATTGTTGCGAGGATACCCAAGTGATTTCGGTGTCCACCGTCTGTGACCGATCAATCCGCCAAGGGCCGCGCAAACCAATAAAGCTTGTTATCGCTCATTTTGCGCGTGACAAACCGGAACGTTTTCTCGCGATGCCAGGGCAAGAACCACGGCCGATAGGCCACAGTGACGATGACATCGGCATAGTCCACTTGGCCCCCGGTCTGATTATGGAAGGCGTCATCCCAGGTGACCGTGAACGGTACATCCACATTCAGTCGCCGGTGCTGCCAATTCGTCGGGGACAGAAACCCGGTGCTGTTGCCGTTGCATTTATTGAACGGGGGTACCGGATTGTCAGTCATGCCGAAATTAATGCCAAGCGCACAGAATCCCAGGCGTGGGCTTACATCTTCAAGGGGCATAACGCCTGTATTTGTGACCGTAAAAGTAACTACCGGCAGAGGGGAAACATCAAATGGCCCTGATGCCTCGACGGTCATTCGCGGTAGAAACGCCACGACTGCCGCCACACCACCAACAAGCGTGGCGACCGCCAGAATCCCGGCAAAAAATTTGGAGAATGGCGTCCACTTGCTTTCTTTTTGCGGCGGGCATGGTGACCGCAGCCCTATTGTTTTTGGCTCTCTACGCGGTCCTTTCGGCTGCATTAGCGTCAACACGCGCCGCTGATGGCCGCACCGAAAATGTCATCATTCATGCGGTTATTGTAACGGAACTGAAATTCCGCGACATACAACGGCAGGTATTTGGCGCTGACTTTGTGGAAGCTGCCGACGATCCCGCGCTTGAAGATCGACCAGAAGCCCTCAATCGTGTTGGTGTGGACGGCCCCGACGACGTATTCGCCATAGGTGTGATCGACCGATTGGCGGGGGTATTCGGCGTCCAGCCGCTTGTAGCCCTGGAAATCGTCGGTGCAGAGCAGGCTAACCTTGTGGGAGACTGTTTCCCGCACGAAAGCGCAGATTGTCTCGGCTTTGGCGTTGGCAATGACGCGGGCGACCACGTTGCCCTTGCGGCTGACGGCCCCGGCGACCGGGATTTTGCCGGATGCAATCGCGCCAGTGTTGAATTTGTGGGTATTTCCGTCACCGTGGGCGCGCCGCAGCTTGCGATGCTTGTTCTTGTATTTACCCCCGACGAAAGTCTCGTCAACCTCGACAATCCCACCCAGCTTGTCGGTGTCCCGCTCCATGAGGGCGGTGCGGATTTTGTGGCCCATGAGCCACGCGGTTTTGACCGAGCCGAAGCCCATGTAGCGGCCAATCTGGCGGGAACTCATGCCCTTTTTGGCCGTGAGCATCAGGTGGGCGACCTTAAACCAGTCGCGGAGGGGTTTATTCGTGTTCTCGAAGATCGTCCCGGCAATGATCGAGAACCGATAGCCGTCCTTGGAGCATTGTTCGCACTGCCAATGCCATTTCCGGCTTTTGAGATCATAGACCTTGGGGTTGCCGCAGCGGGGGCAATGGACGCCATCGGGCCACCTGCGGGCCTTCAGGTAAGCCTTACAGGCGTCCTCGTCCCCGACCGGGAACATGGCGTCGAACTGGGCGGCGGTGAGTTGGTGGACGGGCTTGGGCATCGGTCTAATCCCTCTAATGGAAGGATATTGCCATGCGTCTAGGCTTCTGTCAAGCGCGGGAACATCGCCAGATTATCCACACCGGCCGACGTGCCGGCGAGCGGCGAGACCGAAGAAAAACCAGGCGACGAGCTTCGATAGACGCAGCAATGGGCGCATTTTCTGCCACCATCCACTTGCGAATTCGCCGCCCAACAGCTAGAACAAAACTAGAACAATCGGGGGACTGGTGTGGATAACGCCGATGCTTGTTGCGGGCCGCCACCGGTATGCGACTAGTTCAGCGGCGGCGCCGGCAGGGCCGGACTTCAGCGGCCGCGCGGAACGGCAATCAGTCACCGGAAATGGGCCAGTGAGCGGAGAAGACCATGGCAGGAAGCGTCAACAAAGTGATCCTGATCGGCAATCTCGGTGCCGATCCGGAAATTCGCCGCACGCAGGACGGGCGGCCCATTGCCAATCTGCGCCTGGCGACATCGGAATCCTGGCGCGACAAGACGACGGGTGAGCGCCGCGAAAAGACCGAGTGGCACCGTGTCGTTATCTTCAACGAGAATCTATGTCGCATTGCCGAGCAATATCTGAAAAAGGGCTCCAAGGTTTACCTCGAAGGTGCGCTGCAAACCCGTAAATGGCAGGATCAATCCGGCCAGGACCGCTACTCGACCGAGGTCGTGCTGCAAGGATTTCGCGGCGAACTTACCTTGCTTGACCGCGCCGGCGGTGCCGGCGGAGGCGGTGACGTCGGCGGCGAGGAAAGCGGCGGCGATTTCGGCTCGCCCGGCCCGACGCGCAAGGTTGCGGCCTCTGCTGGCGCCGCCTCGCGTGCGGGAGCCGGTGCCGACATGGACGACGAGATTCCGTTCTAAAGTGTCACTCCGGCCGAGCGAGCGTTGGGAGCGGGAGCCGGGCTCCATAAGCCCGGCATGGGTCATGGTGCCGCGGCCACACCGCTTGATTTTTGCCTATCTTGATTATGGATTCCGGGCTCGCGCTTGGCGCGTCCCGGAATGACTCGATGCTCGACCTGATCTTCACCATTAAATTCGTGCATGTGTTCGCGGTCACCGCGATGTTCGGCGGCTGGATAAGCCTCGCCATCTTCATGGTGCTGGCGCATCGCTCGGGCAACACCTCGGTTGTTGCTCTGACGTCGCGCTTCGTCGTCAAGGTCGAACTGATGGTGGTGGCCGCCGCCGTCGTGCTGCAGCCGCTCAGCGGCTTTCCGCTCGCTTATGCCATCGGGCTTTCGCCGCTCAACGAATTCTGGATTGTCGCTTCGAGCGCGCTCTATGTAGTAATTGCGGCCTGCTGGACGGCGGCGCTATTCACCGAAATGCGTATCCGCGATTTGACGCGCGACGCCGCGCTCGCCGGCATGCCGCTGTCGGCCGCTTATCGCCGGCTGTTCCGGAGGTGGTGCGCGTTGGCGTTTCCGCTGCTGATCGGCTTGTTCGCGGTCTTTGCCCTGATGATCTGGCAGCCGCGGCTCGATAATTAGTCGATCGGCGCGACAGTCTTGCTCTGCCCGGCGAGCGCCGCCAGCGCCGGACCCGCCAGCACATAAGTCAGACACTCGGGCAACGCCTGAAAACCGGCGTTCTGGTAGAAATTACGCGCCGGATTGTCGGCCCGCACTGTCAGCTCCACGATCGGGCTGCCAAGCTCCGCCGCGAACGCCGCGACGCGGGTCACCAGCGCGCGGGCCACGCCGTGCGCGCGGTGAGCGGGATCGACAAACAGGTCCTGGAGAAAAATCACCGGGCCGTTCCAGCCAGTGAGCTTGCGCCGGCTGCACGTCGCCATCCCCATCACTTCGCCGGTGCCGTCGCATTCGGCGACGAAGGCGGTAAAGCCGGCGTCCGGGCCGAAGCCGTCGCGCAGCCAGTCCGCCGCGCTGGCGCACACGGCGTGCAGCGAACTCTCGGCCGTCGCCAACGCGTGCTTAAGCCGCATCAGCGCTGGAATATCGCGCGGCTCGGCGGCGCGGACGCAATATCCGCTCATACCCTGATGTCGAGGATGCTGCCGATTCTGCCGGTGGAATTCGCCGGAGGACCTATGCTCTGCTGAAGTCCATCGACATCGCTGAGCGAGGCTCCCGAAGAGCCATTATGCTTGTGCTGACTAGCCGTTGGCGAGATTTGTTGAAGCTGCGGCTGCGGTGATGGCGTCGCAATTCCCAGAACCGGCATGACTGGTCTCCCGAGCGAAAGGCTTAAGCGATCGTGAAGGTCTATGGTTAACGAACGCTTAGCGTGCCGTTCCGCCGCCGCTGGGTTTCGTAATCGCCGCCGCCGCGCATTTCGCCAATGTTCAATGGAAAAGCGCGCGGACGCCATCGACAACGTATTGCACCGCCAGCGCCGCCAAGAGCACGCCAAGCAACCGGGACAGCACGATGTTGCCGGTGCGGCCAAAAAGCCGGCTGATGCGCTCGGCGAAAATGAAACTGACAAAGCAAAAAACGGCGATAAGTATCACCACCACAACGAGAACGCCGAGCAGGATTGCGCGGCCTTCGGCCCGGCCGGCGAGCAGGAGGCAGGCGGTGATGGCGCCGGGTCCGGCGAGCAGCGGGATGGCCAGCGGAAAGGCGGCAACGTTGCGGACATGCTCCTCCACTGCTTCCTCGGCGGTCTGGCTTTCGCGCCGCATGCGCACGCCGAACACCATTTCGGATGCGGTGGCGAACAACAACAGGCCGCCGGCGATGCGGAAGGCCACCAGCGAGATTTCCAGCGTGTCGAGGAGCCAGTTGCCGATCAGTGCCGCGCCGATCAGGATCGCGCCGGCAATAAAGCTTGCGCGCATCGCCACGCTGGTGCGCGCCGCGCGCGGCAGACCCTCGGTCACGGCCAAATAGGTCGGCACGAGGCCGATCGGATCGACCACGACAAACAGCGTCAAGAGCGCCGAGACGGCGTAATCGAGCAACATGCAATGGCCTCGAAAGCCTGCGGCGTCATCCTGGGTACGGTCGACGCTTAGATCTTGTCCTTGCGGCCCAAAATGGTGGGACTGCTAAAATCCGGCCACGGCTTCCAGCGTCTTGCCGGCTTGCGCGCGGCGGATCGCTTCGAGTTGCTGCGGCGTATGGCGAAGCTGGCCGATCTCCTTGGCAAATTCCGGCCGCGCCCGCAGTTTCTCGGCCCAGGCATGGACATACGGGTGCAGGCGCTCGAACGGATAATCGGCAAGCGAAAGCCGGTGCGCGTAGATGAACCAGGCAATGTCGAGCACGCTGAGATGGTTTCCCATCAGATAGGGCTGTCGAGCGAGCGTTTTGTCGAGCGCGTCGAACTCGGTTCGGAATTTCTGCGCCGAGACGCGAGCCCGTTGGTCGGGGAAGCCTTCCGCCGCGGCGCGCTGCCAAAACGCGATCTGCGCCTCTTTCTCATGATCGTCGAGACCCCCCACCGTGCCACTGCCGTTGGCGCGATAGCTTTCCAGCGCCGCCACGGGCTTCGGCGGCCCGGGCGGGGCGAACACGAAACGGAAGCTCAGCGTGCGCAAATCGAGATGCAGATCATCCTCGTGCTTGAGTAGCGCCGCGACCTCGGTCTCGTGACCGGAGGGGACGAGCTTCGGCTCGGGAAATGTCCGTTCCAGATACTGGATGATGTCGTTGCTCTCGATGTGCACGGCGCCGTCGTGAACCAGAACCGGCACCAGCCCGCGCGGATTGATGCCGAGAAACCACGGCTGCATGTTCTCGTTGTTGGGCAGATCGACCGGATGCGATTGCCAGGGAATGCCTTTGAGGTTGAGAAAGACCCGCAGTTTCTGCGAGCACGACGAGCCGGCGAAGTGCAGGATGTGGACGCCCTGCCAGCCCAGGACCTCGCGGGTCTTGATGTCGCTGTCGACGAGTTGAACCATGGCGCACCTCTCTTGTTTGGTTTTCCCGCATTCTAGGGAGCCGGTGCATTTGCGCCAGCACGCTTTTTCCGGTCAGTAACGCCTGCGCTTTGCCGTGACGGTGGCTCGACCTCCGGCGTTGAAGGGTGGCCAGGACAGCCTCTGCGCGGCTCGCTTCCACCCTCACTTGAGCGTGCCGTGGGCTGGCCCGGGAAGAGCGGCCGGGGCGCTGCCTTAGCCCATTGAATTTCTTACAGAAAATCCCATGTCAGGAGCGCCGATGAGGGTGGCCCTATGAGGGCTGATCGGCTATAAAAACCCTCTCGATTCGCCAGGAATTTCGCGCTTGCCAGACCAGGATGATACACCGCCCAGCGGCGGCGAGACTTCCGATATTCGCCCGGTTTCCATCACCGAGGAGATGAAGAAGAGCTATCTCGATTACGCCATGAGCGTGATCGTGGCCCGCGCGTTGCCGGACGCCCGCGATGGGCTCAAGCCGGTGCATCGGCGCATTCTCTATTCGATGCACGAGAACGGCTACGAGTGGAACAAGCCGTACCGCAAATCGGCGCGCGTCGTCGGCGACGTCATCGGTAAATATCATCCGCACGGCGACCAGTCGATCTATGACGCGCTGGTGCGGATGGCGCAGGTTTTTTCGATGCGCCTGCCGCTAATCGACGGCCAGGGCAATTTCGGCTCGGTCGACGGCGATGCGCCGGCGGCCATGCGCTATACCGAGGTGCGGCTGGCCAAGGTGGCGCAGGCGCTGGTCGACGATCTCGACAAGGACACCGTCGACTTCCAGGAAAACTATGACAATACCGAGCGCGAGCCCGTTGCGCTCCCGGCGCGCTTTCCTAATCTGCTGGTCAATGGCGCCGGCGGCATTGCCGTCGGCATGGCGACCAATATTCCGCCGCACAATCTTGGCGAGGTGATCGACGCCTGTATCGCATTGATCGAAAATCCGGCGCTGTCGATCGAGGATTTGATCGCTATCGTGCCGGGCCCCGATTTTCCGACCGGCGGCATCATTCTCGGCCGCCAAGGCATCCGTTCCGCCTATCATCTCGGCCGCGGCTCCATCGTCATGCGTGGCAAGGTCGAGTTCGAGACGCTGCGCGGCGAGCGCGAAGCGATCATCATTTCGGAAATTCCCTACCAGGTGAACAAGGCGCATCTGGTCGAGCGCATCGGCGAGCTGGTGCGCGACAAGAAGCTTGAGGGCATTTCGGCGCTGCGCGATGAATCCGACCGCGACGGTTTTCGCGTCGTGATCGAAATGCGCCGCGATGCGGTGCCGGACGTTGTGCTCAACCAGCTCTACCGTTTCACCGCTCTGCAATCGTCGTTCGGCGCCAACATGGTCGCGCTCGACAATGGCCGGCCGCTGGTGATGAACCTGAAGGACCTGCTGACGCTGTTCCTGGCGTTCCGCGAGCAGGTCATCTACCGCCGTACCAAGCATCTGTTGGGCAAGGCGCGCGATCGCGCCCATGTGCTGGTCGGTCTCGCCATCGCGGTCGCCAATATCGATGAGATGATCAAACTCATCCGCGCCGCCAAGGACGCCAACGAGGCGCGCGAGGAACTGATGGGTCGCGAGTGGCCGGCGCGCGACGTTGCCGCCATGGTCACGCTGATCGACGATCCGCGCCACGTGGTTTCGGAGGCCGGCGCCACGCGGCTGTCGGCGGAGCAGGCCAAGGCCATCCTCGACCTGCGGCTGCAGCGCCTGACAGCGCTGGGGCGCGACGAGATCAAGGCCGAACTCGACAAGCTTGCCGTTGAGATCGCCGATTATCTCGACATCCTGCGTTCGCGCGCGCGCATCCAGACCATCGTCAAAGACGAACTGATCGCCATCAAAACCGAATTCGCCACGCCCCGCCGCACCGTGATCTTCGATCAGGAAGGCGAGATGGAAGATGAGGATCTGATCCAGCGCGAGGACATGGTCGTCACCGTCTCGCATGCCGGCTACGTCAAGCGCGTGCCGCTGTCGACCTATCGCGCGCAAAAGCGCGGCGGCAAGGGCCGCGCCGGCATGCAGACCCGCGAGGAGGATTTCGTCACCCGGCTGTTCGTCGCCTCGACCCATACGCCGGTCTTGTTCTTCTCCTCGCGCGGCCAGGTCTACAAGGAAAAGGTCTGGCGGCTGCCGCTGGCCGCGCCGCAGGCGCGCGGCAAGGCGCTGATCAATATCCTGCCGCTGGAGCAGGGCGAGAACATCACCACCATCATGCCGCTGCCGGAGGACGAAAAGACCTGGGACCGGCTCGACGTGATGTTTGCCACCACCTCCGGCACCGTGCGGCGCAACAAGCTGTCGGACTTCGCCGACGTGCGCCGCTCCGGCATCATCGCCATGAAGCTCGACGAGGGCGATGCCATCGTCGACGTCCAGATCTGCAAGGAGGACGACGACGTCCTGCTGACCTCGGCGGCCGGCCAGTGCATCCGCTTCGCCGTCAACGACGTGCGCGTGTTCACCGGCCGCACCTCGATGGGCGTGCGCGGCATCAATCTCGGGAATGATGGGGAAGGCTTAGGCGACAAGCTCATTTCGCTGTCGATCCTGCGCCACCTCGACGTGAGCGCCGAGGAGCGCGCCGCTTATCTCAAGCGCGCCAACGCGGTACGGCGCGGCGGCAATGGCGACGCCGAGGAGGTGAGTGCCGAGGTCGAGGAGGTCGCCGGCGCCATCGAGCTCGGACAGACACGCTATGTCGAATTGTCCGCGGCCGAGCAATTCGTGCTGACGATTTCCGAGAAAGGCTTCGGCAAGCGCACGTCGAGCTACGAGTACCGTACCACCGGCCGCGGTGGCAAAGGCATCGTGGCGATGGCGATCACCGAGAAAAATGGCCGGCTGGTGGCCTCATTCCCGATCGAGGAGTCCGATCAGATCATGCTGGTGACCGACGGCGGCCAACTGATTCGCTGTCCGATCGACGGCATCCGCATCGCCGGCCGATCGACCCAAGGCGTCATCGTGTTCTCAACCGGCGAAGGCGAGAAAGTTGCCTCGGTCGAGCGGTTGAGTGAGGACGGTGGCGGCGAAGAGAACGGCGGGGAGTGAGGCGTTGTTCGCCGCGGCAGCCTACAGGCTTTCCCAGTGATGGCGAGTGCACCGGTCGATTTCAGAATTCTGGCGGGTTCGGGAGCCGCCGTCCGCGAGTTCAAGGCCGGCGAGGTCATCTTCGGAGAAGGCGACCCCGCTCAGGAATTGTTCGTCGTGCAGAGCGGCGAAGTCGAAATCCGCCGCGGCAACCGCCTGCTCGAAACCCTGTCGCAATACGACATCTTCGGCGAGATGGCGATCATCGATGCCTCGTTGCGCAGCGCGACCGCAGTTGCGGCAACCGATGTTAAACTTGTCGCCGTGGGCGAGAAGCAGTTTTTGTTTCTCATCAGCAACACGCCGAATTTCGCATTGAACGTGATGCGCGTCATGGCGCGGCGGCTGCGCGCAACCACGAACACCTTGTAGCGGCGCAGCTCCTGATGGGCGAAACGCTTACGTCCTTCCCGCAATCCACGACTTTGTGCTGGTTGCCGTCGTCGCGAATTGGAGCGCAACGATCATGCGATCGCCGGGGCGGCCGGAATTGGGGTCTAGCCTGACTGATGCGACCCACAGACGGCCGCGCCCGGCAGACCGCCCGTTTGTTGCCCGCTATGTTGCGACCCGAGCGTTCGACGCAACAATCATCGCGGCCTCTTGACCCGGTGGATTCATCTTAACCTCCGTGTCCGCATGGCTACGGCGAAATTCTGGACCTGCGGTTTTTATTGTCAAGTTTGGCGGCCGGCATTTTTCGGACAACATAAGTTGCATAATCCTCGCGGAACTCAGGCCGACGGTTTGCGTTTACTCCTGCATTCACGCCACCGCGTTGCGCTTGATGGTTTCCGCATAATAGGCCGCCGATAATTTCGGGGTCCGCTTCAGCGTCGCGTAATCGACATGGATCAAGCCGAAGCGCGTCGCGTAACCGTCCGTCCATTCGAAATTGTCGAACAAGCTCCATAGGAAATAGCCGCGCACCGGCACGCCTTCGGCGGTCGCGCGTTGCAGGGTGGTCAGATAACTGCGCAGAAACATGATGCGGTCGCTGTCGTAGACAATGCCGTCGGCGGCAGGCTCGTCGGCGGTGCCGCAGCCGTTCTCACTGATATAAATCTCCTTGACGTTCCAGATGCGATGGACGTTGCGCGCGGCCCAATAGAGCGACTCGGGCCCGAAGAACTGCCAGGCCGAAGCCATGCGCGGGTGCGATTTGGAGAATGGCAGCACGTCGTAACCGGATGCAGTCGCGGCGGCACGCACATAGAGCGGCTTGTAGACATTGAGGCCGACGAAATCGAGCGGGCTGGCGATCGCCTGCAAATCCGCCGCGGTGAACTTTGGCGCACTCGATCCGGCCGACGCCAAGAACGCCTCGGTGTAGCGGCCTTCAAGGATGACCGTCAGATAACCGGCGTTGAGTTCGCGCGTGGCGAGCTCGGCCGCCGCGATATTGTCGGGCGTTTCAATCACGGGCACGGCCGCCGCAAGGTTTTCGGCAAGCCCGATTTTCGTTCCCGCCTTGGCGCCGGCGCGGATCGCTTGAACGGCGAGACCGTGGCCGAGCACCGCATGATGGCGCACCTCGTTCAAGCGCGCCGGCGGCAATTTTAGGCCGGGTGCGAAAATGCCGCTACCGTAGCCGAGCTCGACGAACGTGGTCAGCTCGTTCATCGTAAAGAAGCGCTTTACCCGGTCGCTGAGTTTTTCGCCGACATAGCCGGCATAATCGGCAAAGGCTTTTGCGGTGTCGGCCGTCTCCCAGCCGCCGTTGTCCTGAAGCGCCTGCGGCAAGTCCCAGTGATAAAGCGTGGCGAACGGTTCGATGCCGCTTTCGAGAAGTTCGTCCGTCAAACGGTCGTAGAAGCCGAGGCCTTGCGGGTTCGGCGCGCCACCGCCTTGCGGAAACAGGCGCGGCCACGCGATCGAGAAACGATAGGCCCGTACGCCGAGCGACTTCATCAGCGCGACGTCATCCTTGTAGCGGTGGTAATGATCGAGCGCGACGTCGCCGGTGTCGCCATTGCGGATATGGCCGGGAGTGTGTGCGAAGCGATCCCAGATGGACTCGCCGCGGCCATCGTCCTGCCAAGCGCCCTCGATCTGATAGGCCGAGGTGGCTGTGCCCCAGAGAAAATCCCGCGGCAGACCGAGCGGCACTCGCGAGGTAGTGTGTTCGGACGGTCCGGCGGCGGATTTGGCATCTGCCGTCGTGACCGCATTGGCCGCCAAATTGGCCGCCACGGCGCCCGCGCTCGCGAATTTCATGACATCGCGCCGCGAGGGACTTGGTGCGCCGGTGCTATTTGGCGCAACGGTGCCCCCCGACCTCTCGGTGCTGCCCGGCGATACGGATTTTTCGGAGGTCATTGGCGGCCGGCTGTATTGCAACGCTGCACGCGATCTCACATGCAACTACAGTGCCATTTTGTGGAGATTTCGGGGCTGCGGTGACGAGGATCTTCTTCCTCGTCTGACGGCCGCTATCGGATATGCGCGGTCAGGAGCGACACGGCGACGAGCAAAGCGGCGGCCAACAGCCCCTGCAGCAGCGTGCCCCCGGCGATGGTCGCTAGCCCGCGCGGCGGCGTCAGCCCGGTGCGGTCGGCGACCAGCCAGAAATATTCGTCGTTGACGTGCGCAACCGTCATGGCGCCGGCGCCGATGGCGAGCGCGGCAAGCGTCGCCCCGTTGGCGTCTGCGAGCCCGAGCGACTGCAACAGCGGCTGCACCATGCCGGCAGTCGTGATGGCCGCGACCAGCGACGAACCCTGCAATGTCTTGATCACGGCGGCGACCAGAAATGGGATCAGGACGGCGAATGCGCCAAGAGGCCAGCCGAGCACCCGCTCGCCCAGCATTTCCGCCATGCCGGTTTGTTGACATAGCCGCTGCAATCCGCCGGCGGCGCATATCGTGAGCAGAATGCCGCCGACGCGGCTACATACGCGCACGCCCCAATCGGGATCGATGAGGCGGCCAAAGCTGTGGCGGGGCTGCCCGACGACCATAATACCGAGGCCGGCAAGAAAAAGGATCAGCGGTCGGCCGACGCCGATAATCAGCTCGCGCGTCGTTCCGCCGCCGAGCGGTTCACTCGGCATGTCGCCGAGCGATTGCTCCATCAGCGCCAACAGCGGGACCGCGAT
>JBARER010000178.1:0-22402 GCA_049796395.1 Xanthobacteraceae bacterium
GTTCGCCAACCGATGCGCTGCCGGGGGTGCCGCTGATCAGTGCCGTCGTGCGGGGCTACGACGCTTATTCGTGGAACGGCATTACCGCGCCGAAAGATTGCCCGGCGGCAATCGTCGACAAGCTCAACGCGGCGGTCAATGCCGGCGTCGCCGATCCCGCGTTCAAGATGCAGCTTGCCCAGGTTGGCAACACGCCGCTGTCGGATACGCCGGCCGAATTCGGCAAGCTGATCGCCGCCGACAGCGCCAAATGGGCCAAGGTCGTGCGCTTTGCCGCCATTGCGCCGCAGTGAGCGGCCGCGCGTGAACGGGGCTATGCCGGAGCGTCAAGCTCGGCTGCGAGCTTGGCATAGAGCGGATTGTCACGCGTATAGACGTAATTGAGCGCCGCGACCGAGACCGCTTCGGCGCCGTTGTCGCGCAGAAAATTCGCCAGCGCATGCACGTTTTCCGGCGGGCAGTGCAACGTGAGCATGCCGGACGAGGTCGGGCCGCCGAACGGGGAGGCGACGCCGTATTGCTCGCGGGCGATGGCGAAGAGTTTGTCGTTCATGCCGGCAAAGCGCGTGCGCACTTCGGCAAAAGCCTCGGCGCGTTTTTGCGCGGCGATGCGGTCGAGGAGAAGCCGCGCGGTTTCGCGCTGCTTCTTGGTCCAGGCTGCGGCGCGCGCGGCGACAAGATTGGCTTGCGAGCGCAGAATGACGCCGTCCTCGATCACCTTGAGCCCGTTAGCGGCAAGCGTCGCTCCGGTGGTGGTGATGTCGACGATCATTTCCGCGGTGCCGGCCGCTGGTGCGCCTTCGGTGGCGCCGGAGCTTTCGACGATCCGGTAATCGACGACGCCATGGGCGGCGAAAAAATCGCGAGTCAGATTGGCGTATTTGGTGGCAAGCCGCATCTTGCGCTCATGCTTGAGCCGGAATGCAGTGGCGACGTCGTCGAGATCGGCCATATTGCGCACATCGATCCAGGCCTGCGGCACTGCGATCACCACATTGGCGAAACCGAAGCCCAGCCCGGTGATCAGAACGATACGCCGGTCCGATTGCGGGATCATCTCGCGCACCAGATCCTCGCCGGTTACACCAAGATGCGCCGCGCCTTGGGCGAGTTGCGCGGTGATCTCGGCGGCCGAAAGGTAGGCGATTTCGACGCCGTCAACGCCGGCAATGGTGCCGCGATAGTCGCGGGCGCCGCGCGGCTTGACCAACTCAAGCCCGGCTTTGCCGAAGAAGTTTTCCGCGTTCTCCTGCAGACGGCCCTTCGAGGGTACGGCGAGAATGAGCGGTGCGCTCATGACGCGCCTCCATTGCCCGCGAGTTCGTCGATGGACGCGGCGAAACCGACGGCCGGGATCGCTTCGCGCGCGCCCAGCCGGGTTAAAAGGCCGTCATAGCGGCCGCCGGCGACCAGCGCCCGCTCGCCGCGCTTACCGTGCAGCTCGAATACGAAGCCGGTGTAATAGTCGAAGCCGCGGCCGAAATCGGTGGCGAATTTGATCGTGTGCACGTCGACGCCGCGCGCGGCGAGAAATCCGGTGCGGGTCTCGAACAGGTCGAGCGCCGGCTCAAGCGCGATCTTGGCGTCGGCCGCGAGAGCGCGCAGTTCGCCGGCCGCGTCGTCCGGGTTGCCGGCGATCGAGAGAAATCGCTCGATCAGCGCCCGGGTATCGCGCGGCAGCCGCGTCGGTGCGTTCAGCGCCGCCTGCTCAAGAAAACGATCGGCGATTTCGGCGACCGAACGGCCGCCGACCGTGGCGATGCCGGCGATCGAGAGAAGATCGGTGACGAGCGCGTGCGCCGCCTTGGGATCGGAGCCGTTGAGCGCCGCCAGCACGCCCTGATAGTCCTTCGATCCGTTGCTGGCGGCCAGCGTGAGCTGATCGAGGTCATGTTTGAGCGATGATTTGCGGTTGAAATCCTTGGTCAGCCGGCGCTTCCAGACCGGCGCCAGATCCAGCGCGGCGACAAACGCCGAGAACAATCCGACGTCGCCGATGCGGACTTCCGGCGCGTCGATGCCGTATTGCGTGGTGGCTTCCAGCCCAAGCGCCAGCATTTCGGCGTCCGCCGCCGCCTTGTCGGCGCGGCCGAAGCTTTCGATGCCGGCCTGGAGAAATTCGCCGGGTGCACCGTGGCGATGACGGAAGACGGCGCCGAGATAGCAGTAGCCCGCGGGCTTTCCGGCCGCCGGCGACGCCAGATAATCGCGCGAGACGGGAATGGTCAGATCAGGCCGCAGGCACAATTCACCGCCCTCCGGATCGGCGGTGAGGAACATGCGGCGGCGGATATCCTCGCCGGAGAGGTCGAGAAACGGCTCGGCGGGTTGCAGCACCGGGGGGTCGATGCGCGCATAGCCGGCGCGCGCATAGGACGCCACAAGCGCCTGCGCGCGCTGATCCGTGCCGATGTCGGGCTCGCTCGCCATAGCTCTCACTCGCGGCCGGTCGCTTGGCCGGCCTCCAGGCCAATCGCATTTTGTGCTGCTGGCGGCAGCCCCTTAGCACGACAACCGTCGCCATTCGATGAACATCGCGGCGCGGCGTTAATACCCCAACATAATCAACAAGTTTTCGTGCTTAATAAAAATCCGCGGTTTGACGGCGGCTACGATTTCCGCGTAGCCTGCCGGTGACGGTTCCCCCAATTGGGGATCAAAAGGGAACGCAGTGCGGGCGAGACATCGCTCTATGCTGCGGCTGCCCCCGCAACTGTAAGCGGTGAATTTTTCGTCTCATGTCCACTGGGGTTTCTTCCCGGGAAGGCGACGGAAGGTGAGGACCCGCGAGCCAGGAGACCTGCCGTCAGCCGTGGTCACAGGCGAGCGCTGTCGGTCGGGGTGTACTGGCGGAAAGCGAACCAATCATCCTTCTTGGATGTGCGGGGAAACTTCGCTCGCGGTGACATGCCACTGGCGTGCCGCCCGAAATGCGTCTGCCCTGTCTCCTCAGGATCGTCACGCGGCGCTGGATTGCCGGCGCAAGTAGCTTTATTGCGCTCGCATCGCTGTGCCACAACGTCTGGGCTCAGATCGCTCTGCCGACACCCGCTCCATCGCAGCAGGCGGTGACGGAACTCCCCACGATCAAGGTCACTGCACCGCACGTCAAGCAGCCGCATCCTGCGAAACCGAAACCGGCGCCCACCGCAGCGACCAGCGCGCCGGTTGCGCCAGCATCGCCCTATGTGACTGGCGCTCCCAACGTCGCCGGCGGCCCGCAAGTTGCGCCGAGCACGGCGAGCCAGATGACGGTCACCGGACAGGACCTGAACAATCGACCGGTCACGCGGCCAGGCGAAATCCTCGAAGCGGCGCCGGGCCTCGCGGTCGTCATGCATGCCGACGGCGGCAAAGCCAACCAATATTACTTGCGCGGCTATAATCTCGATCACGGCACCGATCTGGCGATTTTCGTCGACGACATGCCGGTCAATCTGCCGACGCATGCGCACGGGCAGGGCTACGCCGATCTCAACTGGCTGATGCCGGAAACCGTCGGCAGCCTCGACATCCGCAAAGGGCCTTACTTCGCCGACGTCGGCGACTTCGCCAATGCCGGCACGCTCGCCGTCAATCTGCGCGATTCCGTCGATCGAAGGATTCTCGAAGAGACCTACGGCAGCTTCGGCTATGAACGGCTTTTTACGATGGGCTCGACCAAGCTCGGCGGCGGTTCCTTGCTTTATGCAGGTGAGGTCAACACCTATGATGGCCCCTGGGTCACGCCTGACGACATGCACAAATTGAACGGCCTGCTTCGCTACAGCCAGGGGACGGCGACCGACGGCTTTTCCGCCACAGCGATGGGCTATGCCAATACATGGACATCGACCGATCAAATTCCGCTGCGCGCGATACAGTCAGGGCTGGTGAGCGCGTATGGCGAACTCGATCCGAGTGACGGTGGCGACACCAGCCGCGCTTCGGTCTCCGCGCGGATGGCGCAAAGTCTCGATGACGGTTCGTGGAAAGCCAATGCCTATCTGGTCAAATACGAGCTCGACCTTTTCAACAATTACACTTGGTATCTCACCGATCCGGCGAACGGCGATCAATTTCATCAGCATGACGACCGCGTTTACGGCGGCGCCGGCGCCTCGCGCACCATCGACGGGACATTGTTTAATCTGCCGAGCGAAACGGTGATCGGTTTTCAATCGCGCTACGACGATATCAATATTGCGTTGAGCAATACGGTTCAGCGCCAGTTTCTCTCGGCCATTCTCAGCGATCACGTCGACGAGGCCAATGCCGGAATCTATGTCGAGAACACCGTGCATTGGAACGATTGGCTCAAGACCACGCTCGGCTGGCGCGGCGATTACTATTCGGCGTCGGTGGATTCGATCCTGCAAACGGCGAATTCAGGACGTAGCCAGATGGCGATCGGCAGCCCGAAGTTCCGCATGGTCATCGGCCCCTTCGACAAGACGGAATTTTTCATCGGCGCCGGCATGGGCTATCACAGCAACGACGCGCGCAGTACGACCGCGACCGAAGTCCCCGGCGATCCGACGATGCCGGAGGGCGCTTCGCCGCTCCTGGTGCGTTCGCGCGGTGCCGAAATCGGCGTGCGCAGCCGAATCGTGCCGGATTTGGACAGCTCGGTGAGTCTGTTCTATCTGCACCAGGACTCGGAACTGTTCTTCGATGGCGATAGCGGTGACACGACGCCTGGCCTGCCGAGCCAGCGCACCGGCATCGAGTTCACCAACAATTATCGGCCGGCCTCCTGGATTCATATTGATGCCGATCTCGCGCTCACGCGTGCGCGCTTTCTTGGTTTCGATGCGGCGCAGGAAGCGATCTATCAATCGCTCGCCGGCTATCCTCAAGCGCAGATCGGCAACGCGCCGGGAAATTATGTGTACAATGCGCCTTGGATGGTGGCGTCGGCGGGAGTTACGCTCGGCGGGTCGACCGGCTGGTTCGGCGACTTGCGCTGGCGCTATATCAGTTCGCGGCCGCTAACCGAGGACGGCGTTTTCCAGTCGGCGCCGCTGAGCGTGTTCAACGGCCGGGTCGGCTATCGCTTCGATAACGGCTGGAGCGTCCAACTTGACGGGCTCAATCTGTTGAACTCGAAAACCGACCAGGCGACTTACGCCTATGGCTCGCTGCTCAAGACCGACAGCCTGTTTGCGATGTGTTTTCCCAAGCCCACGGTGCCGGCGGCGGTCTGTCAGAACGGCGTCATGGATTACGTATTGCATCCGATTGAGCCGCTAGCCGTGCGTCTTACCGTCGCTGCTGCATTCTGAAACAGTGCGACGCTCTTGATCGTGAGTTTCAATCTCACTGATGCAGCACTTCAATGGTGACGTGCGATAGCGAGCGAAACCGCTGTAGTTGCGACTGGTAATAATCGGGTCCGCGCTGTCGGCAGGTTTCGACCGAAAGAATCGCGGCGAGATGGCCCGGGCCGACTCGCCACACATGGAAGTCCGTCAAGCGGTCACCGTCGGTCTCGATCACCGCGCGCATGCGCTCGGTCATGGCCCGGTCCGGGTTCATGTCGAGCAGAATGGCGCCGGTGTCGCGGATCAAGGTGTAAGCCCAGGCGGCGATGACGACGGCACCAATCATGCCGACCGCCGGGTCCATCCAAGTCCAGTGAAAAATCAGTGCCAGCGTGAGGCCAACGATAACCAGCACCGAAACAGCGGCATCCGCCAAAACGTGGACTACGGCGGCGCGCATATTATTGTCGCGATGGGCGTGGTGATGCGCGTGCTCGTGATCGTGACCGGCGTTATCATGGCCATGCGAGTGGGAGTGGGCATGGCTATGGGAATGATCGCCGCCGCCGAGCAGCAGCACGCTGGCCACGTTGACGACAAGACCCAATATGGCGATCGGAATGGCCTCGCGGAATTCGATCGCGACTGGCCAGAACAGGCGCAAGAATGCTTCGTAGCCGATCAGGATCGCGATCATCGCCAGCACGATGGCGCTGGTGAAACCGGCCAGGTCGCCGAGCTTGCCGGTACCGAAGGAGAACCGTTCGTCGTGAACGTAACGACGCGCGTAACGGTAGGCCAGCGCGGCAAGAAGCAGCGCGCTGGCGTGCGTCGACATATGCAGGCCGTCGGCGACCAGCGCGATCGAGCCGAATAGGAGGCCGCCGGCAATCTCGGCGACCATCATGGCGCTGCACAGTGCGATCACCATCCAGGTGCGGCGTTCGTTCCTCTCGTGACTTTCACCGAGAAAAATATGGCTGCGCGCGCCCGGCGAAGCTTCGGCCATGGTCGATCCCTCGCTTGCTGAATTCACTTCAAATAGGCCTGTACCGCCTCGATAAGCTCTTCGGCGCCGCGGCTACGTTCGGGCTCCCTGACCGGATCGACGACGTGAAGCTGGATATGGTCTTCGATCACCTCGGTCATCAGGCTCGACATGGCGCCGCGTGCCGCGACGATCAGGTGCAGCACGCTGGCGCAACCCTGTTCCCCTTCGATGGCGCGCTGGAGCGCTTCGACTTGGCCGCGCACACGGCGGACCCGGTTCAACAGCTTGACCTTTTCGCGTTTGGTGTGGGACAAAGTTGACAGCCTTTCCTCGATAGGGTACCGGGTATCTTATATACGATAGGGGGTATGGTATACGAGGACGCTCCGAAAGTCGAGCGTCGTCGCCTGCCTCCCCAGATGGCGCCGCTTGGGCTCCTAGCCGGTCGGCGCCACCGTCAACCGATCGCGCGGCGCACGGCCGCGCAAGGCGTCGCGCCCCGCTTGACCGCGGCTGGATGACCTCTTGCGCCCAGCCGACTGCGCCAAGGAGGTGAGCCATGATCGCAAAACCGGTTGCGAACTTCGTGCAATTTTTCGCGTCGGGGGCGCCCGGCAACGATAATCATCCGGCAAGCCGCGGCGCCGCGCCGGCGCGGCGCCTGCATCGGCCGATGCTGGTCCGCCGCTGGTTCGTCACGCCGAGCGGGGCGCTTGAATGCCATTGGTCCACCGCCGCCGCCGGCGATGGTGGCGACGATCCGGTGCAATCGCGGCGGTCGGCCGCCGCCTCATTGCGGCAGCATCCCTCGCCCGAAGCAATTGTTACTTTAGAACATATGGCCCGGCGTAGTATAAGCTGTATAATGTAGCAGAGACTACAATGGAACTTCTCCGATTTTTGCCGGGCGTCCAGTCGTGAGAGCCGTTCGACCATGGGTGCATGTCACGCTAGTGTCACCGCCGCGATGGCAGCAAGGCGAGTCGCAATTGCCGAGCGCGGGTTGGGGACGTGATGCGCCGACTTTGGATATTCGGCGTCGGACTGATCGCGTTTGCCGGCAGCGCGCAGGCTGCGGATCTTTCGGGCGTACTGCCGACGAAGGCACCGCCGCCCGCGACGCCCGCCGCTTACGACTGGACCGGCTACTATGTCGGCGGTCATCTCGGTGACGCCGCCGGATCGTCGCAGTGGACGGCAACGCAGCCGGGTGCACCCGGCATTTCCGGCGTGCTCGACTTGTATCAGCCCTTCGACGCTTTTCGGGGGACCGGAAGTTACTTTGAGGGCTTGCAAGCCGGCTATAATCTCGTCCTCCCGACCGGTGCCTTTCTTGGCTGGGAAACCGATGCGTCGTTTCCGAGCGTTCGCAACAGCGCTGGCGTTTCCATTGGCGGCAGTTCGAGCTTTGTCGCGCCGGCTGTCGGCGCGGAGAGTTACAGTGAGACGATGCTCACGTTCGGCACCGTGCGCGGTCGTATCGGCTACGCGGCGGGGCCGTGGCTGTTTTACGCGACCGGCGGCTTTGCCTGGGCCTACGATCAACTGACGCTGTCTTCCACTGCAACCGGGATGGCCGAGTCGCCGTTTTTATGGCGACTAGGCTGGGCCGCCGGGGCTGGCGTCGAAGTTCCGGTCGGACCGCATTGGACGGCTCGGCTGGAGTATCTATTCACCGACTACGGCAATACCGGCGTTACGTTCCCCACTACAGCGCAGCGCTTTGATTCTGATCTGCAACTTGACGAATTGCGGCTGGGGCTGAACTATCGCTTCGACGACAATGCGGCGTCGTCGGCAAATTCGCTCACGCCGCCGGCGCTGCAGACCGACAATTTTGCCGTGCATGGTCAGATGACGTTCATCGAGCAGTATGATCCGCCGTTTCACTCGCCTTACGCCGGTCCCAACAGCCTAATCCCAAACCTGGGACGCGAGACCTCCGACGCCACGGCCTATCTGGGATTTCGCTTGTGGGACGGCGCCGAGTTGTGGATGGATCCGGAAATCGACCAGGGCTTTGGACTCTCCAACACGGCTGGCATTGCCGGGTTCACCAGCGGCGAAGCCTACAAGGTCGGTGCCGCTTATCCTTACGCCAAGCTGCAACGCGCCTTCGTCCGCCAGACCATCGACCTCGGCGGCGATAGCCAGAAGGTGGACGCCGCCCTCAATCAGTTCGGCGGTTCGCAGACGGCGAACCGGCTGGTGCTCACCATCGGCAAATTCAGCGTCGGCGACATTTTCGATACCAACAAATACGCCCACGACCCGCGAAACGATTTCATGAATTGGGCTCTGATCGATACCGCGACCTTCGACTACGCCGCCGACGCCTGGGGCTACAGCTATGGCAGCGCTGCCGAATGGTATCAGGGCGACTGGACCCTGCGTGGCGGCGTTTTCGATCTCTCCAATGTGCCGAATAGCAACGAACTCGATCCGAGCTTCGGACAATTCCAGTGGATCGGTGAAATCGAGCGGCGCTACGACCTGTGGGGACATCCCGGCAAACTGGCGGTTACCGGATTTCTCAGCCGCGGCCACATGGGCAATTTTTCCGACGCCATCGCCCTGGCGCAAGCGACCGGCGCTCCCGCCAATATTGCCGCCGTCCGGCAATACCAGAGCCGCGGCGGCGTCAGCATGAATCTCGAACAGGAGATCACTTCAGACCTGGGGGCGTTTGTTCGCGCCGGCTGGGCCGACGGCAATATCGAGCCTTACGAATTCACTGACGTCGATCGCACCGTCGCCGCCGGGCTTTCGCTGAATGGCAAGCAATGGGGCCGGCCGGATGACACAATTGGGCTTGCCGGGATCGTCAACGGCATCACCAAGGTCCACGAGGAATTTCTCAATAGCGGCGGTCTGGGCCTCCTGATCGGCGACGGCATGCTGCCGCATCCGGGTCTCGAGCAGATTATCGAAACCTACTACGAGCTGCCGGTTTCGTTTTTCAAGCTGACGCTGGATTATCAGTTTATCGTCAACCCGGGCTACAACGAAGATCGCGGCCCGGTCTCGGTCGTCAGCGCGCGCATGCATTCCGAGTTTTAGGATTTGAGGTTTTCTAAGGTTGGTCGTGTTGCAATGCCGTTAGAAACCCTTGGCAGTGTCGGGCAGCGGCGTTGTTTGCCCGGTGCCGACGTCGAGAACCTGCTCCGCCGGCGGCACCGGCCTGTTCCACCAGCCGCCGCCCAACGCCTGAAACAAGGCCGCGGTGTCGGCGAGCCGCGCCGCGCGAGCCTGCACGACCTGGATGACCGCCTGCAGATAGCTCTGCTGGGCATTGAGCAGGAGCAGCACATTGGCATTGCCGGTCTGCATCTGCTGGCGCGAGAGATCGAAGCTCACTTTGGCGGCGCGTTCGAAGTCCGCCGCCGCCCGCAACGCCGTGGCGTCGTTTTGCAAGGCGCGCAGTGAATCGGCGACGTTCTGCACGGCGCCGATCACCGTGCCGCGGTAGGTCCAGGCCGCCGCCTGATAAGTGTCCTTGGCGCCCTGCAACTGGTGCAGCAGCGAGCCGCCGTCGAATATCGTCTGCGTGACATTGGCGCCCAGCTCCCAGAACAGGTTTTGCGGCGCGAGCAAATGGGCGAGCGCGGTGTTGGCGAACCCGGCATCAGCGTCGATCGTAAATGACGGTAATAGATTTGCCGTCGCAACGCCGATCTGCGCGCTCGCCGAGTGCAATTGCTCCTCCGCGGCGCTGACATCCGGGCGCTGTTCGATGAGCTGCGAGGGCAGACTGACCGGAAGGTCGGTCGGAAGCTGCAAATTGGCCAACCTGAAAACAGGTGCCGGCCCCCGGCCCGCATAAGCGCCCGCCAGCGCCGCAATCAGATCGCGCTGTTGATCAAGCGCCTTGCGCAAAGGCGGCAGCGTGGCCTCGGCTTGCGCCAGCGCTGCTTCCTGGGCGGCGACGTCGCTGCGATTGGCATAGCCGGCGTCGAGCTGGCGCCGCAGCGTGTCACGCATCTTGGTGTTGATGCCGATGATCTCTTCGGTGGCGTCGATCTGGCCGCGCAGCGATGCCTCGGTAATGGCGGCGACCGCGAGGTTGGCGGTCAGCGACAGATAGGCCGCCTCGGCCTGGAAACGCTGCACGTCGGCGAGCGCCTCCAGCGATTCCACCGTACGTCGGTTGAGCCCCCAGATGTCGAACGTGTAGGTCACGGTCAGTTGCGCAGTATCGAGGTCGAAAATGGTCGAGCCATTAGCTGGGACGGGCGATAGCGCCTGCGAACTGCGCTGGCGGGTCGGATTGAAATTGGCTTGGACGAACGGGAAATACTTGCCCTCTTGCGCCAGCACGTTTTGGCGCGCCGCGCGCAGGCTCGCTAGCGCGGACTGCAGGTTCGGGTTGCTCGCCAGCGCCTGTTCGATCAGCGCGTTGAGCGCGGGCGATTTGAACAGCGTCCACCATTCCAGCGGAATATCGCCGCCGGCAACGAAACGTTGTGCCTGACCTTCGTGTGTTGCGGCAGCGAAAGTGCGCGGCGCCAGCGGTTCGCGCGTATAGCGGACGATTTCGGGCGCCGCAGGATGGACGAAGTCGGGGCCGACCGCGCACCGTGTCAACATCATCGTGGCCGCGAGAGCGGTGGCACCTGCAGAAAACCACCTGATCACAGCACCGGACATGACACCGGACATGATACCCGACGTGGACAATTGACTGGATTCAATCGCGATGAACGGCAGAACGCCAAACTCGATTATTTCCGATTTCGCCGCTATTGGCTGTGCCCCACCAGCCACACTGCCTGTGATTCAAAGCGACGGCCGTGCCACGCCCGACATACGCGGCGCTAGCCAAAGAAGGTGGCCACGCGCCAACGATGATAAACTTTCATGAGTCGTTCAGAATACTGCGATTAATCCAGTTCTGCGATTAATGACAGTAGACCGCGGCTGGGACAGGTGGCCATGTCGCCGCAATCACCCAAGCCCGGACTCAGGCGATCGATGACTTTCCGCACGACCGATACTCGCCTGGGTGCGGTGATCGTCGCTGCGCTATTGGTTGCGATCGCTATCGTCTACTGGGTTTCGCATTCCGGCACGACGCCGAAGCCGGGACAAACTGGCGCGACAACCGCGGCCGCGACTTCTCCCGCACCCAAGGACCGCGACAGTGTGGACTTGTCGGATTCACAGCTTGATGCGGTTAAAGTTGAGCCGGTGGAGGAGCGCGGCTTCCCTGTCGAGAAAGAGGCGGTCGGCAGCATCGATTTCAATGAGAATATGGCGGTCCAGGTTTTCACGCCTTATCAGGGCAAGATTATTTCGCTGTTTGCCGAAGTCGGCGACGATGTGAAGAAAGGCCAAACCCTCTTCACGATCGATAGCCCGGACCTGCTGCAGGCGGAATCGACCTTGATTGCGGCAGCGGGCGTATTGGACCTCGACCGCAAAAATCTCGACCGGCTGCAGGGCCTCTACACGACGCGCGCGGTCTCGCAGCACGATGTGGAGCAGGCGGCATCGGACGAACAGACTGCCGAGGGTAATCTGCGGGCGGTTCGCGATGCGGTGCGCCTTTTCGGCAAAAGCGACTCCGATATCGACCGCATTATCGCCGGTCGCGGCGCCGATCCGACTCTCGTGGTGCCGAGCCCGATCGCCGGGCGGATCACGGCGCGCAACGCGGCGCCCGGCTTGTTTGTGCAGCCCGGCAATGCACCCGCGCCTTTCACCGTCGCCGATATCGACACCATGTGGATGCTGGCCAATGTCGCGGAGGATGACAGCCCCGCGTTCCGCGTGGGCCAGCCGGTGCAGGTATCCGTCGACGCGTTCCCCGGGCGCGTGTTCGACGGCAAGGTCGCCACCATCGGTGCCAGCGTCGATCCGAATACGCGCCGCGTGTTGGTGCGCTCCGAGGTCAAGGATCCGCGGCACGAACTGCGCTCCGGCATGTTCGCGAATTTTGTCATCAACGTCGGTGCACCACAGCGGTCGCCCGGCATCCCGCTTGACGGCGTGGTGCGCGAGGGCGACGGCACGGAAACGGTCTGGGTGACCGCGGACCGGCGGCGCTTCATTCGGCGAACGGTGAAAATCGGCAACGAGCACGACGGCTACCGGCAGATTCTTCAAGGCGTTCAGCCGGGCGAGTTGGTGGCGACGGAGGGGGCGATCTTTCTCAGTAATGAGCTCGCCATCGAGCAATGATCGATGGGCCGTTGTGCCTAGGAACGGGCGAGATATCCACGTGAGATACCGGCGGTGCTGAAAAGTCTGCTTTCATTCGGTTTGACCCGGCGGCCGCTGGTTCTGCTCGGCCTTTTGCTGTTCATCGGCGCCGGCCTGTTTGCTTTCTCCAAGCTGAATATCGAAGCGTATCCGAATCCGGCACCGGTGATTCTGGAAATCACCGCGCAGGCTTCGGGTCTGTCCGCCGAGGAGATGGAACGCTATTACACCATTCCGATCGAAGTTGGACTCGCCGCGACACCGGGCGTCGACGTCATCCGTTCGACGTCGTTCTACGGCCTATCGTTCGTGCGCGTGACCTTCAACTATGGCATCGATTATTACTTCGCTCTGACCCAGACCGCGATCAATCTCCAACAGAACGTCAGCTTGCCGAATGGCGTGACGCCGCAAATCCAAGCCACCAGCCTGGTGGGCGAGATTTATCGCTATCAAGTGGTTGGGCCGCCGCATTTCGGCTTGACCAATCTGCGCACCGTTCAGGATTGGATCGTTCAGCGCCGTCTGCTGACGGTGCCGGGTGTCGTGCAAGTCAACACCTGGGGCGGCACGACGAAGGAATATGACGTCAACGTCGATCTCCGCAAACTCGAGGCTTACAATATCACGCTGGCGCAGGTCATCGGCGCCCTCGGCAACGCCAACGTCAATGTCGGCGGCCGGACCATCAATATGGGCCAGCAATCGGTGAATATCCGTGGCGTCGGGCTGATGAATGCCGGCGGCGCCAACGATCTGACACAGGGCTATCACGTCGAAGACATCGAAAACGTTCCGCTTGGGCAGAGCAATGGCGTGCCGGTCTTCGTCAAAGACGTCGCCAAGGTCTCGGTCGGCACCGCGCCTCGGCTTGGCAAGATGGGACGGGACAATCAAGACGACGTTGTCGCCGCCATCGTCGTAATGAACCGCACGATGCACACCAAAGGCGTGGTAGCGAGCGTGCGAGACGAGATTCAAAAAATCAATTCCGATGGCTCATTGCCGCCCGGTGTTAAGCTTGTGCCGTATTACGACCGAACCCAGCTTGTCGACGTCACCACGGCGACGGTACTGCATAATCTCGTTAATGGCTGCCTTCTGATCTTTTTCATCCAATGGGTTTTTCTAGGAGATTTGCGTAGCGCCCTTATCGTCGGCGCCAATATCCCCTTTGCGCTGTTCTTCAGCATCATCATCATGGTGGCGCTCGGCGAGGAGGCCAATCTTCTTTCGGTCGGCGCCATCGATTTCGGCATCATAGTCGATGCCGCGGTCATCCTGGTCGAGAACGTTTATCGCAACTTCCAATCGCCGCCCGAAGCGCGGGACGCGTTGTTGATGCAGCTTTCCGAAGGGACCTGGGGCGCGGATCCGACGCGGGAAGCCGGCTTCGGCGGCGCGCCGGTCTGGAATAACAGGCTACGGCTCATTCTCGCCAGCGCCTTGCAGGTCGACAAGGCGGTATTTTTCTCCACCGCGATCATTGTCGCCGCCTTCATTCCGCTGTTCACCATGCAGGGCGTCGAAGGCCAGATTTTCGGACCGATGGCGCGCACTTATGCCTATGCGCTGATCGGCGCACTGATAGCAACTTTCACGGTCACGCCGTGTCTGACCTCGTTTTTGATTTCCGAGCGGGTGACCGAGGCCGAAACGATCGCAGTGCGCTGGCTACGCGCTGCTTATACGCCGGTGCTGCGCTGGTCGCTCGACAACCGAAGGGTCACTGTCGCAATCGGGCTGGTCTTTCTTGTGTTTACCGGCTTCATCGGCACCCGGCTCGGCAGTGAATTCTTGCCGACGCTGGAAGAAGGCAATTTGTGGATCCGCGCCTCCATGCCGCCGACGATTTCGTTGGAAGCGGGCGAGCCGATCGTCACCAAGATTCGTAAAATTTTGCTGCGCTATCCCGAAGTCATCACCGTGACGTCCCAGCAAGGACGCCCGGACGACGGCAGCGACGCGGCGGGCTTCTACAATGCCGAGTTTTTCGTGCCCTTGAAGCCGGCCGACGAATGGCCGCCGAACGTGACCAAGGAATCGCTGATCAACGATATGCAGGCCGAATTCGCCAAGCAATTCGTCGGTGTCGAATTCAACTTCTCCCAGTACATTCAGGACAACGTCGAGGAGGGCCTGTCCGGCGTCAAGGGCGCCAACTCGGCAAAGATCATCGGCCCCGATCTGCATACGCTCGAGGACATCGCTCGGCAGTGCCAGGAGCAAATGTCAAAGGTGGAAGGCATTACCGATCTGGGCGTGCTCTGGGTTCTCGGTCAGCCGAATTTGAATATCCGGGTCGATCGCGCCAAGGCGGCGCGCTACGGCCTCAATGTCAGCGACGTCAATAACGTCATCCAGGCGGCGCTGGGCGGCGCGACGGCGACGACGCTTCTGGAATCGGACCGGCAGTTCAACGTCGTGGTACGGCTCGCCAAGGAATACCGCGACAACATCGATAACGTGCGCAATCTCAAGGTCGGCTATCAAACTCCCAGCGGCGTCAACGGCTATGTACCGCTGAGCGAGTTGGCATCGATTTCGCTCGATACCGGCGCGTCCTATATCTTCCGCGAACGCAATCAGCGCTTCGTGCCGATCAAATTCAGTGTGCGCGGACGCGATCTTGCCGGCGCGGTCGAGGAGGCGCAGCAACGCATTGCCGCCAACGTCAAGTTGCCGATCGGCTATCGCATCGAATGGTCCGGCGAGTTTGAGTGGCTGCAGCAGGCCAAGCACCGACTGGCCGTCATTGTGCCGATCACCTTCGTGTTCATTATCGTGTTGCTCTATGGGCTATTCAATTCATGGCGCGACAGCCTGTTGGCCTTGCTTGGCCTGCCGTTCGCCGTTTGCGGTGGTGTTTTGGCGCTTTATGTGTCTGGTTTGGATTTCAGCATATCGGCGGCAATCGGCTTCATCTCGCTGTTCGGTGTATCGGTGATGAGCGGGATTCTGGTCATCAACGGCTATTACCGAGTGGCTGCGACCGGCCTGACGCCGACTGAGGCGATGTTTCATGCCGTGCAGGAGCAGATGCGCCCGATACTGATGATGACGCTGTCGGCATGCATCGGTCTATTGCCGGCGGCGATCTCAACCGGCATCGGCAGCCAGGTGCAGCGGCCGCTTGCGACCGTCATTGTAGGGGGCATGCTGATCGGACCGATCATGTTGCTTATCGTGGTGCCGGCGCTGCAGACATTTTTACTCGATCGCGGCGGCCACGATGAGCAACCGGCTTCGCCCCCAGATCAGCCGGGCGCCGCGCCGGCTCTGGACTGACGCGATAAGGAGCGCCGCGTGAAAGCTATTGTTGTCGGCATTGCTCTCTGCACCGCCATTGCCGGGCCGGTCGCCTGGGCCGAACAGGCGCACAGCCACCACTTCCGACACGCTGACGCTCCTTCGGCGCGCAGCCGGCATGGCGCAACGGCTCCCGACAAACGTACGATCGCGAAGGGTCTCGGCGGGAGCGGCGATGTGCCAATCCCTGAGTCCTCCCGGGTCGGACATGACAGTGGCCATGCCGTCAAACCAAACCTGAAGATGGTCAAGCCTGAAATCTCGCCGGCAAACCGTTACAGGATTTCGGAACCGCCAAATTCAGGTCTCCGCAGCGCCATCGGCCAGTCGCTCGGGCCGGCGGCTGGTCCGAAGCCCGAAGCCCTGCATATGCAGTTGGCCAGTCCGCCGCAGCAAACGCGTACACTTCTTCCACGGAGCGCGCCGCCAGGCGGTCCGCTCGCTGTCGGAAAGCCGGGCGATCACCCGACGGGAGGTCCGAGCCGGCTTCAGCGGAGCGCGATTGGCGGCACCGGGCTGATTCGGCGAAACGTCGCCTCGGTCGGTGGGCCAGCCAAGCCGGCCGACGCTATCAACGGAACGCTTATTCGGACAAGACGCCCATGACGTCGCTTCGCTTCCGGATTCACGCGGAATTTTGAAGCGGATCAACGGTATAGATTGCGTAAGGCCGGTCGGCTCGCGGCGATCTGCATCGGTCGAATCACGGCGTAACCGGGGAGGGCGGTGCAGAATGTGCGAAATTTGAAAAATGTTGTTAGCATGCGTTTATGATCAACCGCCGCACGATGACGAACGTCATCCGGTCGGCGACGAACCATGGCTTGCCGGGGCTGAGCGAGCGAGATGGCGGCGGTGGAGCACTCTGAGCAGAGAGCGGTACAGGAAGAAAGTTCAACTGCGCTGCGCATAGCGGCGACGACTCTGCGGGCTATTTTTATTTTTACCTTGCTGGCGGTGACGGTCCGCGTCAGCCTGCCCCAGAGCGAAACGATCTGGTCGGCCTACGAGACCCCCGATGATCTCATTCGCATGCTGCTGGGCCTCTCTCTGTGCATCTGGTTCTTGGCGCTTCTGTTCCGCGGACCGCGGGACGCGCGCGGGCTACGGACTTGGCTCTATCTCGGCCTGTTCGCCGAGCCGTTTGTGCTGGTCTGTCTTTATGCCGTCTGGTAGCCAGCCGGCTTTACGGATCGATTAATCGTCCAGTCGCTGCCTTGATGGCCGCTTCGGTACGCGTTGCGGCGCCGAGCTTGGCGCGTGCATTATCGGTGTAGAAATCGACGGTGCGTTTGGACAGGCCGACGATCTGCGCGATTTCAGCCGAGGTTTTGCCGCGCGCCACCCAGGTCAAAACTTCGATCTCGCGCTCGGTCAAGTCGACGGTCTTCGGCCACAGGGCGCTTCGCGCGACGCCGTTGAGCCGAGCCGCGATGATGGCGGCGAGCATCTCGAAATCGATCGGCTTGGTGACATAGTCGTCGGCTCCGAGCCGGCGGCCCTTCAGTTCGTTGTCCCGATCGGTCAGTGCCGTCAAGAAAACGAACGGCATTTTCGAAAACCGCGGTGAGAGAGAAATCAGGTGGTCGAGCAACTCGAAGCCCGACATGGCCGGCATGCTGATATCCGACAGCACCAAGTCGGGCATGATTTTCAGGATCGACGCGAGGCCGGCGCGGCCGTCATGCGCCATGCTGACGTCGTAGCCGCGATCGACCAGTTCTTCGGCGATCAGGGCGGCGGTTTCGCGATCGTCCTCGATACAAAGTATCTTTTTCTGCGGTTCTGGCATCGGCGTCACCGGCGAAGGGAAGCTAGCATTAATTGGGTCCTGCGTCCCTTAGCCAATTTACCGCAATCCGGTTTCCCGTGATCGCCGGCTTGCGGTATGGTTATTCCGGCAAACGCCGGCGTCCAAATCGCCTTCACGGACATACAATAGATGTGGCCGCATTCGATCCGCTTTCACCTCGCCGGGGTGTTCCTCTTGTTCTTTACGCTGGTCGGCGCACTCGGCGCGTTTAGCATTTGGCGGCTCGCCAACTTCAATCTGTTGTCGGTGGACGTTGCCGAGGTCTGGCTGCCGACGACGCGAGCGCTCGGCGATCTTAACAATTATACCTCCGACTTTCGAGCTTTCGAGGGCGGGGTATTACTGTCGTCGAATGCCGCCGAGACGGCTGACAACGAAAAGCAAATGGCGGATCTCGATCGCATCATTGCCAATTCCGAGCGTGAATTCGAGCATATTCGGCACGATGCCGCGGAAAACCGGCTCTACGAGCAGTTCAAGGCGGATTGGAACGCTTATCGCGGCATCGTCAATGGGATGCTGGAGCAGGCGGGCGCCGGCCAAAGAGACGCGGCGCTGCGAATCTACGGCACGTCCTCGCGCGCCGCCTATAACGCCGCCAGCGATACTCTTGGTCAGCTTACCGATCAGGCGGTGGCCAGCGCGCAGGCGGCAAGTGACCGCCTCGCCGCCGCTTATGATCACGCGTTCTGGCTGATCGTCGTGTCGATCGGAGTCGCTGCGCTTCTGGTGGTCGTCGCGCTTTTTGTTATCAGCCGCTCGATTTCCGCACCGCTGCGGGAGCTTGCGAGCCGCATGCGCCGGCTTGCTGCCAACGATACCGCGATCGAGATTCCCGCAACCGGGCGGCGCGACGAAATCGGCGAGATGGCGCAAGCGACGGTGGTCTTCCGTAACAACGCGATCGAACTGATGCGAAGCCAGCAGATGCTTGCCCGTCAGGCGGCGCTGCTTGAGGAGCAGTTGGCGCAAGAGCAGCGCCTCGCGCTGCTGCAACGCAATTTCGTGTCGATGGCGTCGCACGAGTTCCGCACGCCGTTGACGAATATCGACGGCCAGGCGCGCCGGCTCGACAAGACCAGGGAGGTCGTCAGGCCCGCCGAAATCGGCGAGCGCGCCGGCAAGATTCGCAGCGCCGTCCTGCGCATGACTCATCTGATCGATAATCTACTCAACTCATCGCGGCTGATTGATGGCGGCGCCGGGCTCTATCTGGACCCGGCAAAGATGGACTTGACCGCCGTGCTGCGGGAGGTTTGCCTGTTGCATCGCGAGATGGTGCCGGGTTCGCAGATCGTGGAGCGGTTCGCCGTTGCGCCGATGCCGATTCTCGGCGATGCCAAGCTGTTGTTTCAGGTGTTTTCCAATCTGCTTGCCAACGCCATCAAATATTCGCCGGACGGTGGCCCGATCGAAGTGGAGGCCTGGAGCACGCAGGACGAGGTGGTCGTGACCGTCGCCGATCGCGGCATCGGCATTCCGCAGCGCGATCTCGATCGCGTGTTTGAGCGTTATTACCGCGGTGGCAACGTGTCGGGTATCGTCGGCACCGGCGTCGGGCTCTATCTCGTCAAGTTGGCGCTCGACCTGCATCGCGGCAGCGTCGCGGTGGAGAGCGGGGAAGGCGCGGGGTCCCGCTTCACGGTTCGCTTGCCGCGCGGCGGTGAGGTGGTGACCGATGCCGATAGGGTGCGGGGAGGCGCCGTGGCAATGACGGAACCATGACGAAAGTTCTCGCGCTGCTGGCTTTGATCTGCCTGGCAAGTGGCCAAGCCGGCGTGGCGGCCGAACAGCCGGTCGTGCTCGCCGATTGGCAATATCCCGACCGGCTGCCAGAGCGGTTTCGCAACCATTGCAGCAATGAATATTTCACCGGCCGACAGTATTGCGCCGATCACTGCGGCAGCGGCTATCAATTCTTCTATTGCTCGGAAGGCTCGTTCGGCTGCTGCCACCTCGGCCGCGGCTATTGCGACATCCACGGTATCCTGCGCTGCAGCCCTTGAGCCGAATTACGGCTGCGCCATATGACATGCGCCTTTGAGGAAGCCGTTTGTCGCGCGCGCCTCGCCGGTGTGCTATGAATCGGACCATGGCTAGGTTGCGACAATTTGTGCGGACACAATCGCGAGGCGGCTTGTTGGCCGTCTACATTGCCTATTCGCTCGCCATCCAGGCAATGATGGCAAGCGTCGGTCTCGGTATGTCGGCGGGGGCGGCGCCGGATCTGGCCGGCTTCGTCCTGTGCAGCTTTGCGTCGCATCGCACCGCGCCGGTGCCAGGAGACCGGCAGACGCCGGCGCCGCAGTGTCCGTTTTGTTTCGTCGCTGCGCAAACCGCCGGTCATGTTGCGACCGCTGGCGAAATCCCGGCGTTTCCGGCCTATGTCGGTGTGCCGATCGCCGCGATTTCGCATGCGATTGGCGATGGGGCATTCGTCCCGCAATTCCGCCGCCGGCTTGGCGAGCCGCGCGCTCCCCCCACTGTCTCCGTCTGACGCTTCAAAACTGCTTCGCCCTAGCGAGGCTTTTCACTCATGCGTTCACGGAGACCATCATGCGGACCTTTTCCAGACTCGCCTTCGCGGCGTTATTGATCGGCTTTGCTGCTCCCGCTCTCGCTCAGGGGGCCGGCGGCAATTCGGTTATCGTCCAGCAACCCTGGTCGAGAGCAACGCCCAACGGCGCCAAGACCGGCGCGGTCTATATGACGATCGACAACAACTCCGGCACGGCCGACACGTTGACGGGCGCTTCGTCGGACGTTGCCGACAAAACGCAAATTCACCAGATGACGGTCGACAACGGCGTCATGAAAATGCGCGAGCTCACCGACGGACTGCCGGTTCCGGCCGATGGATCGGTAGTGCTCAAGCCCGGCAGCTATCATGTGATGCTGATCGGACTGAAGAAGCCGCTCACCGTCGGAGAAACCTTCCCGCTGAAGCTCACATTTGCCAAGGCCGGGACAATTTCGGTCACAGTTGCGGTCCAGGCCATGGGGACCACAAAAGATAAAGGTGGCATGGGCGCTATGGGCGGCATGAGCAATATGAACGGCAATATGGGCAATACGAGCAATAGCAACTCGAGCGGCGGCATGGGCAAGATGGAGATGAAGTGATGCGTGCACGCCAATGGGTGCTGCCGGCGCTCGCCGGGCTTGTCGGCTTTGCCGCTGTAATGCTGTGCGTAGTCTACGCCGTGTCGTTTCGCGGCGGCGGGTCTGGCGTGGCGGCCATTACGCCGATCGGTGGGCCATTCACGCTGGTCGACGACACCGGCGCGACGGTCACCGAGAAGACGCTCGCCGGCAAGCCCTACACCATGTATTTCGGCTACACCTTCTGTCCGGACGTCTGCCCGACCACGTTGCTGGATTTGTCGCGCTGGATCAAAAAACTTGGTCCCGATGCCGACAAGCTCAATTACGTGTTCGTCACCGTCGATCCGGCGCGCGACACTGTGAAGTCGATGCATGCGTACCTGTCGTCGTTCGACAAACACATCCGCGGCTACACCGGCACGACGGCGCAGATCGCGCAGATCGCCAAGGCGTATCGCGTCTATTACAAGAAAATCCCGACCGATGACGGCAGCTACACCATGGATCACTCCGCCATCATCTATCTGATGGGTCCGGACAATAGGTTCGTCACCGTCATTCCCTATCAGGAGGACGACGCGTCGGCGATTGCCAAGCTGAAAAACCTGGCGGCGCTGACGCCGACGTCGTGAGGCTTCTTTAAAACAGGGTCGACGCCGAAGCAGCGTCTTCGCGCTATTTGGCGTCGACCACGATCGGGGCTTCGAGATCCAGCCGGGTGCCGGAGGGAAGGGTGGCGCGGACCGCCACCATCCAGTTGCCCGGCTCGGTGAGCGCAATGCCGTCGACGATCCAGGCGCCGTCGGTATCCTGCACAGCGGCGCGAGTCACGGCCTTGCTGCCGGGGGTCGGCGCGGTGAGCGTTAGCGTCACGCCGTGCGCCGTCAGCGGTGCTAAGTCGTCGTCCCAAAGCTGAATGGTGGCGTGCGCTGCGCCGACGCGGCCGGGCTCGATCGTGACGTCCGCCATGCCGTCCTCGCCGTGAATGTGCTGGAAGGTGGCATCCGCAGGGATGGCGCCGGGGTTCCCATGCTGATTAGCGTGGCTCGCCGGCGCCATCGTACCCAGCACGGCGACGATGACGACGATGACGGTGCCGAGCGCAGTCTCGATCGCGGCATTGCGGCGCAAGCGCCGTCGCGCCTGCTGCGCGGCCGCAACGTCGGTGCCCTGCACGAGCTTTGGCGTCAACCGTGACCAGTTCACCGCCGCGATGCCCACCATGACCAGGAACAGCAGGAGCTTGATCATCAGGAGCCGGCCATAATCGGTTCCGGTCAAAGCGGGTATGCTGCCGACGAGATACCAGGAATTGACGACGCCGCTGACAAGCAATGTCGCGACGGCGGCAATGCCGAGATTGGAAAATCGCAGCGTGGCGGAGCGCGCCAACGCTATCGCCGCCGCATCCGCAGGCGTCATCGTCAACAGCAGTGCGAGCGGCACCAAGCCGCCGACCCATGCGGCTGCGGCGATGAGATGCAATACGTCCGCGCCCGGATGCAGAATGCCTTCGAGGCCTTGGCCGCCGATGGCGTGTCCGGACCACGCCAGGCCGCCCGCGTAGGTAGCGGCGACGATAGCCGCGCCGATTTGCAGCGGCCGCGAACCCGCGCCCTTGATCGAAAGGAAGTGAACGAACAGGCCGCCGAGCGCGCAGCCCAGTACGCCCCGCGACTGCCAGTCACGGCCAAAGTCGGTCTGCGTCAGGACCGTTCCCAGTACGCCTTGCGCGTAGAG
>JBARER010000179.1:0-18122 GCA_049796395.1 Xanthobacteraceae bacterium
CCTCACCGCCCGGTTTTTCATTGCTAATCCCCACCGTCCGAATCGCAAGCGGAGCATAGCGCGGTCCGCGGCAGGCCATCAGCAGCGGTGGCCTGGTACCGAAAGCCCTGTTGTTACAAAGATTTAATCTTGCGGCGCATCGCCGCAGGCGGGATCTGGGCCGCGCCAGCCCGATTGCAGAAAGCCCAGCGGCGCCGTGACGTCATCGCTGAATACGGCCGCGGTCAACGGTCCGCCGAAAACAGCACCGGTATCGAGATTGAGCCGGTTGCCGCGCCAGTCGGGAGTGCCGGAAGCAAGCGGCGTATGACCGTGAACGATCAAACGGCCGTAGTCGCGCTCGTCGGCAAGAAACGGCTCGCGAATCCAGAGCAGATCGTTTTCATTTTGCGCGTCGAGCGGCAAGCGCGGGTCGACGCCGGCATGAACGAAGAACCGCCGGCCGTCATCTTGGCGCAGCGGCAATGTCCGCAGCCAATCGATATCGCTGCGTGGCAGCGCGCCCAAATCGGCGATGCCGTAGCTGCCCAGCGTCATCGCCCCACCCTGCCCGAGCCAGACCTCGGGATCGATCGCGCCATCCAGCGCGGCGAGCAGCATTGCTTCGTGGTTTCCCAACAGCGCCACGACCTCGGGTATTTTCGCTTCAGTCTCGCGCACGACGCGCAAGACGCCGGCCGAATCCGGGCCGCGATCGATATAGTCGCCGAGAAACACATAATGGCGCGCGCGTCCGGCGGCATGGGCTTCGCAGCGCGCCATCAGCTGCTGCAATTTGTGCAGCGCGCCATGAACATCGCCGATGGCGTAGGTCAATGACATGAAAGCACCCTTTTGCCAGTCCATTCTAATCATGGCTGGATTCAGGCATGATCGTTCAGTCTGGGTTCACCCCATAAATGGGAACTTTAGGCATGAGGGGCGATTGGAGT
Source organism: Xanthobacteraceae bacterium (assembly GCA_049796395.1). GTDB lineage: Bacteria > Pseudomonadota > Alphaproteobacteria > Rhizobiales > Xanthobacteraceae > BOG-931. The sequence goes on from JBARER010000179.1 coordinate 933, forward strand.
TCGGGTAAAACTCCGTTGTCGAGGTGATGTCATGAGAAAGATTCTAGTGGCTCTCGTTGCGGCGCTGACGCTCGCCGGCGCGGCCGTGGCAACGTCAGGCCCGGCAGAAGCGCGCTGGGGGGGCGGTTGGCATGGTGGCGGATGGCGTGGCGGCGGCTGGGGTGCTGGCGGCTTTGTCGCCGGGGCCCTTGTCGGCAGTGCACTGGCCTCGCCGTATTACTACCCGTACGGCTATTCCCCGTATTACGGCTATCCTTCGCCTTATTACGGCCGGCCGTGTGTTTGGCGGCGCTGGTGGAACGGCTACGCCTGGGTCCGGGCCTGCGTCTGAGCAGAAGTTTCCGGCGGTCGTCGTGCTTGGCGGCCGCCGGGCTGTGGGTGGGCTGGTGAGAAAATTTAGGCGGCGTCAACCAAACTTCCGCCAAAATAGTCGAACTTCAATGCGAATGACTTCGACCTAAGTTTCGGGGGTTTCCGGGGCTTCCCGCTCATCCAAGGTTCCAGATCGGCACCCGGCCGGTCGCAAGGGGAAATCACATGAAGAAAACGCTGATCGGCCTCGCTGCGGCAGCCAGCCTTGGGCTCGCTACCGTGGCTGCCCCGGCGCCGGCACACGCCTATTGCGTTGGCTGCGCGGTGGGCGCCGGAGTTCTCGGCGGAGTCGTCGCGGGCGCCATTGTCGGCAACGCCATTGCCAACAGCCCGCCTCCGCCGCCGCCTGGCTATTACGGGGCACCACCCCCGCCGCCGGCTGCTTATTATCCGCCGCCCGGTCCGGGTTACGCCGAGGCGGGGCCCGGCTGCTATTGGGGCAAGCGCAAAGTGTGGATCGAAGGTTACGGCTACCGCTGGCGGACCGTGCAAATCTGCCGCTAAGTCGGCAGGCCGGCACGGCCAGCCTCTCGATCGGGTGGCAGCGCGATGAATTCGACCGGCCGGCTTTCGAAAGCCGGCCGGTTTGTTTTTAACCGGAGCTTCCTGCCGCCGTGCTTTTAAACTTCGCCAACTACTCTATTCGTCGTTTGCTAGGTTCATGACGACACGAACGACAACCACAGGGACGGCACATCCGCTTGCAGCGGCCGTCACAACTGCGACCGAACCCATCGACGCGCCGGCCGGCACTGTGCTCGGCCACACGGCGCCGGCTGTCAGCGCCAGTGCTCGTCGGCTGCGCGGCTATGCACTCCGCATTTCGGCCGCAGCGTCCTCGCGCCTGCGGATCAAAGCGCCGCGTCGATTTTCGATTGCGCGCGGGCTGACCGTGCTCGGTTGGGCCGCCGTCATCGCGGTTTGCGCCTATGCCGGGCTCGCGGCGATGATCTACTTCGCCCAGCGATCGTTGATGTATTTTCCGGATCGCACCTACACGACTCCGGCCGCCGCCGGATTGCCCGAGGCGAGCGAGGTGCCGCTGACGGCTTCCGACGGGGTGAAGATCCATGTCTGGCAGGTTCCGCCGCAGCCGGGCAAACCGATCATTCTCTATTTCCATGGCAACGGCGGCTCGCTGCGGTATCGGGTCGATCGCTTCCGCCGGCTTATCGGCGCCGGGATTGGGCTCGTGGCGCTCGAATATCGCGGTTACGGCGGACTCTCCGGCAGTCCAACCGAGCGCGGCCTGATCCGCGACGCCGAAGCTGCTTATGCCTACACCGCCGCACGCTACCCAACACCGCAGATCGTGGTCTGGGGCGAGTCGCTCGGCTCCGCAGTGGCGGTTGCGCTTGCGGCGGAGAAACCGGTCGGCCGGCTCATCCTGGAAGCGCCGTTCACTTCTGCGCTGGCGATCGCCGAAAGCCGTTACTGGTATCTGCCGGTCCGGCTCCTGATGAAAGATCAGTTCCGTTCCGACGAGCGCATCAAGAAAGTCACGGCGCCGCTGTTGATCCTGCACGGCGTCAACGACCGCATCGTGCCATTCAAGATGGGCGAGCAGATGTTCGAACTCGCCAACAAGCCGAAGCACATCGTGCGCTTCCTCGACGGCGGCCACGAAGACCTCGACCAGAACGGCGCGCTCGATGCCGTCGCCCGCTTCCTCGCCGGCGACCTGGATTAGGCCAGTTCAGAACGTCGGATAAGTCTGCCCCACTTTGCCGCCGACGCGGGCGAAGCCGTTCTTCGCCGGTTCGAATTTATCGTTGATATTGAGCGCCTTGGCATAAGAGCCGGCCGCCTTGTCCTTTTGTCCCAGCCGTTCATAAGCCAGCCCGCGGCTGGTCCAGGCGCGCACGCTCTGCGGATCGAGCTGCACCGCCTCGTCGAGATCGCTGGCCGCCGATTTGACATCGCCGATGGCGAGATAGCTTAGCGCGCGCGCCGTCCAGGGCTCGGCGTTGTCGTTCTGCAGACCGACCGCGGTCGAGAAGTCGCCGATGGCGAACTGGTGCTCGTGCTGGCTCTGATAGAGAAGCCCACGATTGTAATAGGCGTCGGCGTTATCGGGCTTGAGCACAATGGCCTTGTTGAAGTCCGCCAGCGCCTCTTTGGCATGACCCTGCTCGCGGTAGATGATGCCGCGGCCGACATAAGCGGGCGCGTAATTGGCATCGATGGAGAGCGCCTTGTTGTCGTCGGCAAGCGCCAGATCGAGCTGGTTGGTCTTGCGATAGATCAGCGCGCGGTTGGCGTAGGCCTGGGCGTAATTCGCATCGAGGCCGATCGCTTTGTCGAAGTCAGCGAGCGCCTGAACGTCGCGGCCAGCCTCGCCATAGACCGTACCGCGCATATTGTAGGCCTGCGGATCGTCCGGATGCTTGGTTATGACCTCGCCGAGCGAGGTGAGATTGGTTTGCGAGGTCGCGAGCATGGCATCGCTGGCGCCGGCATCCGAGGCTGGCGGATTACCAAATGTCGCGCAGCCGGCGAGCGTGAGCGCCGCCGCCAAGACTGCCACACTTGGAATGACAGCGAGGCTTGGAATGACGGCAAGGCTTGGAATGACGGCAAGACCTGGAATGACCGCCGCAGCCGGAACCTCGGGCGCAGTCTCGGTCGTTGTGGGCTTTGCCGCTATCCGGGACATGGGCGCAACGATAGCACCGCCAGGCGCCAAAAAAACGGCGCGGGTCAAACCCCGCGCCATCCTTCAGACCGGAAAGACGATCTTAGCCGAACCGGGGCGCCCGCGGCGGGCCTGAGCGGCCGCCCGCGCCCGGACCACCAGCGGTGGTCGGCTTCGGCTTCATCGGGAGCAGGCCCTCGCGCTGCAAACGCTTGCGCGCAAGCTTGCGGGCGCGGCGAATCGCTTCCGCCTTCTCCCTCGCTTTTCTTTCGGATGGTTTCTCGTAATGACCGCGGAGCTTCATCTCGCGGAAAATGCCCTCGCGCTGCATCTTTTTCTTCAGCGCCTTGAGAGCCTGGTCGACATTGTTGTCACGGACAAGAACCTGCACGCGTGCTCCTTTGCAGTCGGTTCATGAATTGCTTGGCGGCGTAGCGAGCTCGCTCCGCACCGCCGTGGCGCGGCGTGTAGCAGAAGCCCGCCGGAAAGTCCACCGATGGGCCCAATATTGGGTTCCCATCGCCAAAATCAGCCGGGCGACGGACGCCTAATCCGAAAAACGCCTAATCCGGAAAAACCTGGGTGACATGACCCATTTTGCGGCCGGGCCGGACAGCCGCCTTGCCGTAGAGGTGAACGGCGACCCCGGGGATGCCGAGCCAGCGCCGGAAATCGTCGACGTCGTGACCGATCAGGTTGGTCATTTCCACGCGGCCGCGGCGAACCGGGTTGCCGAGCGCCCAGCCCGCGACCGCCCTGATATGCTGCTCGAATTGCGATACCGAGGCGCCGTCGATCGTCCAGTGGCCGGAATTGTGCACCCGGGGTGCGATCTCGTTGACCAGGAGGCCACCGTCGCTCAGCACGAACATCTCGACCGCGAGCACCCCGACATAGGCGAATTTCTGGGCGATGGTCTCGGCGATGCGGCGCGCCTCATCGGCCGCCGCTTGGCCGAGCGCTGCCGGGACCCGCGAGGTCTTCAGGATATGATCGCGGTGCTCGTTCTCGGTAACCTCGAAGCTGACGACGGCGCCGTCGTGGCTGCGCGCAGCAACCACCGAGACTTCACGCTCGAACGGCACGAAGGCTTCGAGAATGCAAGGCTGGCCGCCAACGTCGCGCCAGGCGGCACCGGCATCGGTGCCGTCTTTGATCGTGGCCTGACCCTTGCCGTCGTAACCGAAGCGGCGCGTCTTCAATACCGCCGGCCGCCCGATCCGTTCGACGGCCGCCGCCAATTCGGCCGCCGAGCCGACGCCGGCGAAAGCCGCGGTGCGGATACCGAGCGCGGTGACGAAGGTCTTCTCGGCGAGGCGATCCTGGGTGGTCGCCAGGATGCTCGGGTCGGGCAATACCGGCACCCGCGCAGCAAGGAATGCCGCCGTCTCCGCCGGCACGTTTTCGAATTCGTAGGTAACGACGTCGACATCTTCGGCGAAGCGATCCAGCGCTTCGGTGTCGCCGTAATCGGCCAGGGTGACGCGGCGCACAACGTCGAATGCCGGGGAATCCGGATTGGGCGAGAACACATGGCATTTGAAGCCGAGCCGGGCCGCGGCCAGCGCCAGCATGCGGCCAAGCTGGCCGCCACCGAGGATGCCGATCGTGGCGTCGGGGGCGAGCACGGGTCGCGCGGGATACGACGGATGGTTCACGCGCCGTCCTTGGACATGTCCTTGGGCGCTTCGGCGACGGCGGCGGTCTGCTTGGCCCGCCAGGCCGCCAGCCGCTCGTCCAAGGCCTGATCGCTCAACGCCAGAACGCTGGCGGCGAGCAGCGCCGCATTGATCGCGCCGGCCTGGCCGATGGCGAGCGTGCCGACCGGAATGCCGGGCGGCATTTGCACGATCGAATAAAGCGAATCCTGTCCCGCCAGCGCCTTCGATTCCACCGGTACGCCGAACACCGGCAGGCTGGTCAGGGCCGCGGTCATTCCAGGCAAGTGCGCCGCGCCGCCCGCACCGGCGATGATGACCTTAAAGCCTTGCGCCTTCGCGCCTTTGGCGAAGGCATAAAGCCGTTCAGGCGTGCGATGGGCGGACACGATGCGCGTCTCGTAGGCGACCTCGAGCGCGTCCAGCGTCACGGCGGCATGTTTCATGGTTTGCCAGTCGGACTGGCTGCCCATGATAATGGCCACCATTTTATGAGGGGACTTGGATTCCGCTTCCGGCGGCGCCACGGTTAAATTCCCTGCGCAAAGGAAGCGCCCGATTATAAGCTTGCGCGTTAGCGGTGCAAGGCGGCCGGCTTTCTCCAGCGGCCGAATGGTAAAGGCCAAGGACAGGAACGACAGCGATGGAAATGAGCCAATACCACTATTTGCCGCTGGCGCCCGGCTTCTTCGCCATCCTGATCGTCATTTTTGTCGGCGTGCTGATCCTGCAATCGCTGCGTTTCGCCTATACCAGCCTTGGCATCAGCTCGGGCGTGGCGGTGCTGTTGTTGGCCGGCTCGCTGATCGGCAGCATTTTCAACATCCCGATCGTGCAACTGCCGCCGGAGCGGGTGATGTCGGACCAAATCGTCGACTTCTTCGGCATGCATTATGAAGTGCCGGTCGTTAGTCACTGGCAAGGCACGGTGATCGCGGTCAATGTCGGCGGCGCCGTTATTCCGGCGCTGTTGTCGCTGTACCTCCTGATCAAGCGCGATTTGTGGATCAAGGGCGCGATCGCCACCGCAATCGTCGCCGTGGTGCTGCACTGGCTCGCCAATCCGGTTCCCGGCCTCGGCATCGCCATTCCGGTCTTCGTGCCGGTCGTGGTGACGGCTGCGGTGGCGCTCATTCTGTCGCGGCAGGATGCCGCGCCGCTCGCCTATATCGGCGGCGCGCTCGGCACCTTGATCGGCGCTGATCTGACCAATCTCGACAAAGTCCGCGGGCTCGGCGCGCCGGTCGCCTCGATCGGCGGCGCCGGTACTTTTGACGGTATTTTCCTCACCGGAATTCTCGCCGTGCTGATCGCCAATCTGTACGCGGGGCCGCGGCAATACTTGGCGGGCTAGAACTTGGCTGGCTAGAACTTGGCCGACTAGTCCCGGCAGCCAATTCTCGGCCAGCGGCCATTGCTTGCAAATCATTACGGAAAGATGCGCAATGCCAGCTTCCGCCGAGTGTCACGCCATGGATCCGAACGCGATCAAGGATTATCACGCGCATATCTATTACGACCCGGCGAACAGCCGCGATCGGGCCGAACGCCTGCGCGAGCGGGTCGCCTCGGCGTTTCCGCAAGCCAAGCTCGGACGCTGGCACGACGAATTGGTCGGCCCGCATCCGCAGTCGATGTATCAGATTGCGTTTCCGACCGGCATGCTGGCCACCTTCGTTCCATGGCTGATGCTCAACCGCGACGGCCTGACCATCCTCCTCCATCCGGAAACCGGCGACGATTTCACCGACCATACCGCGCACGCAGCGTGGTTCGGCGCGGTGTTGCCGCTGCGCGTCGAGGTCTTCAAGACGTGAACTGCGACGGAGTGGCGCAAAAAACTCCCGGAACCACGGCCGGTCGGCCCTGTTAGCTGTCGGGCGATGTGGAGGAAAACATGCGAACTACAAACATGCGAACTACGCTGGCTGCCTTGAGTCTTGCCGCCGGCCTCGGCCTGATTTGCTGTCCAAGCGCGAACGCCTTTCCAATCAACGCCAGCGCCATCGGGCAAAGCGCGACTGCGGCTTCCGCCGTGCAAAAAGCGCAATATGCCGAGCGCCGTGGCCGCCGAACCATCACCAAATGCTATCGCGATCTCATCTTCGGGCGCTATCGCTGCCACACCTATCGTAATTGGTAGCCGCTGCTTTGCGATCCGCATTGCCGCGGTAGCTCGTGGCAATGCGCTGCAAGCTTGGCGTGAAGAACCCTGGCGCGAATAACCCTGGCGTGAAGAACTTTGCCGGCGCCCACGCGTTAACCGGCAAAGGGAAGCGTCATGCCAAACAAACGCGAAACCGACCGGAAAAACGACACGAGACTGCTGACGCCGCTGCTGCTGATGGGGCTGATCATCGCCGGCGGTATACTGATCCTCCTGATGCTCGGTCCGCCGCCAGTGAGCTGAGGCTCCGTTACAGCCCGCGCTCGCGCTTGAGCCGATCGATGGTGTCTTCGGCTTCCGGGGGCAGTGAGGCCAAGCCTTGTTGCCCGGCGGCGGAGAGGTAGGGCCGTAACTTGGAGCCTGTGAGATAGGGCGGCTGGCGATCCGGCGGAACCATTCGATCGAATACGACGACAATCAGCACGGCGGCGAACAGCATGCGCACCGCGCCGAGCAAGGCGCCGCCGATCCGGTCGAGCAAAGGCGGATCGGGCCCGACAAACTCGCTCACTCCGGAGCGGAGCAGCGCACCGAGCACCGCGCCGACCACCAGGAAGATTGCAAACAACGGCAACCACGCCAGGTCGGGGGATAATTTCGTGTTTCCCATCAGCAGCGGCACCGCGTTGGGCGCGACCGTGATCGCGACCGGCGCGGCAATGAGGTAGGCAAGGATCGTCGCCAAGCTGCGCAATAAACCCGACATGAAGCCCAGCGCCACCCCGAGGACGACCGCGGCGGTCACCACCGCGTCGAACGGATTCATCGCGACTGGCCGTCGTCGAAATGGCGCTCGAAAATCTCGCCTAGCGTCGCATAGAAAAAGCCGTTGAGCCGGCCGACCGGATCGAGTTTCTTCATGTCGATATAGCCGTCGGTCATGCAGGCCCGGTCGACATGCATGAACACGACTTCGCCGATCGCCAACGGATGGCGGTTGGGACCGAGCTCGATCACCTGATGCAGCTTGCATTCGAAATGGATCGGCACCTCCTTGACCCGCGGCGCCGCGATCTTCACGCACGGAATAGGCGTCAAGCCGGTCTCAGTGAACTCGCTGTCATCCTCGGGAAAGCCATTGGCCGAATCGACCATCTCCTTCCACACCGGATGCGTCACGACGTTGAAGCAGAACTCGCCCGTTGCGCGCACGTTCTTGAGCGTGTGCTTCTCGCTGCCATCGGGATTGCGGGCGATGGTCAGCGAAATCATCGGCGGGACGACGCAGACCACAGTGAAGAACGAGAACGGCGCCAGATTGGCGATGCCTTTGTCGTTGACCGTCGAAGCCCAACCGATGGGCCGCGGCACTACCGCACCGGTGAGTAGGCGATAGACTTGGCGTTTGTCGGCGGCGGCCGGATCGACTTCGAGATAATCTGGCATGGGCCCCCGTCCCTCGATTTTAGGGCGTAATCGCTTCAAAATGGAGTCGATCCGCGCGCCAGCATTGTGATGAAGCGTGATCGTTTCGGAAAGCCGATTTTCCACCCCTCAACTCCGAGGGCAGGCATCGTCCGCATCATGCGCTAAGCTTCGCGTGATAGCCCGCCATACCGGAATGCGAATGGCGCAATCCGCCACGGGTCCCAATCGCGCGCGATTCCGCGGCGGAACCGACGATAGCTTTTCGCAACCACAGTTCCCTGAAAACGAGTTCCCTTGAAAATGGCTTGAACAAAAACGGTCGGCAGTCGTTTTTTGAAAAGCAATAAAATTGGAGAATTGACCTATGAAGAAGCTAGTTCTCGCCGCCGGTTTGGTCATCGCGGCGACGTCCGCCGCCATGGCGCAGGGTTATGTCTACGGCCAGCCCTACGGCTACGGCACATACAATTATGCGCCCGGTTACGGCGTGTATGATTCGGCGCCGGGCTACGGCGTTTATGATTTTTCGCCCGGTTACGGCAACAATTGGTACGACAACGACCGTGTGAGCGGCCCTGGGCGCGGCAACAGCGCCGAGTCGCAACGATAACGCTGCAGTAATTTATGGCGCTGGCTCTCCTTGCCAGCGCCAGCACCGTTGTATTGGCACAAAGCCAGCTGAACTATGGGCCGGCACGCAACGGCGGCGGCGACACTTACGGTCAACACTATAGCGGCAGCGCCGGGGCGAGGCAGCGTTCGGGTGGCTGGTAGACGGAGCCGCACGGAACGAAGGTCCATTTGACTTTCGCCCGATCTGCCTGACCATGGCCGGATGGCGGCAGAAGCACGCTTGACCGTGGCCGTGATTGGGCTTGGCAGCATCGGCGGCGTTGTGGCGGGATGTCTGGCCGCAGCGAACCGCTTCGACATTGTCGCCTGCGTGCGCCAGCCGATCGAGCGGCTGACGCTGGAAGGGCCACGCGGCGCGGTCGATGTCTCGTTTCGTGTCTTGACCGATCCCGCACAGGCCGGCGCGGCCGACTGGGTGTTGCTCTGCACCAAAGCCCAGCAAACCGAATCGGCGGCGCCGTGGCTCAAGCGGCTGTGCGGCCCGGCGACCCGGGTTGCCGTGCTGCAAAATGGCATCGGTCATGTCGCGCGCGTCGCTCCGCTGGCCAACGGCGCCACCGTGCTGCCCGTTATCGTCTATTACAACGGCGAACGGCTTGCGCCGGACCGCGTCAGATTGCGCCAGGGCGCCGATCAGGACATCGCCGTCGCCGATGACGCGGCAGGGCAGGCGTTCGCACGGCTGTTCGAGGGCACGCCGCTGCGCGTTTTGCTCAGCGACGATTTCGACACGCTGATCTGGCGCAAGCTTCTGATCAATGCCGTCGCCAATCCGATCACGACACTGACGCAGCAGCGGCAGGAAGTGTTGCGCCGGCCGGACGTGCAGCGGCTGTGCCATGCCATCCTTGCCGAAGCGGCGGCGGTGGCGCACGCCGAAGGCGTCAGGCTTGCCGACGACGAGCCGGCCCGGGCGATGGCGACCTTGTTCACGTTTTCGGGCGAGCTTGGCACCTCGATGTATTTCGACCGCCTCGCCGGCCGGCATCTCGAAGTCGACGCGCTGACCGGCGCCATCGTCGCCGCCGGCGCACGACACGGCGTCGCCACGCCGCTCAATACCGCGTTGCTCACACTGTTGCGCGCGATCGACGACGCCGCGGAAAAGTAACGCACCGATTCCTGGCTATAAGGCAGCATCTATGGAGATCTCATGACACGACGAACACTCGATCCCCGCACCGCGGCCGAAAAAGCGTTCAAGGCGGTGACCGCAAAACCGGTCGAAGCTCCGCCGAAAGTGGCGCCGTCCCTTCCCGGCGTGAAGGAAACGGTGTCGCTGCGCATCGACCGCGACGTGCTCGATTTTTTCCAAGGCGACGGTCCGGGCTGGCAGGATCGAATCAATGCCGCGCTGCGCAAGGCGGCGGGCAAGTGACGACTCACTGCGGCGAATGATGCCTGGACAGTGGATGCTTGAGCGCAAGCTTGGGCGCGTGCTTTACCGCGCTGCAGACACAAACAAAGGCGAAGCGATCGTCGCTGAACGATCAGGTAGTCCGGTGAGAAGCGCCGCCCGATGGCGGCGCAGAAACGGCTCGCATTGCAACTTGACCGCGCTCCGAAAGTATGTTCTCGTTACGTTCTTATTAGCCATCGGAGGGGGAGAAGATGAAAACGTTCGGCCTAGCTCGAGGCTCTTTGCTCTGTATTTCCTTGGTCTGCTGCTGTTTTGCCATTCTCGTCGCCGCACCGGCGAGGGCGGAAACGCCAACGGTTACGCCGGCCGATGCCAAGGGTTATGTCGGCCAGACCGTCACGGTCGAAGGCGCAGTCGGCAATGTCGCAACCGGCAACTCCGGCACCGTCTTCATCGACATCGGTGGCCGCTATCCTGACAATGGCTTTGCCGCGGTGATCTTTGCCGCCGACCGGAGCAAGTTTCCGGACGTGAAGACGCTTGGCGGCAAGACCGTCGACATTACCGGCGCGGTCAGTCTCTATCGCGGCAAGCCCGAGATCATCCTGAAATCCGCCGACCAGATGAAGGCGAAGTAGCGCGCGGTGTAAGAATGCCCCGGCGCTTCGCTCCTGCAACTGGGCTGCACTTTCCGCGCGTGTGACCTTGGTCACAGCACCCGGTCGGGCATCGTGTCGTACTCGCATACCGTTGGGCTGCGAGGGGACGATGAAGGAGGTTCTTGAATATCTGCGCGAGACGTCATGCGAACTCGCGGCACTTGCGGATAAGGACCGCTTCGAGTCGCTGGCTTACATTTTCAGGATGGCCGCGCTTGAAGCGGATCAGCGCATGGCCGAGCCGTCCGAAGTGGACGCGACAACGGCGTGCGAGCTTTCTCGGCCGATGGCGACGATTTTGCCGTTCCGCCTGTCGGATCGCGGGCGAAAACTCTAGGCGCAGCCGAGCGGACCGGCGCGGGGCTGTACAGGCCGTCAGACCACCCGATAACCGCCGTCGGCCATGACGATGGCGCCGGTGATCACGGCAATATGGTTTTGCAGCAGGCCGGGCATGCTCGAGTTCATGGACAACCTCCCCTGTCTTGCAGATGTTTCGGCAAGCCTAGCAAATCACGCCGTTCCATCACATCCGGATCAAAGGCCCGCATCTGGCGTTGCCGTTCCAGCATGCACCGCACGTCAGCGGCGTAGCATATGCAGCAAAACGGAGGGACCGAAATGCCGCATAAGGAAACCATCGCTGCTTTGTTGCTGCGTGTGCGGGCATGGCGAACCCGTCCGAGCGGAAGCCTGGTTGAGCGGTGGCTTGTTGAGTAAGTTCCGGCTGCGTGCCGTTAAGTTTTCGCCAGCGCTTCGCGCTCTTTCTTAAGCTTGTCGAGCTCGGCCTGCTGTGCCGCAATGCGGTCGGCATTACGAGCCTCGTCGCCGGCGCCAGAATTCGCTGCCGCCTGCTCGATGAGCTGGCGGATATTGTCGCGCACAATGGCGATGCGCGCATCGAGTTCCTGCAGGCTATCGCTGCTCATCGGGTAGTCTCCGGGACGGGCAATAGCGAGTGTAGCGCAGATCGGGCGACGCAAGCAAAAATTCCGCGGCTCGGTTAGCCGCCGGGAATTGCCGGCCAAGCCCCTTGCTCCGCCATCACCACATCGAACAGCGGCGGATAGGAATGTAGCGCAATCACGCGCGCCTCCGCGGCCAATTATAGCGCGCACTCACGACGAAGTGTCGCGCCGAATAATTGCCCACCCGCGAGGGGCAACTTATTATATGTAGCAAAGACGGCTTTCGGGGCTTTAGGATTCCAGGAGGCCTCGATGGCATCGGAACGCACCTTCACCTGCGGCAACGGCAAATACTACGTGGTCGAGCAGCACGGTCATCTGATGGTACTGCGGCAGAACTGGCTTGGGCGGACTTTCATCGGCTACGCCGGGGATCTTGGCGAAGCCATCAGGCGCATCGAGGCGGATGCCCGCTGCCGGCAGATCCGAGCGGCTTAGGCGAAAGCGCAGGCTCGCCAACCAGCCGGAGACCTACCGACGATAACACCCCTCGCGTCTTTGCTATCGCCAAGCCGCAGGCGTGGCTAGTCTGCGCCGCGGCATGCGGCGTTATTCACTCCGCGGGAAACAAAATGGATGGTAGCCATGCCCTGGTATGATTACGTCGCGTATTTCTTTGTCGGGGTGTTCCTCGCCAACGGCGTTCCCCATTTCGTGCAGGGTGTCTGCGGCAACAAATTCCAGTCGCCGTTTGCCTCGCCGCCCGGCGTCGGCGAATCCTCCGCAATCGTCAACGTCATCTGGGGCTGGATTAATCTCGTCATTGCCGGCGTGCTGGTCTTTGCGGCCTTTCCGCAGCTGCCGCCCCCGATCGGCGGCGGCGTTGCTGGTGCGCTCGGCGCGCTCGCCATCTCGCTGGTGCTTGCCGGTCATTTCGGCAAAGTCCGCCGCGCGCCGCCCACTCCGTAGCGGCGATGCGGAGCCAGCCTTGCGGGACATTGTTTCAGCCACCAAATTTATCGGCATGCGTCTGTTGCTTTGCTGCATGGCCCTGTTCGCGGCGCTGACCACCGGCGCCGCGGCGGCCACCCGCGCCTATGTGATGAACGGCCTGTTTATCGGCCACGGCCTGGCGGTCGTCGCCGAGGCGCTGCGCCAGCGCGGCTATATCGTCGCCTATGGCAGTTTTGAGCAAAGCGGCGACTTCGCCGCCGATGCCTGCGCCCATCCTGACGACCGCATCATCGTGATTGGCCATTCGTTCGGCGCCGAGCGTGCCGCCGAAGTGGCGACGCGCGCCGCTGCCTGCGGCGCCCGCGACGTGACCATGATCGGGGTCGATCCATCGCAGCCGGTCGCAGTCAGCGGCGTGGCGCATGCGGTGAATTTCGTCGGCGAGCTCGGCGGCACCATCGCCGGGGCACAGAATATTCCCGTGCCCGGCTATACCCACATGGGCATCATGGACAGCTCGGCGGTGCAGGAGCGCATTTTGCAGGAAGTGGATCCGGGACAGAGCCAATAGAGCGGAGCCGCATAATCTCCCGCTCGTCCCCGCGAAGGCGGGGACCCAGTCTGGATTCCCGCTTTCGCGGGAATGAGCGGATAAGCGCAAGCCATCTTTCTTTTCCCCCGCTATCGCGGGGGCGGTTTCACGACCTCAGCCGAACAGCCACGATTGCGGTTCGGCGATCGGCTCGCCGGCGTTCAAGAGCAGCAGGCCTTTGACGCAGCGGATCGCGGTCCAGACGATCCACCACAGCAGGATCACCATGCCGATGCCGACGTAAAGCGTGATCGCGCCGGCGGCGGCAAACAAAAGACCGATCCAAAAGGTTCTGATCTGGAACCGGAAATGGCTGCGGCTGACGGGATCGGCGCGCTCGATCTGCATCGTCGCGATGATCAGCCCGACCACCGCGCTGACGCCGGTGAGGAAGCCGGCGAGGTAAAGGATATAGACAATGAGCGCGAGGCCGTGATCCGAAATGACCGGCGGCCGCGCGCCGCCGGCGGTTTCCTGCGCGACTTCGTGCTGTTGATCGGCATCGGTCATTTGTGCCCTCTCGCCTGCCTTCGGTGTCGCGCAGGATTATAGCAAAAAATGAAAAATTTGCCTCGCCCCTTGGCGCAGGTGGAGACAGGCTCAGCCAATCCCCGGTAGATTTGCGCTTCGGCCGGGCAACGGCGCTTCAGGGAGACGTTTCGTGGGCAAAGGGCACAAGGACAAGGTCGCCGTTATCAGCGGCGGCGCCAACGGTATCGGACAGGCTTTTGCGAAACGTCTTGCTGAAGATGGCGCGCATGTCGCCATCGCCGATCTTGCCGAGGGCCGCGACACCGTGAAGCTTGTCGAAGCAGCGGGACGCAACGCGCTCGCGGTCGTGTGCGACGTTTCCAATGAGGCCTCGGTCGCGGCGATGGCGAAGCAAGTGCAGGCTAAGTTCGCCCATGTCGATATCGTTGTGAACTGCGCTGGCATTTTTCCGCAGCAGGATTTTGCCACCATGACTTTCGCCGACTGGCGCAAGGTCCTCGCCATCAATCTCGACGGCACTTTCCTGGTCACTGCTGCCTTCGTGCCGGGCATGCGCGCGCGCAAATGGGGCCGTGTCGTGAGCATGGCCTCAAGCACGTTCGGCTCCGTGACCACCGGGTTCGCGCATTACGTCGCCAGCAAAGGCGGCATCATCGGCTTTACCCGCGGGCTCGCCGGCGACGTCGCCGCCGACGGCGTCACTGTCAACGCGATCGCGCCGGGGCTCACCCGTTCGCCGGGAACGGTGGCGCGCAAGCCGCGCCCCGGTTTCGCCACGATGGACGACGAATTCAATGCGGTCGCGAGCCTGCAGGCAATCAAGCGGGTGGAGGCGCCCGACGATCTCGTGGGCGCGCTGTCCTTTCTCACCAGCGACGATGCGGCATTCATCACCGGCCAGACGCTCAATGTGGATGGCGGGAGGGTCCGGTCTTAACCTGCACGGATGCCGAGCCGCACGACCCGACTAGTCTTCGGTCGGGGTCAGCGTCTCGAAATAATCCTCGCAAGCCCTTGGCGTAGCTGGTACCCCATCGCACGGGCGAGCGGTCCGCGAATGACCCAAGAATTAAGGATGCTGCCGGATGGAGAAATCCAACAAGCACGATGCGAGCGCGCAACTTGCGAAGCAGCAACGTGCCGAAGATGCCAAAAAAGCGGCATCGGACTACGAGGCCGCGGCCGAAGCGCTGCGCGCCAAGACCGAGCGGCTCAAGGCGCTGCGGCTGGCACGCGATGCCGCCACGCCGCCGCAACCGGCGGCAAAAAAGCGCAAAGGCAAGGTCAAGGGCAAATCCGGCTCCTTGTCGGACTGGCTGGACGGACAGGCGAAAGAGGGCCGCAACGGGTGAGCGGATCTGCCTTTTGTGACGTCGGGGCCCCGGGGCCGGACCCACGGCGAAAGGCTTTTGCCTGCAAGGAGTAACGGCAATGCCGCTGCAGCGAGGCGAAGTGCAAGGCTACGACTTCGACCGCATGGTCGTTGATTTCACCATGCGCGACGCCGACACGATCGTTGTTTGCGCGATCAGCACCGCGGCCATGGACAATCTCGAGGACGGCCGGGCGCGCAAACCCGAAGAGCGCGTCGATCAGTTCCTGCGCTTACGCGACGTCATCGAAGACCGCGCCTCGGTCAAGTTCTTGGAAGAGCACAGCCGGCTCGACCGGCCCGTCGTGCTGCGTTCCAACGATTTTTCGAAATAGCTGGGCGAACGCCGGCTCATTTGGGCTGCGCCCGCCTGCGTGGCGAAGCGCGCCGCCATTCGCCGGCCTCGCGGCGCTGAAACTTGCTATCCTTACTGCAGAAACGTCGTGAAACCACGCAAGAGGAGGCCGCGCCATGGCTGTCGAACTTTATCATTTCTGGAGCTCGATCTGCTCGGTGCGCTGCCGCATGGCGCTGGAGGAGAAGGGCGTGCCATGGATCAGCCGCTATATCGACCTGTTCAAATTCGACCAGATGAAGCCCGACTATCTGGCTATCAACCCGCGTGGCATGGTGCCAACCCTCGTGCACGATGGCGCGGTGGTGCGCGAAAGCTCGGTGATCAACGAATATATCGATGCCGCGTTTACCGGGCCGGCGCTCACGCCACCCGAGCCGCTTGGCGCAGCGCGCATGCGCGAGTTCGTCTTTCTCTGCGACGAGGGCTTTACCGCGATCGCCAAGTTGACGCTGGTCAAGTACATCCTGCCGAAGCTGCGCAACCGCTGGGACGATGACGAGTTGCGCAAGCAGGCCGCGCGGCGGCCGACCAAATTCTATCAGGATTTTCACGGCCGCGCCGTGCGCGGCGAGATCACCAACGAGGAACTCACCACGGCGCGCGCGACCATCGACGAACTGCTCGATCAGCTCGAGCACGCGCTTGCGGCGGGACCGTGGATCGTCGGCGAGACGTTCACGCTCGCCGACATCTCGATCGCGCCTTACATGTTCCGCCTCGCCGCGCTCGGCGCCGACCAGTTCTGGTCGGCAGGGCGCCGCCCACGCGTGAATGTCTGGTACCGGGAACTCGCGGCGCGGCCCGCATTCAAGACCGCGGTGTCATGGCCGGACGAATCCGGCGGCGGTTACGAGGAAGTTGGGCTCGGAGCGAAGGTGGCAGGCTGAAAAGGCGGGAACGGCAGCATCATCGGCTTCACCCACCGGCTCGCCGGCCAGCAGGCAAAGCTTTCAGCGGCGGCGGCGCGCGCCGAACGGCCAGTCGATGACACCCGCGCAAAACAGCGCCCACCAAATAATGACCGGTTGAAACGCAAGCCGCGGCCCGTGATACCACCAACTGTCTGGAATATGCGGAATGACAATGTGGTCGAGCGCCTGCTTGATGTTGGCGGGCCACACGCAGAGCGCATAGAGCGCAAGCGCCATGCCGGCCCACGGCCGCAGCGGCCGGGTGACCAGCGCGACGGCACCGGCGAATTCGCATAAGCCGGTCACGAAAATCACCTGCGGCGCGAACGGCACCCAGTCGGGCGTGATCGAAAGCATTACGCGGGGGACCGCGAGATGCGCCACGCCCGCGGCGACAAAAAACGCCGCCAGAATCCAGCGCATGATCGCGCGCGCGACCGGAAATGGCGGCGCTTTTGCTGAAGCGTCAGTGCCAGCCAAATCCGTCATCGTCGCGCCCAATGGAGACCTTGCGAGAATATTTGACGCCGTTGGTTAGGAGCGCTGCTTAGTCCGGCATCAGCACCTTGTTGACGACCATGATGACGCCATTGCTTTGCATCACGTTGGCGATCGTCACATCGGCGGTATTGCCCTTCTCGTCGGTCACCGTCAAATCCTTGCCGCTGCCCTGCACGGTAAGCGTGCCGCCCTCGACCGTCTTCAGCGTGGCCTTGCCGTCGCCCTTCTTGATGTCGGCGTCGAGCTTTTC
>JBARER010000180.1:0-14889 GCA_049796395.1 Xanthobacteraceae bacterium
AGTAACGCGCCGCGGTGGTCGGTCCGTCGCCGCGGATGCCGGCGGGCTCAAAGAGTTCGGCGGATTTCAGCCGCGGATAGCGGCAGGCGCCGACCGCATTGGCGGCCTCTTCGACCGTCGAAATATGCGGAAACACGATGCCGTAGCAGCCCATGTCGAGCGCCTGCTTGGCCTGCCATTGCGCCATCTCGACGCCGTTGACCGGAATGCGGACCAGCGGCGCGACGGCCGGCACCACCGAGCCGGCCTTGGCGATCTGGGCGCGGTTGAGCATGTATTGCAGGCAGTCCCGCAGCAGCCGGCCGTCCCACGGATTGTGCTCCATCTCGAACACGCAGCCGTCGAATTTCGATGCGCTCATGGCGACCGCCGAGTCGGTGTGAGCGGGCGCAAAGCATGTCAGCGCATGCTGGCCGGCTTCGAGTGCGCGGATAACGCCATTGAGCCTCGGTAGATCAGCCATTACAGAACTCCTCCGTTTTGCGGCCGGCATCCTATCAGATTGTGCCGCCGGTTTGACAATCGCGCGGCGAGCCTTAGCATCGACCGGGTCCCCAACCATTCAGGTCCTGTTCTCATGATCATCGATTGCCACGGCCACTACACCACCGAGCCCAAGGACCTGCACCGCTTCCGCAAAGAGCAGACCGCGGCCGCCAACGCCAAGGACAAGATGGCGATGCCGTCGCGCGCGGCACTGAAAATGTCGGATGATGAAATCCGCGAATCGATCGAGCAAAACCAGCTCAAGCTGCAGCGCGACCGCGGCACCGATGTCACCATCTTCTCGCCGCGCGCCTCGGGCATGGGTCATCACGTCGGCGACGAGAGCGTGAGCCTCGAATGGTCGCAAATCTGCAACGATCTGATCGCCCGGGTCGTCTCGCTGTTCCCGAAAAACTTCATCGGCGTGTGCCAATTGCCGCAATCGCCGGGCGCCGATCCGGCACACTCCGCCGCCGAGCTCGAGCGCTGCGTGAAGATGGGCTTCGTCGGCTGCAATCTTAATCCCGATCCGTCCGGTGGCTATTTCAATTCGCCGCCGATGACCGACAAATCCTGGTTCCCGCTGTACGAGAAGATGATCGAGCTCGACGTGCCGTGCATGATCCACGTCTCGGGCTGCTGCAATCCGGCGATGCACACCACCGGCTCGTACTATCTCAACGCCGACACCATGGTGTTCATGCAGGTGTTGCTGTCGGATCTGTTCAAGACCTATCCCAAGCTGAAATTCATCATTCCGCACGGCGGTGGCGCGGTGCCGTTCCACTGGGGCCGCTTCCGCGGCATCGCGCTCAATAACGGCAAGCCCGAGCTCGCCGAGATCATGGGCGAGAACATCTTTTTCGACACCTGCGTCTATCACCAGCCCGGCATCGATCTGCTCACCAACGTGGTGCCGATCGACAATATTCTGTTCGCCTCGGAGATGGTCGGCGCGGTCAAGGGCAACGATCCGAGGACCGGGTTCGGCTTCGACGACACCAAGCGCTACATCGAGAAGGCGCCGATCGGCGCCGCCGACCGCAGCAAGATTTTCGCCGGCAATGCCTTGAAGGTTTACGGCCGGCTCAAAGATGCCGCGGCGGTGAAGGCGCTCGCCTAAAGGCCAACCGCGTTGGCGAAGGCAACAAAAAAGCGGACCAGGCCACGGGCGCAGGCGCGCACGCATGTCATTCGGATTGGCGCCCGCGACATCGAAACCCGCGGCCTGGTCGAGGGCTTCTGGAGCGACCTTTATCACCGCGCGCTGACGGTGTACTGGCCGGTCTTCTTCGCCACCGCGGCGGCGATCTTTATTTTTCTGAATGCGGTGTTTGCGTTCGTCTATTGGCTCGGCGACGCCCCGATCGCCAACGTGAGCCCGACCATTCCGCTGCCGCTTAATTATTTCTATTTTTCGATCGAGACGCTCGCCACCGTCGGCTACGGCGACATGCATCCGCAGACCGACTACGGTCATCTGGTGGCGACGGTCGAAATCTTCACTGGCATGTCGTTTTTGGCGGTGATGACCGGGCTGATCTTCGCGCGGTTCTCGCGCCCGCGCGCCAGGTTCATTTTTGCCCGCCATCCGATCGTCGGCCAGCATTTCGGCAAAAAGACGCTGATGGTCCGTGTTGCCAACGAGCGGCACAACACGATCTCGCAAGCCACCGCGCGGCTGTGGCTGATACGCGTCGAAGATGTCGAGGGTGGCGCCCAGATTCGCCGCTTTTACGAGCTGAAGCTCGATCGCGGCGAGCACCCGATGTTTGCGCTGAGCTGGACGATTTTTCACGTCATCGACAAAGCGAGCCCGCTGCACGGGGTGACCGCCGAGGCGCTGGCACAGACGGACGGCGCGTTCGTGCTCAATCTCAGCGGCGTCGACGACAATTCGGCGCAGCATCTGTATGCGCGCCAAATCTACTCGCACAAGGATATCCGCTGGAACCACCAATACCGTGACATCACCAGCACCTCGGACGAGGGCAGGCTGTTGATCGATTACAGTCTGTTTCACGAGGTCACACCGGAAGAGGCATGAGCGGCAATCGAGGTTTGGAATTGGCCGATTGCGAAAGCTGATCGTCGATGCGCCGGGTGGCCTTTCCCGCGAGGTGACGTCGATCATATTGATGTAAGGTGGCGAGCGGCCCCTTCGGTATTGCAGCGCCTTCATGATCGACCGGCTTGAATTCATCATCGCCTTGGCGCGCGAGCAGCATTTCGGCCGCGCCGCTGAAACCTGCCGCGTCAGCCAGCCGACGCTTTCAGCCGGCATCAAATATCTTGAGGACATGTTCGGCGTGCTGCTGGTCCATCGCGGCTCCCGCTTTCACGGCTTCACGCCGGAGGGCGAGCGCGTGCTGGAATGGGCGCGCCGCATCGTCGGCGACACCCGCGCCATGCGCCAGGATATCGACGCGCTCAAGCGCGGCCTCGTCGGCCACATCAAGATCGCGGCGATCCCGACCGCGCTCGCCATGACGGCGATGCTGACGACGCCGTACCGCGCCAAGCATCCCGACGTACGCTTTAGCATCGTGTCGAAGACCTCGATCGACGTGCTGCGGCTGCTTGAAGATTTGGAGGTCGACGCCGGCCTCACTTATCTCGACAACGAGCCGGTCGGCAGGGTTAATGCCGTCCCGCTCTATCTTGAGGAATATCGCCTGCTGACATCGCCCGACGCCGTGCTGGGCAACCGGGACAAGGTCACCTGGGCGGAAGTCGGTCAGGTGCCGCTGTGCCTGCTGACGCCGGACATGCAGAACCGCCGCATCATCGACAGCCTGTTGCGCGCCGCCGGCCGCGAGCCGTCGCCGACGCTGGAATCCAATTCCATGATCGTCTTGTTCGCCCATGTGCGGACGGGAAAATGGGCAAGCATCATGCCGGCAAAACTCGCCGAGACGCTCGGCCTGACCGAGAATGTCCGTTCGATCCCAATCGTCGAACCGGCAGCCACGCATGCGGTCGGCCTTGTCGTTCCGCATCGCGAGCCGATGACGCCGCTGATCGCCGCGCTGGTGACCGAGGCGCGGCAGCTCGCCAAAATTCTGGAGCGACCGATTTCCCCGTTCAGCGCGGTTAACGGCAACAGACCGAAAGTGCCGTCGTCACCGGTGCGCGGACCGGCCAAGGATGCAAAACGCAAGTCGCGTCTTTGAATTCTGATCGTGCTGGCCTTGGTTAATCGGCATTTCAAATCGAGCGACGGTTCGGCTTTATTGATTTTTGGAGTAATTCCAAACATTTATGGGGCTTCCCGCAAAAGGCGAGAAGCGTGCCGAATTACGAACCATGGAGCGCGGAGAAAACCGCGCAGATCATTACCGAGCATAAGGACCTTGAAGGTCCGCTGCTGCCTATTCTGCAGGCCTTGCAGGCAGCCTTCGGTTACATCGACCGCGCCGCAGAGCCCATCCTCGCCGAAGCGCTGAATATTTCGCGCGCCGAGGTCCACGGCGCCGTCACCTTCTATCACGACTTTCGCGAACAGCCGGCTGGGCGTCACGTACTCAAGCTGTGCCGGGCGGAAGCTTGCCAGGCCGCGGGTGGCGAGGCGCTTGCTTTGCGCGCCGAGGGGACGCTCGGCGTGGCGTTCGGCCACACCACCGCGGACGGCCGCGTGACTCTCGAGCCGGTCTACTGTCTCGGTCTGTGCTCGGTGTCGCCCTCGGCCATGCTCGACGGCCGCGTCATCGGCCGCCTCGACGCCAACAAGCTCGATGCGCTGGTTGCGGAGACCGACCGATGAGCGCGCTTCGCATCTACGTTCCCGGCGATGCCGCGGCGGTTGCCTGCGGCGCCGACGACATCGCGGCAACGATCGCGGCGCTCGCGGCGAAGCGAAATCTGACGGTCACGATCGTCCGCAACGGCTCGCGCGGCATGCATTGGCTCGAGCCGATGCTCGAAGTGGCGACGGACCAAGGCCGCATCGCCTATGGACCGGTCGATCCCGCCGACATTGAGAGCGTTTTCGCGGCGATGGTTGCCGGCGGCGGTGCGCACAAATTACGCATCGGCGTCCCGGAGGAGCATCCGTTCCTCAAGAAGCAGACACGGCTTACCTTCGCGCGCTGCGGCATCGTCGATCCGCGCTCGCTCGACGACTACCGGGCGCATGACGGCTACAAGGGGTTGGCGAAGGCGCTGGCCAATCCCGCCGGCATCGTCGAGGAGATCAGCCAATCCGGGCTGCGCGGCCGCGGCGGGGCGGGCTTCCCGACCGGCATCAAATGGAAGACGGTCGCCGACGCCAAGGCCGACCGCAAATACATCGTCTGCAACGCCGATGAAGGCGACAGCGGCACGTTTGCCGACCGCATGATCATGGAAGGCGACCCCTTTGTCCTGATCGAAGGGATGACCATCGCCGGTATCGCGGTCGGCGCCACCAAGGGCTTCGTCTATATCCGCTCGGAATACCCACACGCCATCGCTGCGATGAACGACGCCATCGTTATCGCGCAGCGCGCCGGCGTGCTCGGCAAAAACGTCGCCGGCTCCGACTTCGCATTCGATCTGGAAGTGCGCGTTGGCGCCGGAGCCTATGTCTGCGGCGAGGAGACCTCGCTCCTCGAAAGCCTCGAAGGCAAGCGCGGCGTGGTGCGCGCCAAGCCGCCGCTGCCGGCACATAAGGGGCTGTTCGGCCAGCCGACCGTCATCAACAATGTGCTGTCGCTCGCTACCGTGCCGGTGATCATGGACAAGGGCGCGGCCTTCTACAAAAACTTCGGTGTTGGCCGCTCGCGCGGCACCATGCCGATCCAGCTCGCCGGCAATCTCAATTATGGCGGGCTGTTCGAAACGCCGTTCGGCATCACGCTTCGCGAACTGGTCAATGATATCGGCGGCGGCTGCTTTACCGGCCGCCCGGTGAAGGCGGTGCAGGTCGGCGGCCCGCTCGGTGCTTATTTTCCGCCGGCGCTGTTCGATACGCCGTTCGACTACGAAGCCTTTGCCAGGCGTGACGGCCTGATCGGCCATGCCGGCATCGTCGTATTCGACGACACCGCCGACATGGCGAAGCAAGCGCGCTTTGCCTTTGAGTTTTGCGCCGTCGAATCGTGCGGCAAGTGCACGCCGTGCCGCATCGGCGCGATCCGCGGCGTTGAGACGGTCGACAAAATCATCGGCGGCGACAACCCCGAGACCAATCTCGCGCTCGTCGCCGACCTCTGCAACACCATGAAGTTCGGATCGCTGTGCGCGCTCGGCGGCTTCACGCCTTATCCGGTGATGAGCGCGATCACTCATTTCCCGGAAGATTTCAAGCCCGCGCCGCGCTTACAGGCCGCGGAATAAGGAGAGCGCCATGTCACTCGTGCACGAGATCGACTACGGCACGCCGAAATCCAGAGCGGAGAAGACCGTCACGCTCATTATCGATGGCCAGCAGGTCACGGTGCCGGAAGGCACCTCGATCATGCGCGCGGCGATGGAGCTCGGTACGCAGATTCCGAAACTGTGCGCCACCGACATGGTCGATGCGTTCGGCTCCTGCCGCCTGTGCCTGGTCGAAGTCGAAGGCCGCGCCGGCACGCCGGCGTCCTGCACCACGCCGGTCGCGCCGGGCATGGTGGTCAAGACGCAGACCGAGCGGCTCAAAACCATTCGCAAGGGCGTGATGGAGCTCTACATCTCCGACCATCCGCTCGATTGCTTGACCTGCTCGGCCAACGGCGATTGCGAATTGCAGGACATGGCCGGCGCCGTCGGTTTGCGCGACGTGCGCTACGGCTATGCCGGCGAAAACCATGTCTTCGCCAAGGCCCCAAACGGCGCCGTCAACGACAGCTGGCTGCCGAAAGACGAGTCGAACCCGTATTTCACCTACGACCCCTCGAAATGCATCGTCTGCTCGCGCTGCGTGCGCGCCTGCGAGGAGACGCAAGGCACGTTCGCGCTCACCATTGCCGGCCGCGGCTTCGGCAGCCGCGTCTCGCCGGGCATGGAAGAGTCGTTCATGTCGTCGGAATGCGTCTCCTGCGGCGCCTGCGTGCAGGCCTGCCCGACCGCGACGCTTAACGAGAAGAAGGTCATCGAGATCGGCAAGCCCGAGCATTCGGTGGTGACGACCTGCGCTTATTGCGGCGTCGGTTGCTCTTTCAAGGCCGAGATGCGCGGTGACGAGCTCGTGCGCATGGTGCCCTACAAGGACGGCGAGGCGAACCGCGGCCATTCCTGCGTCAAAGGCCGCTTCGCCTGGGGCTATGCGAGCCACCGCGAGCGCATTCTTAAACCGATGATCCGCGCCAAGGTCACCGATCCCTGGAAGGAAGTGAGCTGGCAGGAAGCGATCGATTACGCCGCGTCCGAGTTCAAGCGCATCCAGGCGAAATACGGCAAGGATTCCGTCGGCGGCATCACCTCGTCGCGCTGCACCAACGAGGAAACGTTCTTGGTGCAGAAGCTGATCCGCGCGGCATTCGGCAACAACAATGTCGATACTTGCGCCCGGGTTTGCCACTCGCCGACCGGCTACGGGCTCGGCCAGACCTACGGCACCTCGGCCGGCACGCAGAACTTCGATTCGGTCGAATTCACCGATGTCGCCATCGTCATCGGCGCCAATCCGGCGTCAGCGCATCCGGTGTTCGCGTCCCGCATGAAGAAGCGGCTCCGCCAGGGCGCCAAGCTGATCGTCATCGATCCGCGCCGCACCGAGATGGTGAAGTCGGCGCATATAGAGGCCGCTTACCATCTGCCGCTACGCCCCGGCACCAATGTCGCGGTGGTGACGGCGCTCGCGCATGTCATCGTCACTGAGAAACTCTACAACGAAAAATTCATCCGCGAGCGCTGCGATTGGGACGAGTTCCTGCACTGGGCGGATTTCGTCTCGCTGCCGAACAACAGCCCGGAAGAAGTCGCCAAGTTGTCCGGCGTGCCGGCGGAGACCATCCGCGGTGCGGCGCGCCTTTATGCGACTGGCGGCAACGGTGCGATCTATTACGGGCTCGGCGTTACCGAGCACTCACAAGGTTCGACCACGGTGATGGCGATCGCCAATCTCGCCATGGCGACCGGCAATATCGGCCGGCCTGGCGTCGGCGTGAATCCGCTGCGCGGCCAGAACAACGTGCAGGGCGCCTGCGACATGGGTTCGTTTCCGCATGAGCTTGCCGGCTACCGGCACATCTCGCTCGATGAGCCGCGGCATCTGTTCGAGAACGATTGGGGCGTGACGCTCGACAAGGAGCCGGGCCTGCGCATTCCCAACATGCTCGATGCCGCGGTCGACGGCACGTTCAAGGGCATCTACATCCAGGGCGAGGACATTTTGCAGTCCGACCCCGACACCAAACATGTGTCGGCAGGCCTCGAAGCCATGGAATGCGTCGTCGTGCAGGACCTGTTCCTCAACGAGACGGCGCGCTTCGCCCACGTCTTCCTGCCGGGATCGACCTTCCTGGAGAAGAACGGCACCTTCACCAATGCCGAGCGCCGTATTCAGCTCGTGCGCAAAGTGATGGCACCGAAAAACGGCTACGAGGACTGGGAGATCACCGTCATGCTCTCCAAGGCACTCGGTTATGAGATGCATTACGATCATCCGTCGCAGATCATGGACGAGATCGCCCGGCTGACGCCCGGCTTCGCCAATGTCAGTTACGCCATGCTCGACAAGCGCGGCTCGGTGCAGTGGCCGTGCAACGACAAGGCGCCGGACGGCTCGCCGATCATGCACGTCAACGGCTTCGTGCGCGGCAAGGGCAGGTTCATCGTCACCGAATATATCGCGACTGACGAGAAGACCGGGCCGCGCTTCCCGCTGTTGCTGACCACCGGCCGCATCCTGTCGCAATACAATGTCGGCGCGCAGACGCGCCGCACCGAGAATTCGCTGTGGCACAAGGAAGACTTGCTGGAAATCCACCCGCATGACGCCGAACAGCGCGGCATCCGCGACGGCGATTGGGTGCGATTGAAGAGCCGTGCCGGCGAAACCACGCTGCGCGCGGAGCTCACAGATCGGGTGGCGCCGGGCGTCGTCTATACCACGTTCCATCATCCGGACACGCAGGCGAACGTCATCACCACGGATTATTCCGACTGGGCGACCAACTGCCCGGAATACAAGGTCACCGCCGTGCAGGTATCGCCGTCGAACGGCCCGTCGCGCTGGCAGGAAGAATACGACGAATTCTCCCGCGAGAGCCGCCGCATCGCACCGGCCGAAGCCGCGGAGTAGGGCCGTGACGGCGCCGCTCGATCGAGTCATGCGCGATATCTGGCGGCGGCAAGGGCTCGCGTCGGGCGAGCGCGCCATTCCGGAAGAGACGGCGATCTCGTTTACCTATGACGGCGGTTCTTACGCGGTGATGATGGCGACGCCGGCCGACCTCGAAGATTTCGCCTATGGCTTCAGCCTCACCGAAGGCGTCGTCGGTTCGACCGGCGACATCGAGCGTCTGGAGGTCATTGAAACGGATCTGGGCATCGAGCTTCGTATGTGGCTTAAGGCGCCGCGCAGCGCCGCTTACGGCGAACGCCGCCGCCACCTCGCCGGCCCGACCGGCTGCGGCCTGTGCGGCATCGAGTCTCTCGCCGAAGCGATGCGCACGCCGCGCAAGGTGCGCGGCAAGGCGTCGTTCCGGCCGGAAGAGATCATGGCGGCGCTCGACGCGCTGGCGCCGGCGCAGACGCTCAATCGCGAAACTCGCGCGGTTCACGCCACGGCATTCTGGCTGCCCGGTCAGGGTCTGGTTACGGTGCGCGAGGATGTCGGCCGCCATAACGCACTCGATAAGCTTGCCGGCGCGCTGGCGCGGCGCGGGGTCAACGCCGGCGATGGCTTTGTCATCTTCACCAGCCGAGTTTCGGTCGAGATGATCCAGAAGGCGGCGGCGATCGGCGTGCCGCTCGCGGTCGCGGTCTCGGCACCGACCGCGCTTGCGGTGCGAATGGCGGACGCGGCCGGCATGACGCTGGTCGCGGTCGCGCGTCACGACAGTTTCGAGATTTTCACGCAACCCCACCGCGTCAAAACCGAGACGGCAGCCCATGTCGCGTGAAATGTTACCTGCAACACCGCCCGCCGAAACTCACGGCGAGGCTCACGCCAAGTCGATCGATAAGCTCATCTACATGGCAAACCAGATCGGCCAGTTCTTCGCCAGCCAGGGTCCGGCGGCCGTGGTCTCCGGCACCGCCGAGCACATCAGGAAGTTCTGGGATCCGCGCATGCGGGCACAAATATTCGCGCATCTTAAAGACGGCGGCGCCGGCCTCGATCCGGCCGTGCGTGCGGCGCTGCAAACGCTGCAAGGTCCGCCGGGCAATAGCTGAACGGGAAAGCGCTAGCCCGCTAGCCGCGCCAGATGCCGGGCGCGCCCGACCCAGTTGCCGAGCGCCTTGACCGTGCTCGGCGAGGTCTTGCCGTAGTCGAGCGCGATCACATGCTCGACCGGCGCCGGCGGCATAGTGCGGCCACGCTTGCCGCCGTTGCGTGAGGCGCGCCGCGACTTGCCGCTGAATTTCTTGGCGTGCTTGAGCGCGATCGGGCCGACATGAGTGAGGAACACTTTCTCGTGCGGCCGGGTCAGCGTCTCGATAGCCTTCTTCAGCGGCAGGAACTTCACCGCTTTGACGTCGCCCATCAGCTCGTGCGTCGGCTGACCGACGACCCGCATCAGCCAGAACTGCACGATTTTGAGGCGGCCTTCCGCCATGTAGGACATCGAGCCGAGGAACTCGTGCACCGAGGTCTCGTAGCCGGTCTCTTCCAGCACTTCGCGCTTGGCGGCGATATGCGCGCGCTCGCGCGGCAAGAGCTTGCCTTTCGGCAGAACCCACGCCTTCTCCCGGCGCATCCGCACCACCGCGATGCGCGGCCGAGCCTCTCCGCGAAGCACGATGCCGCCTGCCGCCAGGATCGGCGCGTGGCCCTTCGCCGAATCAGTCATCGCAAATTTATGCCGGACGCGTCCGCAGCCCGCAAGCCGGGAATCGCCCGGCGCGGTTTATGACATCGTGATGACGATCTTGCCGAAGTGCTGGTTGGCGCGCATCACGGCGAGCGCCGGCGCGATCTCGGCGAGCGGATAGGTCTTGTAGATCGGCAGCGACAGCTTGCCGGCCTCGAGCGCCGGCCACAGGTCGGCGCGCCAACGTCGGTTGATCTCGCGCACTTCTTCGGCGCTGCGGGTGCGGAAGGTGACGCCGATATAGTCGATGCGCTTGAGCGCGTGCTTGTCGAAATCGAATTCGCCCTTCATGCCGCCGAGGCGGCCGACATTGACGATGCGGCCGAGGATTTTGGTCGCTTCGAGATTCTGATTCATCACGCCGCCGGAAATCAAATCGACGATCAGGTCGACGCCGTTGCCGCCGGTGGCCTTGTTCACCGCGGCCGGCCAGTTCGCGTCGGTGGTGTCGAGCGCGAGGTCGGCGCCGTATTCGCAAAGCCGCGCCCGGCGCGCCGCATTAGTCGAGGTGCCGATGACCAGCGCGGCGCCCATGGCTTTGGCGATCTGCATGCCCATCAGGCCCATGCCGGCGCTGGCGCCCTGCATCAGGAAACTCTCGCCGCGCTGCAAGCGTCCGGCGGTTGCGACGGCGTTGTGCATGGTCTGCAGCGCGACCGGAAAGCAGGCCGCCTGCTCGTAGGTCATGTTGTTGGCCGGAATCCGGTGCACGCGGCCGGCGTCGGTGGTGACATATTCGGCGAAGCCGCCCGGCGCCGAAGCCATGACGCGGTCGCCGGGTTTCAGCTCCTTGACCTCGCTGCCGACGGCGGCCACCTCGCCGGAACATTCCAGGCCGAGCCGCGCGCCGGTGCCGCCCATGGCGCCGTGCATATGGCCCGAAGCGACCAGGATATCGGCGCGGTTGAGGCTCGAGGCCTTGACCTTGATCAAGACCTCGTTCGGCTTCGGCTCGGGCGTGGGCAGGTCGCGGACTTCCGCGCCGTTTTCGCCGACGACAGCAGCTTTCATGGTAGTTTCCTCCCGTCTCTTTCCGCCTGTGCTATCGTTCATCGGCGCCGCGTGCAACGGGTGCACCTTGCCAGCCCCTTCTGGGGGTTCAGGCCGCCCTTATTTTGCACCGAGCAATTTGGTATGCTGGCGTCATGGTTAAAACCCTTGAACAAGCGATTGCCGAGGTGGAGCGATTGCCCGCCGAGGATCAGGAACAGATTGGGCGGACATTGCTCTCTCATGTCGAGAAGCTGCGCGCCTTGCGCGCGGAAGTCGACAGGGGCCTCCGCTCGCTCGATGCCGGACAGGGGAAACTATCCAGCATCGACGATTTCATTCGGCAAAAGAACCGGTAGATGGCCGAAGCCAGGCGTGCCGCTCTTTGGTCGCCCGAGGCGCTCGACGATCGCGAGAGGATTTGGATTACTATGTCGGCGTCGCCGGCAGACATACCGCGGAAAAGATTCTGCGGGAAATGGCCGAAGTGATTGCGTTGATTGAAGACCATCCATTCGCGGGGCGAGCGCGAAACGAAGTGCGCCCAGGGCTGCGTTCGTTTGCCGTCACGCCTCATGTCATCTTCTATCGTATCGTCAATGACACGCCGGAAATCGTGCGCGTGCTTGATGGGCGGCAGGATATCGAGGAAAAATTCGCGGAACGGAACGCCGAGTAACAGCTCCATTCGGGCCACATCTGGAGCCGCCGCCCGGCGGCTGCGCGAGACTCTGAGACACTTCTGGCCGTTTCCCGGACGCGGTGCACCGTTTCACGCCGCGCTGCGCCCGGGACACCATTCTGTGCATTGCCGTTTCGTCCTGACACGATACGATGCCGCCGATGAACCAAGCCGTCCGCCCGCAAAAGATTGCCGCTTCGGCCTGCCCGCACGACTGCCCGTCGACCTGCGCGCTCGAGGTCGAGGTGTTCGATGCGCACACCATCGGCCGCATCCGTGGCGCGCCCGACAATGCCTATACCGCCGGCGTGATCTGCGCCAAGGTCGCGCGTTACGCCGAGCGCGTGCATCATCCCGACCGGCTGCTGCAGCCGCTGCGCCGCGTCGGCCCGAAAGGCTCCGGCGAGTTCGCGCCGGTGTCCTGGGACGACGCGCTCGATCTGGTCGCCGAAGCCTTCACCCGTGCGGAAGCGCGCCACGGCTCGGAAACGGTGTGGCCGTATTATTACGCCGGCACCATGGGCTATGTGCAGCGCGACGGCATCCACCGGCTGCGCCACGCCAAGAAATATTCCGGCTTCTTCTCCACCATCTGCGTCAATCCGGCCTGGACGGGATTTATCGCCGGCACCGGCAAGCTCGCCGGCGCCGATCCGCGCGAGATGGCGAAGTCCGATCTGGTGGTGATCTGGGGCACCAATGCGGTGAATACCCAGGTCAATGTGATGACGCACGCGACGCGCGCCCGCAAAGAGCGCGGCGCCAAGATCGTCGCCGTCGACGTCTACATGAATTCGACCATGAAGCAGGCCGATCTGGCGGTGCTGCTGCGGCCCGGCACCGACGGCGCGCTCGCCTGTGCGGTGATGCATTGCCTGTTCCGCGATCGCCACGCGGACTGGGATTATCTCGAGCGCTACACCGACGCGCCGCACGAGCTTGAGGCGCATTTGCGCATGCGCGGGCCGGACTGGGCGTCGGCCATCACCGGCTGTCCGGTCGAGACCATCGAGGCTTTTGCCCGGCTCGTCGGCGAGCGGCCGCGCGCTTTTTTCCGGCTCGGCTACGGCTTCTCACGCTCGCGCAACGGCGCCGTCAACATGCATGCGGCGAGCTGCATCGCCGCGGTGACCGGCGCCTGGCGCTACGAAGGCGGCGGCGCCTTCCACAACAACGGCGCCATCTTTCATCTCGATACCAGCCTGATCGAAGGCACCGATCTGCGCGATCCGTCGATCCGCATGCTCGATCAGTCGCGCATCGGGCCGATCCTCGTCGGCGACGACGAGGCGCTGCAAGGCGGACCTCCGGTGACGGCTTTGCACATTCAGAACACCAACCCGCTCTCCGTGGCGCCGGATCAGGACACGGTGAAGCGCGGGTTTTCGCGCGATGATCTGTTTACCTGCGTGCACGAGCAGTTCATGACCGACACGGCGAAAATGGCCGACGTCGTGCTGCCGGCGACCACGTTTCTCGAGCACGACGATTTCTATACCGCCGGCGGCAGCCAATATATTCTGCTCGGGCCGAAGCTGATCGAGCCGCGCGGCGAGGCCCGCTCCAACCACGAGGTCAACAGCGCGCTCGGCAAGCGGCTTGGCGCGAAACATCCCGGCTTCGACATGACGGCGCGCGAACTGATCGACGCAAGCTTGCAAAAATCCGGCTGGGGCACGCTGGCCGAGCTCGAACAAAAACGCTGGATCGATTGCCAGCCGGATTTCGCGACCGCGCATTATGTCAACGGCTTCGCTTATCCGGACGGCAAATTCCGCTTCAAGCCGGACTGGCCCCAAGTGCCGTTCCGCCGGCAGCATCGCACCGTGGCTCCGGCGCAGGCGTTTCCGCAATTGCCGGACCATTGGCAGGTGATCGAGGAAGCCGACACCGCGCACCCGTTCCGGCTGGCCACCTCGCCGGCGCGCGGCTTTCTCAATTCGACCTTCACCGAGACGCCGACCTCGCGCGCCGCCGAGCGGCGGCCTGAGGTGATGATCCATCCCGACGATGCCGCGCCGCTTTCGATCGGCAGCGGCGACGCAGTGGTGCTTGGCAATAGGCGCGGCGAGGTGCGTCTGCATGCGCGATTATTCGACGGCGTGCGCCGCGGCGTCCTGATCGCCGAATCGATCTGGCCGAATTCGGCCTATGCCGACGGCCGTGGCATCAATACGCTCACCGGCGCGGACGCTGTGGCGCCATTCGGCGGCGCCGCTTTTCACGACAATAAGGTGTGGATGCGGAAGGTCTGACTCATCCTCCTCGTAGGATGGGTAGAGCGAAGCGAAACCCATCGCTTTGGCGGTTTTGTTACGCTCAGGCGATGGCCGACTACCGACACATTTCATTTCCGGCGGCCTGTGATTGGCGGCTCGAGTGCCACTCACGGATGCACCGCGACGGGCGCAGGTAGATAATGACCGGATCGCAACCACTTTTGGTCCTGCGGACGTCCCAGGCATTTTACTGGTTGGTTGGGGGTATTCTTGGCGCAGCGTTCACATTGGGGGCCCTTGTTGTCACCTTTAGAACCTCAGCTGGCCTGCCACCCACGATAATTCTGGGTTGCTTAATGGTTGCAGCGATGTCCGTTTTTTTATCCGCCAAATTGGTTCTGACCGATCATTCCATTCATTATAGATCTCAGTTTGCCACAAAGGACGTGGCGTTGGCGGATATTGTTGCAGCGAAATTCAACGCCGGATTTAGGAGCTTCAAACCGTATCAGCGCCTCGTTCTTACCGTGCGAGAGCAGCATGGCGAAAAGGAAATCACGATGAATACGGG
>JBARER010000181.1:0-39544 GCA_049796395.1 Xanthobacteraceae bacterium
AGCCTTGCTATCTGCTCGGCGAAGGTTACGCCAAGACGTTCTCCGAGCTGATGGACACCACTGACTGGGATGCCTACGGCACCGGCGCCTACGAAAAATGCGCCAACTGCATGGCGCATTGCGGTTACGAGGCGACGGCGGCGCAGGCGATGATGGACCATCCGCTGCAGGCGGCGATGATCGCTTGGAAGGGCATCCAGACCGAAGGCCCGATGGCGCCCGAGATCGACATGTCGGCGCAGCGTCCTGCGCAATACGTCTTCGACAGCAACGTGCAGCTCACCGTGTCGCAGATGCGCTCAAACGAGGCGCGCGAGAAAGCGGCCAAAGAAGCAAACAAGGAAGCGGCCAAAAACGCCGCCAAGGACGCCAGCCACACATCGGCCAGCGCAGCCTGACACACCCTCTGCCGGGCGGAATCAACCCGGCGGCCTTCCGTTATATGGGTGAAAGGCGGCGAACCGTTCTGCGATCGTTCGATCTAAACCTCACGCGCGCGAATCCGGCGACTGCCGGCCACCGCCATGCAGAACGTCAAGCGCCGCGTCACCAAGCCATTTGGCACGAATTCTTGCTAGGGTTCCGTCCATTTCAATTTGATCAATCCAAATATTGACGTAGTTCTGCAGCGTTTGATCCTTACGCTGGAGGAGGATCGCAACATAAACGGGATTGAAAACTGCCTCGGGAGACATCGCCGCGAAGCGCGAATCGATACGTTCGCGATAGATGGCCGCGGTCGAATCCTGGACCTGAGCATCGACCTTACCGGCTAGAAGATCCGCGGTGGCCAATTCGTTGCTTGGATAACCCCTCGGGGTCGCGTGCTGGAAACGGGTGTTGGCGAAGTGACCGTTCAAACCGCCCCGGTTGTAAGCAATGGCCAAGCCCGGCTTATCAAGGTCGGCCAGCGATCGGAAACGCTCCCGGTCAACGCTCCGGATCATCAGCAGCTTGCCGTAAAGCATATACGGTTTCGAAAACGTCGCATGGCGCGCTCGGTCAAGCGTTCGCCCCATGCCCGACATCGCAAGGTCGAACCGGTCTGCCTGCAAATCCGCAAGCATCGTACCGAACGTCATCTTCACGTATTCGATCTTGACGTCGAGCGCGGACGCCAGCGTGACGAGCGCGTCCATGTCGAGGCCTTCCAAGCCGCCCGACGGCGCGCGCATGCTGAAGACCGGCGTGTCCATGGTCGTACCCACACGCAAAAGACGCGTATCCAGGATTTTCTGCAGCCGATCCGGTCCGACGCTTCTCCGATCGCGGCGCAACACGGCGGCTTGCAGAAAGCTACGGAAATTCACGACAGTCCCCTTTCATCGGCATTGCCGCGACCATAAAGCAAGCGACAGCGAAAATCCTCTGGAGCGCGAACGCGGCCATCGCCCTTTCCTTGACTTAAAGAGGGCAAATCCGCATAAAACGCTCAAGTCCTTGGAGCGTTGCCTGCACCTGCACTCTCGGCAGCCAGCGATCGCAAGCCAACGATCGTAGCCCCGTCGACAACAATCAGAGAGACCGCGCGTAACGCCAGGTGCTTTCGGTGCGGGTCAGCTAAGTCAATGTCAGACACATCGGGGTCAGGCACATCAGGACGGGTCGCATCGAGCGACGTCCCGCTTCTCGAAGTGCGCGACGTAACATTGCGCTACAAGACCCCGCAATCACTGGTAACGGCGACGCAGCGCGTGAGTTTTTGCGTCAATAGGGCCGACCGCTATGTTCTGCTCGGTCCGTCCGGCTGCGGTAAATCCACACTTCTGAAAGCGGTTGGCGGATTTCTGATGCCGAGCGAAGGCGAAATCAGGATCAAGGGGGTACCGGTCGCCGGTCCCGGCGCTGACCGCATGATGGTATTCCAGGAATTTGATCAGCTTCTGCCATGGAAGACCGTGCTGCAGAACGTGATGTTCCCCCTGATGGTCGCGCGCAGGCTACCGCGGCGCGAAGCCGAAAGGCGGGCCCGCGACTATATCGAGAAGGTCAAGCTCACGCGCGCGATTGATGCGTTACCGCACACCTTGTCCGGCGGCATGAAGCAGCGCGTTGCGATCGCCCGCGGCATGGCGATGGAGCCCGACATTCTGCTGATGGACGAGCCGTTCGCCTCGCTCGATGCGCTGACGCGGCGGCGCATGCAGGACGAATTGCTTCAACTCTGGGAAGGCACGAAATTCACCGTGCTGTTCGTCACGCATTCGATCGCCGAGGCGATCCGCATCGGCAGCCGCATTCTCCTGCTGTCGCCTCACCCCGGCCGCGTCAAAGCCGAGGTCGACGATGTCGAGGCCGTGAATTCGGCGGAAGGCGGCGCGGCCAAACTGGAAGCTCAGATCAACGATCTCCTCTTCACGGAGGAGACAGAGACCGAGCCGGCACATGCCTGAACCGACGATCACCGTTCATGCGGCCACGGCCGCTGCGGCCGGTCCGGCCGAAGTCGAGCGCGAGCTGGGAATCGGCGAGCGGATCTGGGCGAGCGGCACGGTCCGCAAGACCGCCGTCGTCGTTCTGCTCGGACTGATCTGGGAATTCTACGCTCGGCATTTGGACAATTCGCTGCTGTTTCCTACCTTGTCGGAAACACTGAGCGCAATGTTTCATCTCACCATAAACGGCATCTTGCCTCTGCGGGTGTGGGCCTCGCTCAAGATCCTGCTGATGGGTTACGCTGGCGGCACGCTGCTCGCCGGCCTCATGACCGTGCTGGCCATCAATTCGCAGATCGGCACAGACTTCCTCGAAACCCTAACGGCAATGTTCAACCCTTTGCCGGCCATCGCGTTGCTGCCGCTCACGTTGATCTGGTTCGGCCTGGGATCGGGTAGTGTCGTGTTCGTCCTGATCCATTCGGTAATGTGGGCGGTAGCGCTCAATACCCATTCCGGCTTCCTCGCGGTCTCGCAAACGCTGCGCATGGTGGGCCGCAATTACGGCCTGCGCGGCCTGCCCTATGTCATGCGGGTACTGGTTCCGGCGGCGTTTCCGTCGATCCTCACCGGACTGAAGATCGGCTGGGCCTTCGCATGGCGCACGCTGATCGCGGCCGAGCTGGTGTTCGGCGTGTCGTCGGGACAGGGCGGGATCGGCTGGTTCATCTTCGAGAACCGCAACATGCTGAACACGCCGGCGGTGTTCGCCGGCTTGATGACAGTCATCATCATCGGACTGTTGGTCGAGAACCTGATATTCAGGACGCTGGAGCGGCACACGGTCCGGCGCTGGGGCGCGCAGGCCTGAAGCAGCGACCGGATCGTCGGCGATCGGTTGCGGCAAGGGCGCAATCGCCTCGAACGGAATCCCACCCTCGGATCAAGTCAGAGGGCAGGCATTTTTCGGATCATGCGTTAAATCAATTGCCATCGAGACCCGCGGCTTGGTCGAAGAACAGATCGCGCCAGGACGCTGGCTCAGAATCGAGGACACCGCTCTTGTGGAGAAAAGCCGCAAGCTTGCCGAAGCGGTAGGGATCGGGCGTGAAGTCCACCAGCTTCTTGTTGTTCAGCATGTTCACGATCCAACCGATATCGTGCTTGCTCGGCTCGCGCTTGAGATAGATTTCGGCGGCGGCGCGCGGATGCTGGTTGATGAATTGCATGGCCTCGATCAGCGCCGCTTTGGTTGCCGCATAGGCCTTCGGGCTTTGAGTGTGGAAGCTCTCCGTCGTGCTAAAGACGTTAAGCGTGCCATGCCCGCCCAGCACATCGTCGAGACTCAAAACTTCGTGCGCCTTTCCAGACTCCAGCAATTCCGCGTCGTAGGGTGGAACGATTACGGTCGACTTGATCTCGGTCCCGCCGGACAGCAGCGCGGCCATGGTTTCGGCGAAACCGAGCTGGACGCTGAGCGGATCGAATTTGTTGCGCTGATCCCAACCGTAGCGCTGCGCCGCCGCCATCTGCATCATAATGGCGTAGCTCGATATCTTCACCGTCGCCATCGCGATGCGGTCCTTATCGGTATAGTCGTCAATGGTCTTGATGCGTGGGTCCACGGTAAGCAGAAGCGGCGGGATCTCCGAGCCTGCGACGATGCCGCGGATTGCCTGCGCGCCCTTGGTCCTGCTCCAGAACAGGACCAGAGCGGGTCCCGGCACTTCGCCGACGTCCGCCGTCCCTGAAATCAGCGCGTCATTGATGGCGCCGCCGTTGCTCACCCAATTGAAGGTTACTTTCGGATCGGCGATACCCATCGCCCGGGCCTGCTTCTCGATCAGATGCTGATCGATAGCCACATAGGTCGGCAGGAATTGCAGTCCGTAAGCGCCAACCACGCGGATTTCGTTATCCGCCGCCGAGGCCGTCGCGGGCGCAGCCATCGTCACAGCCACCGCCAGCGACAGCGCAGCAAGCCTTCCAGTAATCATTGGTGCTCTCCTCCCGGCGATCAATTCTGAAGCGGAGAGCGCGCCGAGATCCCCCCGTCGATGTTGATGAGCGTTCCGGTGATGAACTCTGCCCGATCCGATGCAAGAAAGGCTACAGCATCACCAATATGCCGTGGGTCGGCAAACGGCGTCGAGCCGAGCAACTCCTCGTAGCGGCCGGCATCGCCCAACTCCTTCTGCGCGCGCTCGCGGAATCGCTTCATCTGCCGCTCGGTCCGCGTCGGACCGGGATTGATGCCGACGACGCGGACGCCGCGCTCAAGGCTGTGCGAGCCAAGCGCCTTGGTGAAAGCGATGAGCGCGGCATTCGCGGTGGCGCCGGCAACGCCGTCGAACGGCGCGCGCTCGCCGGCAATGCCGATGATATTGACGATGACACCGCGGCCGCGCTCACACATGGCGGCATAGAGTGGACGGGCGAGATTGATGTAACCGAACAGTTTCAGATTCCAGGCCTCGCGGAGCGTCGCGTCGCGCACGGTTTCGAAGTGCCCCTTCGGAATTGCGCCGGCGTTGTTCACGAGAATATCGACATTTCCGCACTCAGCGGCGAGCCTGTCGGCAGCGGCGGGATCGGCGAGATCGCAGGTGTGTGCGACGACCGTAACGCCGTGCTCGACGGCCAGGCCCTGGGCCGCTTCCTCGATCGTCGCCTTGGTCCGAGCGGCAACGTGAAGATCACAACCCTCCGCGGCGA
Organism: Xanthobacteraceae bacterium; assembly: GCA_049796395.1. Lineage (GTDB taxonomy): Bacteria > Pseudomonadota > Alphaproteobacteria > Rhizobiales > Xanthobacteraceae > BOG-931. Next base: position 5,091 of record JBARER010000181.1, read on the forward strand.
GCGCGGCGGCGATGGCAAAACCGATGCCGCGGGACGCTCCTGTGACCAGAGCTTTTCGCGCTTTCAATCCCAGATCCATCAGTACTCCTTCAACGATGCTGACCGTTGCCTCGGCGTTGTGGTCACAGAGCCGACAATTCGCCCCCGTGTCGCCCACCATCGACGGGGATCGCGGTTCCGTTGATGTCCCGGCTCAACGGACCGCACAGAAACAGAAGGACGCCGGCGACATTTTCCAGCGCGTTGAAGCGGCCGCGCGGTTCACGCGTGCCGAGATATTCCGCCTCGGCCTGCTGTTCCGAGACGCGCTTCTCCTCCATGATCTTGCGGATGCCGCGATCGCTATGCGGCGTACGCAACGACCCCGGACAGATCGCGTTGCACGTGATATCCGCGGTCAAAACCTCCTGCGCCACCGCGCGCGTCATCCCGATCAGCGCATGCTTCGCAGTCACGTAGTCGATGCGGTTGGCGACGGCGAGGTAGGAGCGGATCGACCCGATATTGACGATGCGGCCCCATTTCGCTCGCCGCATATGGGGCAGCGAACCCTTAATGAGATGGAACGGTGCCGAAACGTTGACGGCGAGCGCACGATCCCACTCGTGATCGGGAAAATTCTCTACCGGCGAGCGATGCCGGTAGACGGCGTTGTTGACCAAGATATCAAGCGATCCATGGACCTGAACGGTCTCCTCAATCAGCGATGCGATCTGTTCCGGCACGACGAGATCGGCGTGGTGATAGGTCGCAGCGATTTTGTGCTTTCGCGCCAGCACTGCGCACTGCGCTTGAGCGGCGGCCGTGTCGCTGAGCCCGGTCAGCATCACATTGCAGCCGTTGGCGGCAAGCGCGTCGGCGAGAGCATAGCCGAGACCTTGAACTGATCCGGTGACAATTGCCGTTTTACCTTTGAGCATGATTCCTCTCTCCTTTGCGGCAATCGACGGCAGCGGACGTCCAGTCGGAGAAGGCAAATCGGCGGCACGAGCCGGGGCGCGCGAATAAAATCCTGCTGTCGAGGGATGGTAGCGGGCGTTCTTTCGTTTCGGATTTTTTAATTTTGCATCGCTTCTGGCTACCCGGGGATAGAGCGGCGTCCGGCGCGCAATTGGCAATCCAGCTGGACCGGCCGCAAGCTAACTAGGAACTACGAGACGGATCGCGGCCGAGTCAATGCATAGCCGCGCCGATCAGCCTCGCGCTGCGCGCGGAGCGCGTCTTGCTCTCCGAGAATTTACAGCCGTGCGGGAATGACCCTGGCCGCCAAAGAGCGTCACATCCCCCACGCCACCGCCTTGACGTTACCGCTTTTCAAATTGCGATAGCGCGCCAGCGCCCACAGCGGGAAGAATTTCCCATAGCCGTGGTAGCGTAGATAGAACACGCGCGGGAACCCGGTGGCGGTGTAGCGCTCTTCATTCCAGATGCCGTCGGCGCCTTGGTTGTCGGCGAGGTATTTGATGCCACGCGCCACGGCCGGATGATCGACTTCGTCCACCGCCAACAGCCCGAGCACCGCCCAGGCGGTCTGCGAGGCGGTCGACGGCGCTTTTTCGTAGCCATGGTAATCGAGCTTGTAGCTTGATCCGTCCTCGCCCCAGCCGCCGTCTTCGTTCTGGATCGCTGCGAGCCAGGCCACCGCTTTGCGCATTTCCGGCGCCTCGTGCGCCACGCCCGCGGCATTGAGGGCGGACAGCACCGACCAGGTGCCGTAGATGTAATTCATGCCCCAGCGGCCGTACCATGAGCCGTCGGAAGCTTGCGTCTTGCGCAGATAATCGATAGCGCGCTTGGCGCAGGCGCTTTGCGTGTCGCCGAGCTGCGCCAGCATCGACAGACATCGCGCGCTGACATCCTCGGTCGGCGGATCGAGCAGCGCGCCGTGGTCGGCGAACGGGATATTATTGAGATAATAATAGTCGTTGTCGGCATCGAAGGCGCCCCAGCCGCCGTTCTTGCTCTGCATGCCGACGATCCATTCGCGGCCGCGATCGATCGCGCTTTGATAGTCGACGTCGACCAGACCCTGGACCAGTTCCTGCATACGGTGCATCGCCATCGCCACCACGGCGGTATCGTCGACGTCGGGATAATGCGGATTGGCGTATTGGAAGGCCCAGCCGCCGGGCCGCAGATCGGGTCGCCGCGCGGTCCAGTCGCCCTTCACGTCGAGCACCTGCATCGGTTTCAGCCAGTCAAGGCCGCGCTTGACCTGCGCGTTGACGCGCTCGCCGCCGACTTCAAGGAGCGCGTGGCAGGCAAGCCCGGTATCCCAGATCGGCGAGACGCAGGGCTGGCAATAGGTCTCGTCGTCGTGCACCGCCAGCAGCTTGTCGATCGATCGGCGAGCGATGGCGCGCTGCGGATGATCTTCGGCATAGCCCAGCGCGTCGTACATCATCACGCTATTGGCCATGGCGGGAAAAATCGCGCCGAGCCCGTCTTCGCCGTTCAAGCGTTCGCCGACCCAAGCGACGGCGCGATCGGTGGCGCGTTGTCGCATGCGCTTGGGAAATAACGGCTCGGCGGCACGCAGCACGTTATCGACGGCGCGGAAGAACCAGAACCATGACGCTTTCTGCTGCGGCGCCTTCGGCGTCGGTCCGAGCGAGCGCGGCGGCTGCAGGAATAATTCCTCGATGGTGACGCCTTTGGCATTCCGCGCCCGTGGCTTCTTCGCCATCAGCACCAGCAGCGGCACGATCACGGTGCGGCTCCAATAGGAAATCTTGTCGAGATGGAACGGAAACCATTTCGGCAGCAGCATGATCTCGACCGGCATCACCGGCACCGCGCGCCACGGCACGACGCCGTAGAGCGCGAAGAGGCAGCGGGTGAACACGTTGGCGCGCTCGGCGCCGCCGCGCAGGCGAATCGCCTCGCGGGCGCGATGCATATGCGGCGCCTGCGGCGCATCGCCGATCATCTTCAGCGCGAAATAGGCCTTCGCCGTCGCGCTCATATCGAGCTCGCCGCCGCGGAACAGCGGCCAGCCGCCGTGCTCGCCCTGGATGCGCCGCAGATAGACGGCGATTTTGGCTTCCAGCGCAGCGTCCAACGGCTCGCCGAGATAATGGCGCAGCAGCACGTATTCGGCCGGGATGGTGGCGTCGGCCTCCAGCTCGAACAGGAAATGGCCGTCCGGCCGCTGGCACGCGAGCAGGGCCAGCGTCGCCTGGTCGATATGCCGGTCAAGATCGGTGTCGCTCATGACTAACGTACTCAGCGTTGCGCCATCAGTTCCGCCGCGCGATTGCCGGAGCGGATGGCGCCCTCGATTGTTGCCGGCAAGCCGGTATTGGTCCAGTCGCCGGCCAGCGCGAGATTGCGCCAAGCCGTCGCCGCGTCCGGCCGCTTTAAGTCCTGCGCTGGCGTAGCGGCGAAGGTGGCGCGGCGCTCGCGCACGATTTGCCAGGGAGGCAAGCCGTTCGGTAATTCCGGCGGCAAGCCAGTCACGCCTGCAATCTCCGCCCAGATCGTCTTAGCGAGTTCCTCCCGCGGCGTATCGATCAGGCGATCGCCGGCGCTGATGGTGACCGAGAGCCGGCCCGGAAAGGCGAACAGCCATTCCACTGTGCCGTTGATGACGCCGAGGATCGGCGGCTGTCCCGCGGGCGGATCGATGCGGAAATGCGCGTTGACGATGGCGCGGAACTCGGTCGGCACCTCAAGCCCGCGGACAAGCGATGCGGCGGCATAAGGCGGCACCGCCAGAATCACCGCGTCTTCTTCCGCCAGCGCGATCGTCTCACCGCCGAAATCGAGCGCGTCCACCCGGTTAGTGCCGAAGCGGATAGTACGAAGCTGGTGCTCGAGTTGCACGTGCGCGCCGCGCCACGCCAACACAGCAAGCGCCGGCTCGATCAGCGTCGCGCTCAAGCCATCACGGGCAACGAGTGGGCGGCAGGCGGCGCCGCCGGCGGCGAGCGTTTCGCGGATCACCGCGGACGCGAGCTTGGCCGAACCACGCGGCGGATCGATGTTCAGCGCGGCGAGCAGGAGCGGCTCGACCAGCCGCCCATACAAAGGCCCCTTGCAGGATATGACCGCATCGACTGTCTTACCTGGCGGCGGCAGCAATAGCCGCGCCAGCGCCAGATAGTCGAGCGCCTGGGTGCCCGGCACCCGGCGCGAGGCATCGAATATCCACCACGGCACGCGGCCGCTGTTGGGCCGCAGCGTCCAGCGTTCGCCGCCGGCGAGATCGACAAATTGAAATTCCGCCTCGTGCGGCCCGGTCAGCCGACCCGCGGCGCCGACCTCGCGCAGATAATCGAGCGCGGCGCGATTGCCCGACAGTAGCAAATGATTGCCGTTGTCGATCACCATGCCGACCGCGGCGTCGTGATAGGAACGGCAGCGACCGCCGGCAAACGCGGTGGCTTCGTGCACGACGACGGTTTCGCCGCGGCCGGTCAATTTCAACGCGGCCGCAAGTCCAGCCAGACCGGCGCCGATAATGTGGGTGGTGCGGCTCATCGCAAACTTGGCTTCAGAACAGATTGCGCAATACGATCAAAAGAATCTTGGCGCGCGGTAAATGGACCGCTGGACGCGGCAGAGCAAAGCCACGCGCGATCAATTGGTCGAGAATGAGGCGGTAGGCCTGCCCCATGATGCGCGGCGCCCGCACCGCGCGGCGCGGGCTCGCCGCCATGATGGCGCTGGCTTCAGCGAAGTCAGCTTTCGCCGCATCGACAACGACGGCACAGGCCTGTCCGAGCGTCGGCGCCGCGAGTACCGCGGCGGGATCGTCGCCGGTTATGCCGGCGCCGCGCAACGCCTCGCGCGGCAGATAGAGCCGGCCGATCGCCGCATCCTCGTCGAGGTCGCGCAGGATGTTGGTCAATTGCAGCGCGCGGCCGAGATGATGCGCCAGCGCAAGCCCGCTATCGCGCGGCATGCCAAAAACGCGCACCGACAGGCGTCCGACCGCGCAGGCGACACGATCGCAATAAAGACCGAGCGTCGCCATGTCGGGCGCGCGAATATCGGCAACGACGTCCATCTCCATGCCGGCAATCACGGCAAGGAAATCGTCGTGCGCCAGATCGAACCGGCGCACGGCTTGCGCCAAGCCTTGCAGATGCGGCGGCGGCGCGCCGGCATAGATCGACCCGATATCGCTTCGCCATTTTTCCAGGGCCGCCTGCCGCGTATCGCGCGCCCCCGGATCGTCGGCGACGTCGTCGACCGCCCGGCAGAACGCATAGATTTCGAACATCGCCTCGCGCTGCTCGCGCGGCAGGATGCGCATGCCGGTGTAAAACGAACTACGCGCCGCGCGTTCCGCGGCCGGGGTCGGCGTGGTCACTCACGCCCCCCGCGGTCCGTGGCGGCGGAAAAGCGGCGGCCGATACGACCAAGGCCGCCGCGAAAAACCCCCAGCAAAGTGAAACCGGCGACCGCCGGCACGGCGAGGTGCACGCGCTGGTGCAGCGGATCGCGCAGTCGCAGCATGCGCGTCAACCGGTGCGCCAGCGTATTGATGACGGACACTTCGAGCGCAAGCCGCGCGTCATTGATCGCCGCGGCAAAGCCGTCGGCCTCGCCAAGGAGGCGTTCGGTGCGCGCCGCAAGCTTGTGCAGGCAATCGAGCAACGCGGGCGAAGCGCGTTCGGCGCCGAGTTCATCTGTGCGCGCGCCGCTTTCGCCAAGCGCGTCCTGCGGAATGTAGACGCGGTCGAGAGTGCGATAGTCGTCCTGGCAATCCTGCAGGTGATTGATGACCTGCAGCGCGGCACACAAGGCGTCGTTTAACGGCCACACCGCGCGGCTCTCGCCGTGCACGTCGCAGACAAAACGGCCGACCGGCATCGCCGAGAGCGAACAGTAAGACATGAGATCGTCCCAGTCGCGATAGCGGAGCTGCGTCACGTCGCGCTTGAACGCGGCGATCAGATCGATGGCGTGCTTCGGCGACAGATTGCGTTCGGCGAGCGCTTTGCGCAGCCGCACCGCAACCGCATCCTCGGCGTTGGCGCCAAGAAGCCCGGCTTCGAGGCGGCCGAGCAGACGCAGCTTCTCCGCCGGTTCCAGCGTTGCATGGTCGGCGATATCGTCGGCGGTGCGGACGAAATTGTAGAACGCCAGGATCGGCGCGCGATGCCGCGGCGCGATGAGAAACGACGCCACCGGAAAATTCTCGTCCCGGTGCCCTTTGCCCGAACGCCAAGCGGTGACGCCGGCGCTGTGTGAGGTCGCGTCAGTCATTGCGCTTCCGAAACATTGGGCGCTTCCGAAACATTGGACTCTTTCGAAAGATCAGCCTGGGCGCGGCCCTTCCACATGCCGCCGCGCCCCCGCGCATGCTGATAGGCGGAATCCAACGTGAAGGCCATATAGATCGCCGCGATCACCGGCAGCGCCGGCGCCCACAGGATCGACAAGCCGTAGAAGCGCAGCGTGCGGCGGAACGAGAATGCCATCAACAGCCAGGTGAAGATGCCGATGAACTGCGGCACGCCGCCAGCGAACAGCGCAAGCGCGACCGGCGCCAGATAAGTCAAAGCGAGACCGATGACGGTGCCGGCCAGATAGAGCGGCGAATAATTGAGCTGCGCATAAGCCGAGCGCGATACCATGCGGCGGAAATCGGCGACCGCCGGATAGGGGCGGATGCTCTGCACGCGCTCGGTCAGCGTGAGCGAGATCGGACCGTGTTGCTTGAGGAGCTTGGCCAGCGCGCAGTCGTCAATCAGCGCGGTCCGGATCGCGGCCACACCGCCGGCGTTGCGTAGCGCGTCGCGGCGCACCAGCATGCAGCCGCCGGCCGCTGCCGCGGTGCCCCGGCGCGGATCGTTGGCCCAGGCAAACGGATAGAGCATCTGAAAAAAGAAAATGAAGGCCGGCACGAATATGCGCTCGGCCAGGCTCTTGCAGCGCAGCTTTGCCATCAGCGAGGTGAGCACGAAACCGCTCTGTTCCGCCCGCGCCACCAGATTGGTCAGTGCGTCCGGGGCATAGACGATGTCGGCGTCGGTCAGGAGCAAATAGGCCGGCGGCGCGGCTGCGGCTTCGGCGAACGCTATGCCCTGCTGCTGCGCCCAGAGCTTTCCGGTCCAGCCGGCCGGGAGCGGCTTTCCCGGCAGGACGGTCAAGCGGTCGCTCGCCCCAATCAGGATCGCCGCGTTGCGGGCGATCTCCGCGGTGGCATCGCTGCTCTGGTCGTCGACGACGAGCACCGAAAGCGCACCCGGATAGGTCTGGCGCAACAGCGAGGTGACGGTCTGGCCTATGCCCTCGGCCTCGTCGCGGGCCGGGATGACGGCGACAACCGCCGGCCACGGTCCGCTGCCGGAGGGCGTTTCGCCGTCGCGTTGCGCAGTGCGCCAAAACCCACCGCGCGCGGCGATGAGATAGACCCAGATCGCCAGCACTATTGACGCTATGAGGTCGCTGACCACACATACTCCCGGGGGCAAATTGAGGCGATGCCGATCGAGTGTTAACTTCGGAACCCTCGCCTCTTATCCCTTCAATGTAAGACCTGATATAGGACCCCGCAGCACGTGGGAATGCCGGGTAAAATAGCGAAATGGATGCCGAAAACAGCCCTTTTCTGTCCCGTCTTGATGCGGTTGCGGCCGATACCGAGGCGTTGCTCGACCGGCTCCTGGCGGCGACTCCTGTGGAAGGCGAATTAAGCCGCCCCGAGCGCCTGCGCGAGGCGATGCGCTATTCAAGCCTGGGCGGCGGTAAGCGGTTCCGGCCGTTTCTGGTGGTCGAATCCGCGAACCTGTTCGACGTGCCGCGCCAAAACGCCTTGATGGCCGGGGCGGCGCTGGAATGCGTCCATTGCTATTCGCTGGTGCACGACGATCTGCCGGCCATGGACAACGACGCGCTGCGGCGCGGCCAGCCAACCGCGCATCGTAAATTTGACGAGGCGACCGCGATCCTGGCCGGGGACGGACTGCTCACCTTTGCCTTCGACATCCTGTCCCGCCTTAAGACGCACGCTAATCCGGCGATCCGCATCGAACTGGTGATGGCGCTGGCGCGTGCGGCCGGGCTCGGCGGCATGGCCGGCGGGCAGATGCTCGACCTCGGCGCGGAGGGTCGTTTCGGCACGCAAAAGCTCGGCGCCGCGGAGGTGCGGATGCTGCAAGCCATGAAGACCGGCGCTCTGCTCCGCTTCGCCTGCGTGGCCGGGGCTATTCTTGGCGGCGCCGAGGCGGCGCAACGCTTGGCGCTTGAGCGCTACGGCGCGGCCGTGGGCGAAGCGTTCCAGGTGGCCGACGATCTTCTTGATATCGAAGGCGATCCGGCGCTGGTCGGTAAACAGACCGGCAAGGACGCCGCCGCCGGCAAGGCAACCTTTGTCAGCGTGCTTGGCGTGGCCGGCGCCAAGGCGCGATTGCGGGAACTCGTGGCCGAGGCCGAGGCCGCGCTTGCGCCGTTCGGGCCGTCCGCCGCGATCCTGATCGAGGGCGCCCATTTCGTTGCCGAGCGCCACGCCTGAGGCATAAAAAGACCCGCTGCGTCAAATCGATAAGGCGGATATCGACGCACCTTGAGACGCCTTGCGTTCACGACGGGTGACTGTCGCCGTGCCGTGATAATTTTATGCGAATTGACCCGTACCGCTATGGAACTGGCACGCCATTTGGCGATGATGTGCAAAGACGCCTGCGCTCATCTGGCACAATCGCATGCCGGTGCCGGCCGCTCATATTTGATGCACAGTTCGTAACTCTAATACCCTGATCGTCGTTGCAGTACCGCACTCGATCAGAACTTTTCCTCGCATCCCGGACACTCAACTCACAATGAACGGTTTCTCGCGCTGGGCACAGTACACGGGCATCGCCGCCCTGTTGGTAGCGGCCTACCCGATCGGTTTCCAAAATCCGTTTGCAGGCGGCATTATGCAAACATCGGCACAAGCGCAGACGCGCCATCCGGCCCATCCAAGGCCCGCGCCCAGGTTGGCGCCAAAATTAGTGCCGCTGCCGAAGCCGGCACCAAAGCCGGCTGCCGCCGCCGCGACGCAAGCGTCGAAATTTCCACCGCGCACGCCGTTCACTGCGGCAGACGATGCGGCCGCTGCCATCCCTGGCATGCCGGACGCGCGGTTCTGGGCCGACTCCGAGGCCGACTTCAACGCGGCGCTACCGAAGGAACCCGGTCCCTGGCTTGTTCTCTCCACCGGCGGTGAAGACGGCGCCTTCGGCGCCGGGCTCCTCAACGGCTTGAGCGCTGCCGGCAACCGACCGGATTATTCCGTTGTCACCGGGGTGAGCACCGGCGCGCTTATGGCGCCGTTTGCCTTTGCCGGCGCCAAATACGATGGGGCGCTCAAGGACCTGATCGCGAAACAGATCACGCCCGGCTTGCTCGCCGACGTCGCCGCCGCCTACCGGGCCGGCCGCCGGCTGTTCGTGGTCACGACCGATCTCGATGCCGAGCGCTCGGTGGTCTGGAATATGGGCGCTATCGCCGTGCACGCCGGCGACACGGCGGACAAGGCGACCGCGGATGCTGCACTCAAGCTGTTCCGCAGCGTGCTGTTGGCTTCCGGCAGCATTCCTGGCGCTTTTCCGCCGGTGTTGATCGACGTCGAGGGCAACGGCAAACACTTTTCCGAAATGCATGTCGATGGCGGCGTTGGCGGCCAGTTCTTTGTCGCACCGCCCGCATTGCTGTCGCCCGGCAGCAGCTATCGTATCCCGGCGACGCAGCTTTACATCGTGGTCAATAGCGGGCTCGAGCCCAGTTTCACCGTGGTCGAACAGGCGACGCCGACAATTTTGGCGCAAGCCGTCGGCACCGCGGTCCAGGTCGATCTGCGGCTGCTGCTCGACCGCACGTTTATCGCGGCGAAAAACGCCGGCACAGGTTTCAACGTCGCCAGCATTTCGCCGGCGTTCAATGCGCCGAGCCGTGGCCCATTCGATCCGAATTACATGAAAGCGTTATTCGATGCCGGTTATAATCAGGGCAAGAGCGCGATGCCGTTCGCGACCATGCCGCCGCCCTATCCCGGCGCGCCGGCGCCGGCCAACGATTCGAACGACCCCGCCAAGCCCTAGTGGTCCATCGAGCGGAGTCGGGGATGAGGGAGCGACCAAATGAGAGAACCGGGAAGGTTTGTCACTGCCGTCGCGCTTGCTGGCGTCGCGGCGATCGCGGCAACCCCGTCGGACGCCGCGGGCAAGAAGCACTCCTCTACGCGCCCGGGGGTCTATGACGGACTGTGGAGCGTGTCGATCCGCACCAAATCCGGCCCCTGCGACGCCGCCTACCGCTATCCGGCGCGCATCGTCGGCGGCCAGATCATCCAGGCCGACAACGATCTCAGCTATCAGATTTCCGGCGCGGTGGTGGGAAGCGGCGCCATTGCCGTGTCGGTGAGTAAAGGCCTCGGTACCGCCATCGGCTACGGCCGCCTACACGGTGCCACCGGCTACGGCCGCTGGAGCTTGGCCAATCAGTGCTCCGGCACCTGGAGCGCGCTCCGCCGCGCGGCGAGGTAAATTCGATCGCGTCAGTATCGCGGCCGACGCGCCTTGCTCAGCGTCCGAGATAACGCGGCACGACGATGCGCTGACCCTCGGTCAACGCGGCATGCTCGGAGACGTGATTGAGCTGCGTCAGCGCCCACAGCGGCACATGATGCTCGGCCGCGAGCGACGCCAGCGTGTCGCCGGCATGCGCCGACACCGCAATGCCGGAATCCCACAGCTCGATCGGCACATTGGGCGGAATGACGATGCGCAGCGGCACCGATTCGCCGCCGCCGCCGGCCGCGGCAGACCTGACCTTGCTCGCGAGCAGTTCTTGAATGCGGTCGAACTTGTCGAGGTTGATGTGAACGATCTCGGGGCGGTCTTTCAGATTGTAGCTGGCGTAATGGCCGTGGAAGCCGCGCGCCGGCTCAAGATCGCCGCCGCCCAGGATGTTGGATGACTGATAGAGGTTGATGTAACGCTCGACATTGGCCGGCACAGCAGGCGCGGCGCGTGTCGGATCGTAGGTGATGAGCAGCGCCACCGGGATATGCGCGGCGCCAAGCGCTTCGGCGAACTCGACGGCGGAATCGCCACCGATGGAATGGCCGATCGCGGTGATCGGCTTGGGGTCGCGGCGGTAATCGGCGACGGCCTGGCTCGCCATGGATCGCCACGACGAATAGGCCTCGATATCGGCCGCGACGCCCTCGCGGTTGATGCGTCCCGCCAACTGGTCCATGCCCCAATCGATCATGCCGATCAGTCCACGGAACATATAGGCGCGGCCGTGCACCGGCGCGGCCGGAGTCGCGGCGGCGCACGCAGTTCCGAAAAGACACGCGGCAAGGACGACGGCGACAACCGCGGCCATTGGGGCGGCAACGGGCTTGAGTTTGACCATGCGTTCTCGGGGGACAATGGATTTGTTGCGAATTTGGCGAATCCAGCGAAGCAAATTACCCCGCAAGCCCTGCCGCCAACAATGGGCGAAATTAAGGAGTTAGAACATGATCCGGAAAAGTCTGCCCTGGGACTTGATCCGACGGCGGATGCCGACTTTCCGATCAAGATCCTGCTCCAGCAACATAGCCAGGGAGCCGTTTGCACTGGCCGCCGAAAGCGTCCGCGTGACGGCAACGGTTGCGGCGGCTAAGATTCGCCGATGAGAAATCTCCTGAAATTCTTTGCGCGATTGGCCTTGGGCGAGGTCGCGCTGTGGCGTGTGTTCTGGCTGATCGGCGCGCCACTCGCGGTGCTCTGGGACGCGACCGGCCTCGCCATGCTCACCGGCTTCGGCGTCGAACAGCCATTGGTCGCCGGACTAATCATCGGCGTGTTCACGCTATCGAGCGTGGCCCTGCCGTTCGTCGGATGGGCGATCTGGCGCAGTGCGTCACGCTATCCGCGCGAGGCCTGGTGGCGGCATGCTCTCGCCTGGGGTGCCAAACTCAGCGCGGTGGTGTCCGGCCTGGCGGCGGCTCTAAGCCTTCTCGCCGTTTTGTACCTGGCCTACGAGTTCATTTACGCAACCCTGATCACCGACTGATACACCGGCTGAGTACCCGTAGCGCCCCAGTCACTCCCCGCCAAGCGCGTCGCGATCGAAAGCGACGCTCGCGGTCGTGATCACGCCGCCGCCGGCGGGGATACGCTGTCGGCTCGCGATAACCGGCCGGCGCCGGCCGTAGGTCCGCCTGGCGTATTCCATCATTTCGGCGACCGTGAGCTTGCGTTCGATGGGCTTGCGTACGACGAACAGGTCGCCTGAGTCGACCGCGCCGGTCAGCGTATCGAGAAATGCCATCCGCTGGCGGGGCTGGGGCGCGCGCTGCGCGTCCGCGACCTCAAGCAGTTCGGCCGGCTGCAACGCCAGCGCCACCGGCGTCACGGCTGGCGCCGTTGGGGCTGGCTCTTCGCTGGCCGCGTCGCGCGGCCGTGAAACCGGCATCGGCTGGGCTGACGCGACCGCGACCGACTTCGGCTGCTCTGCGCGCGGCGGCTCCACTGCCGCCGTGACCGCGCGATCCTTCGCCGTGGCGTCGCGGTGCAGATCGATGATCTGCCCCTGGCCTGCCGCAACATTGGCTGCCGCAACACCGTCTGCTGCAATATCGGCGGCGGCGACATCGATCGGCTTCGGCGCGCCAGCTTGCGCCGTTTCCACGTCGTCCTCGGCGGTCAACTTCGCCAATTCGCTTTTCACCAGATCGCGGAATCGCGGATCGAACTGCGCACCGGGGTGCGAGTCGTTATTGGCGATGTATTCGATATTCGGCCCGGTCAATTTCCGCGATCCCATCCCGCCGAACGTCTCCCAGGAATTGGGATTATAGATCTCGATATAATGTCCCACCTTGCCGGTGACTGGCGGATTCCAGCTGAACAGCGACGGCTGCAGCGCGATGATCGTATCGATATATTTCGAATTATTGGCAACGAACACCGAACTGTTGGCGCCGAGGCTGTAGCCGACGACCAGCGTGTGCGTGCCCGGCGGCAAATGTTTGAGGTCCTCGACCAGCGACGGCCACGCCTGATGCACATAGGTCTCGACCTCGACGCCCGGCATTCTCTTCAGCTCGGCCACGAGCTCGACCAGCCCGATCGCCGGCAAAGGGCCGAACATCGGCCACAACACGCCGACAAAAGTCTTGGCTTGGGCCTGCGAGCAAACCAACGCGCCGCACATCGCCAGAGCGATAGCCAATTTTTTCACGTCCCCACTCCCCACTCGATGCCGCGACGCTGCCAGATAGCCAGACGATTGCGGACAATTATGGGAAGCAGATGGGAAACATTAAGGATGAAAGCGGGCGACCGGAGAACGCGGTTAATGTTGGGTTAAAAGCTAGCCGGTCTTGCGCGCCGGGACGTTGGCGTTCCACCACGGGCAGACATCGGCGGCGCGCAGATAATTGCCGTCGAGCACGTTGACCGGGGCCCGGCCGCCGGCCTCAGCGACGCCGCGGCGCAAGTCGCGGGCCTCGTCGCGGCCTTCGGGCGTGAGCCAGGTACGGTCGTGGCCCCAAAGGCTCGGGCCTTCGGTGCGCTCGTGCGGCGTCCAGTTCGCGGTGTCGATCGAACGGCCTCCCCAGCCGTACTCGACCAGGAATTTCGACGGCGACCAGGAATAGAACGAGGTGACCTGGTCGTTGACGTGGCGGCCGAGCGTGGTGCCGATCATCTCCGGCTTGCGCAGCGCCATATCGTAGGCCTGCCCAACGTCGTCGAGATAGCAGACCTCGAACATCATGTGATGAATGCCGTTCTTGCCGGTGTCGATGAAGGCGAGCGAATGGTGACGCGGATTGAGGTGGAAGAAATAGGCCTTGAACGGCTTGAGCAGATAGTCGGTCGGCTTGAAGTTGAGGATATCGGTGTAGAACGGCACGACCTCCTCGAGCCGCTCCGTGGTGAGCACGGCATGGCCCATGCCGAGCACGCCGGTGCGGAACCCGGAAATCGCGCGGCCCGGCTTGAACGGCTCGGTCGCCACCTCGGCGCCGTGGAACACTTCCAGCCGGTTGCCGATCGGATCGGCAAACACAATCAAGTCCCTGACCCGGCGCTCGTCGGCGAGCGCGCGCGAACCGCGCGCCACCATGACGCCATTGCGCTCCAAATGCCCGGCCAGCGCATCGAGCGCCGCCGCGTCGGCGACCTCCCAGCCGTAGAACGACGGCCCCTCGTTGGCATCGCTATGCACGATGACCCGCTGCTTGCGATCGTCCATCCGCAAAGCGAGCGTACCGCGGCTCTTATCGACCATTTGCATGCCGAGAAAGCGCGTGCCGTAGTCCGCCCAATCGTCGAGATTCGCGGTACGAATGCCGACATAGCCCAGCGCGTTGAGGTTCATTTGCCGTCTCTTGGTCAAAGCCGCTGTGGCGGCGCGTTCCTCCCCGAGCCATAGCATATTTGGCCCGCAGACGGAACATTCCAGAGGCTTCGTCGCTGCTTACTTGCCGTTGCAGGAACCGGTCCGGATTTTGACCTGAATCAATGCGCGGCCCCCAGCGTCCATGGTCGAAATGGAACCATGGATGAGAATGATGCCGGGCCCGCTGAGCCGGCGATGCTGGCCGCAATCGCCGACACAGGGATTTTAAGCCATCCGCAAGATCAGTCGATCGCGACGCCACTCGACTTGATCGGCTCCGCCCATTTCTTGATTTCGCTGGCGACGAAATTCTTCAAATAGACCGGAGTGGTGCGGTCGGACGATACCAGATCGGTGCCGATCGACTCCATCCGCTCGCGCAAGCTAGGCGTCTTCATCGCCTCGACGGTGGCGTCACGCAGGCGATGGACGATCGTCTCCGACGTGCCGTGCGGAAAGAACAGCGCGATCCAGTTATTGGCTTCGAAGCCGGGGAAGCCTTGCTGCTGCGCCGTCGGTATATTCGGCAGCACCGATGAGCGTTGCCGCGCCAACACAGCGATCGCCTTGACGCTGCCGGCCTTGATCGGCGCCAGCTCGGTCGACACCGCGTCGCACAGATAGTCGATGCGGCCGGCCATCAGATCCTGGAGCGCCGGAGCCGAGCCGCGATAGGGCACGTGCTGCACGTCGGCGCCGATCGCGGAATTGAGCAACAGGCAGCCGAGATGCGTCGCCGAACCGGCGCCGCCCGAGCCGAACGACAGCTTTGCCGCGTTGGCCTTCACATAAGCGGCGAATTCCTTGAGCGAATTGACCGGCATATCCTTGCGAACGACCAGAACCAGCGGCTGCTCGGCGACCAGAGCGACCGGGGCAAAATCGGTCTCCGCGTTGTAGAGCGGCTTCTTATAGAGCGTCTGGCTGTAGGCTTGCGTCCCGACCGTGCCCAACAGCGTTTCATAGCCGTCGGGCCGGGCCTGGGCGACCCGCTCGGCGCCGGTCATCCCGCCGGCGCCGCCGACGTTTTCGACCACGACCTGCTGCTTGAGAATTTCGCTTAAGCGTTGCGCGAAAATCCGGCCGACGATGTCGGTCGGTCCGCCCGGCGCGAACGGCACGATCATTGTGACCGGCCGGCTCGGCCACACGGCCGCGTGCGCGATTTCTACCGTTGCGGCGAGCAAGACCACCAATGCCGCCGCGGCCCATCTTGTTCTCAACATGCTCGTCTCCCTCCACTCTCGAAATGCAAAACAAAAACGAGATTGCCAACGAGCCACAGGCGGGACGCCCCGCGCGCCCCGACCACGCCTCGCCACGGAGATCATGTCCAACAGAAGTTGGTCAACTCTGCGAAGCGGACGTGGCGGCAATGAGAGGAGATTCGCTCCGACCTAAAATTCGTCGCCGCGAAATCACACCCGGGTCCCAGCGCCGCCATAATTTCAGAAGCATCATTCTGAAAAGATAAAGCGGTGGTGACAGTCTGGGGGGAGTTCATGCGTACGCGTCTTTTTGCCTGCGCGCTTGCTCTAGCGCTTCTTGGCTTTTTCAACGTCAATCTATCGGCACAGAGCGTGCCGAAATCCATCGCCACCGCCGGCAACGATGCCGCGATGCGCGAACAGAAAAACGCCTGGACCGTCGGCATCGTCGGCGGGCTTTTTTCCGGCACTTACATGCGGCTGGTCGCCGAGATGGCGTCGGCGCTCAACGACGGCGACAATCTGCGTATCCTGCCGATTGTCTCCTACGGCGCCGCTTCCAATCTCGACGATTTGCTTTATCTGCACGGCGTCGACGCGGCGATCACCCAGGCCGACGTGTTCGAATACTTCCGTACCGTGCGCAAGACGCCGAACCTCGATAAGCGGGTGCAATATGTCATCCGCCTGCCGATCGCCGAGCTGCATATCCTGGCGCGCGACAATATCCAGAGCCTGCAGGATCTGCGTGGCAAGAAGGTCAATTTCGGGCCGGCCGGCACCGGCGCGAGCCTCACCGGCACCATTGTTTTTCAGCGTCTCGGCATCGACGTGAAACAGGTGCTGATCGATCAATCGACGGCGCTGCAGCAGCTCGAAAACGGCGAGATCGACGCCATCGCGCGCGTCATTCCGAAGCCGGTCGACTACTTTTCCAGGATCCCGGCAAGTGCCGGCCTGCATCTGGTGAACATCCCGTTCACCTCGATGTTCGAGGACCACTACACGCTCGGCGAATTCACCAAGCAGGACTATCCCAATCTGCTCAACGGCAAGGATCGCATCGACACCATCGCGGTGCCGGCGGTGCTCGCGGTGTACAACTGGCCGTCTGATTCGGACCGTTACCGCAAGGTCGCGCGTTTCGTGCAATACCTGTTCAACAATTTCAGCAAGCTGCAGCAACCGCCCTATCATCCGAAGTGGCGCGACGTGAATCTGGCGGCCACCGTGCCGGGCTGGACCCGGTTCGGTGCGGCGCAGGACATGCTCGATAAGCTGGAGCAGCAGAAGGGCACTCAGGCGCAGCAGCAGATCGACTTCGACGCCTATCTGAACAAGCAGGCGCGCATGCCGGCGACCGACGCCGAGCGCCAAGCCTTGTTCCGCAGCTTCCTGCAATGGCGCGAGCAGCAGGCTCCCGCCGGGCAGAAGAATTGAAGCCGAACCGGAGGTGGCCTCTACGCCACCGTCCGCGGTTTCAGCTCAGCTTGATGCCGGCGAACTTGATCACCTTGCCCCATTTGGCGATCTCGCGCGCGATCAGCTCGCGATAATCCGCGGCGCTCATCGGCATCGGAATGCTGCCGAGGCCGACAAAGCGCGCGCGCAGCGCACTGTCCGCCAGCCCGGCATTGATCTCGCGATTGAGCCGCTCGATTGCGTCCGCCGGCGTGCCGCTCGGCGCGCCAAGGCCGAGACCGCCGGTGACCTCGTAACCCGGCACGAACTCGCTCACCGTCGGCACGCCGGGCAGCGAGGCGACCGGCGCCGGCGTCGTCACCGCGAGCACACGCAACTTGCCGGCCTTGATGAAGCCCAGCGACGAGATGATCGGGTCGAACATCACGTCGGCACGGCCCGACTGCAAGTCGGCCTGCGCCTCGAGCTCGCCGCGATACGGCACGTGGAACAGGTCGACCCCGGCCATCATCTTGAAATACTCGCCGGCGACGTGGGTCAGATTGCCGGTGCCGTTCGAGGCCATGTTGACCTTGCCCGGATTGGCTTTGGCGTAAGCGATGAATTCGGGCACCGTCCGGGCCGGGAACGACGGCGTCACCACCATGACGAAGGGCGTGGCGCCGAAATAGGCCACCGGCGCGATGTCGCGCTGGATATCGAAGCTGAGATTGCTGTGCAGCAATCCGCTCATCTCGTTCGGGGTCGCGATGACCAGGAGCGTGTAGCCGTCGGGCGCGGCGCGCACGACCGCCTCGGTCGACAGATCGGTGCCGGCGCCGGGCTTGTTCTCGACCACGAACTGCTGACCGAG
Organism: Xanthobacteraceae bacterium; assembly: GCA_049796395.1. Classification (GTDB taxonomy): domain Bacteria; phylum Pseudomonadota; class Alphaproteobacteria; order Rhizobiales; family Xanthobacteraceae; genus BOG-931. The sequence continues at coordinate 22,911 of JBARER010000181.1, forward strand.
CCGGTCCGAGAGCCATTGCGCCATCAGCCGGCCCTCGACGTCGGGCGAACTGCCGGCCGTGTAGCCGACAATGACGCGGACCGGCCGGTTGGGATAATCGAGCGCCGACGCAATCCGCGGCGCGAACGGAACGGCGGCGGCGCCCAAGCCAAGACCTACGCCCAGGCGCAGCGCCTCGCGGCGATGAAATAGCATGATGTGTCCCCCCGGAGGCGCTTTATGAGCCTTCCGGTATAGTCCTAGCATTCGCGCCCCACTGCGGCCAGCAGCGGCGGTTTCAACGGCCTCGGACGAGATGCCTTCAGGTCTTGGTGTAAAGCTCTTCGCCGCGGGGATTGAGCACGCGGACCGCGCTGGCGCCTCTGTTACGCCATGCGCTCCAGAGCTGGTCGGCCTTGGTTTTGGCCCGGCGCGGGCTGATCTCATCGACGGTCGATCGGTGCAAAACCTCACCGCGCCCGCTCTCACCGGCGCGCGTAACCTCTATGGTAAACTTCATGAAAAACCAGCCCCTCGCCGCTGAGGTTAATGTCGGTGACCGAACTTAGTTCCTTTTAGATCCTGAATTGCCAAAATATTTTTTGATCGACGGGCGACGACAGACGGTGATCCAGTTGGAACTTATTGTTGGCAATCGCAGTTAGCCGCCGGGACAGGGGCTGTCCCGGTCTGTATTCTTCTGCCAGGAGAGATCGGCGGCACGTACCCCTTGCCGTTGCAGCGGGCTAGGTTCGCTGTCCTTTCAGCGAATAATAGGGTCGTATTTTGAAATGGCGCCGGGTTATCCGCCCGGACGTGATAGGCGTGACGATTTCGGAGAGAAAGATGGCCGCGAACGAGACGACTGTCCTGGCCGCAATGGTCAGCGATCATGAAAAGACGATCTTGCCGGAGTGGGTCGAGCTGCAAAAGCGCGGCGGGGCGTTGCAGACTGGCCGCATCACCGAAGCCGAACTGACCGCGCAATCGACCGAATTTCTTCATCTGCTGCGCGCCGGGCTGACACAGGGCGGTGCCGACACGGCGAACGCCGCCTTCGGGCCGGCGCGGGAATTTCTGGGCAATCTGTCGCGGTCCCGCGCCGCGCAGGGCTTCTCGCCGACCGAAACGGCGACTTTCGTGTTCTCGCTCAAGCAGCCCTTGTTCAGTGTGCTCAGTCGCGACAAGGCATTATCGCCAGCCGACCAGACGAAAACAATCTGGGCCATCACCACGCTCCTCGACGAGCTCGGGCTGTTGAGCTTCGAGAGATTTCAGAAGGGCCGCGAGGAGGTGATCATGCGCCAACAGCGTGAGATCACCGAGTTGTCGACGCCGGTGGTGCGGCTGTGGCAGGGCATTCTGGCGCTCCCGGTCATCGGCACGCTCGATTCTGAGCGCACCCAGGTGGTGATGGAAAACCTGCTGCAGCACATCGTCAACGACGGCGCCGAAATCGCCATCATCGACATCACCGGCGTGCCGACGGTCGATACGCTGACCGCGCAGCATCTCCTGAAAACGGTTTCGGCGGCGCGGCTGATGGGCGCCGACTGCATCATCAGCGGCATCCGCCCGCAGATCGCGCAAACCATCGTGCATCTCGGCGTCGAGCTCAACGTGGTCTCGAAAGCGACCTTGGCGGATGCGTTCGCCGTGGCGCTGCGGCGCACCAACCGCATGGTGACCAGGATCAAAGGCCCGGCCAACGGTAACGCCGGCCCGAGACATGCGGCCGAAAAGGGCGAGTGATCATGGACCGGATTCCGATCCTCAAGCTTGGCGATGCGCTGCTCGTCACCATCCAGGTCGACATGCACGATCGCCTGGCGACCGCGCTTGAAGAGGATCTCACCACCAAGATCGTCGCCGTTGGCTCCAAGGGTGTGCTGATCGACATCTCGGCCCTTGAAATCGTCGACAGCTTTATCGGCCGGATGCTCGACAATATCGCCGCGGTGTCGCGCATCCTCGATGCCGAGACCGTCGTCGTCGGCATGCGGCCGGCGGTGGCGATCACGCTGGTCGAGCTCGGCCTGTCGTTGTCGGGCGTGAAGACCGCTCTGAATGTCGAACGCGGCATGGCGCTGATCCAACAGCGCCTGGGGGAGTCCGATGCCGACGACGAGGAGTGACCGCCTCGAAATCCGTTCATCGGACGACGTCGTGAAAGTTCGCCAGCAGACCAGGACGCTCGCGGTCGATGCCGGCTTAAGTCTCGTCGATCAGACCAAGATCATCACTGCGGCCAGCGAGCTTGCGCGCAATACGCTGGATTATGGCGGCGGTGGGCTCGTGCACCTTGACGTCATCGAGGACGGCGGCCGGCGCGGCCTGCGCTTGAAATTCGAGGACAGCGGCCCCGGCATCGCCGATGTTGCGCAGGCCATGCGCGACGGCTTCACCACCGGTTCGGGGCTGGGCCTCGGCCTCGGCGGCGCCAAGCGGCTGTCGAGCGAGTTCGCGATCGAGTCGAAGCCCGGCGCTGGCACCAAGATCACCATCGCGCGCTGGAAAGGACTATGATTTCCGTCGCGATCAACGATCCGAGTGAAGTCGCGGAAGCGCGGCGCCAAGCCGCCGCGATTGCCGGGCGCAATGGTTTTGACGAGAGCGATACCGGCCGCGTCGCGCTCGTCGCCACCGAGCTCGGCACCAATTTGATCAAGCACGGGCGCGGCGGCGAGATGCTGGTCGGCACTTTCGAAGACAACGGCAAGGGCGGCATCGAAATCGTCGCCATCGATCGCGGACCGGGCATCGCCAATATCGAAGCTTGCCTTGCCGACGGCTATTCCAGCGCCGGCACGCAGGGCAACGGGCTGGGCGCGGTGATCCGGCAGTCGCACGCGTTCGACATCGCGTCGTGGCCGGGCCTCGGCACCGCCGTGTTGGCGCGCTTGACGCCAGGCAAGCCCAATCCGCACCGCGAGCCGTCGCATTCGGGCTGGGGCGCGGTATCGATCGCCATGCCGGGCGAAGAGGTGTGCGGCGATTCCTGGAGCGTGCTGGGGAATGGCGTCGATAATGCCACCAATAACGGCACGACGACGCTGTTCGTTGCCGACGGCTTGGGTCACGGCGAGGATGCCGCCGAGGCTTCGGTTGAAGCCGTCCGCTTGTTCCATCGCTTCGGCGGGCATCAGGTCGGCACGCTGCTGGATTACATTCATGGCGGCTTGCGCAGCACCCGCGGCGCCGCGGTGTCGATCGCGCGCTACGAGCCGCAAAGCCATCGGGTGGCGTTTGCCGGCGTCGGCAATGTCGCCGGGGCCCTGGCGTTCGACGGCACGCTCCGCCGTATGGTCTCGATGCCCGGAACCGCCGGCCATAACGCCCGCAAAATCCAGGCTTTTGATTATCCTTTCGATCACGGATTGATCGTGCTTGCCTCCGACGGCATCAGCACCAGCTGGAACCTGGCGAAATATCCCAACATCCAAGCTGTCCACCCCACACTGATTGCGGCTATTCTTTACCGGGACTTTGCCCGCCACCGCGACGATGCGACCGTTCTGGTGGGAAAATGGGTGACGTAGCGAGCGAGTTTCGTATGGTGCGTTTGTCATGATCTGGCCCATCGTCACCTTGCCGATCGACACCGAGAGCGACGTCGTCACGGTGCGCCAGCGCGCGCGCCGCATCGCCGAACTGCTTGGCTTCGAGCGGCAGGATCAGACCCGCATCGCCACCGCGGTGTCCGAGATCGCGCGCAATGCCTTCGGTTACGCCGGTCGCGGCCGCGCCGAATTCGCGGTCGAGCCTGAGCAACAACTGTTCCGCATCCGCATCAGCGACAAGGGTAATGGCATTGCCGATCTGCAGAGCATCCTTGACGGTCAATACCGCTCGCAGAACGGCATGGGACTGGGGCTGCTCGGCGCCAAACGGCTGATGGATCGCTTCGAGATCGACACCGCTCCGGGCAAGGGCACCGTGGTCGAGCTCAACCAGCATCTGCCCCGCCGTGCCGGCCGCGTCACCCGCAACACCGTGCAGGACGTCACCGCCGCGCTGAAGCAGGATGCCTCCGCCGATCCGCTTGCGGTGCTGCGCGATCAGAACCGGGAGCTGTTGCAGAGTCTCGAGGACATCCGCCGCCGCGACGAGGAGAGCAAGCAGCTCAATCAGGAATTGGGCGACACCAATCGCGGCGTGGTCGCGCTTTACGCCGAGCTCGACGAGCGCGCCGAGCAGTTGCGCAAGGCGAGCGAGCTCAAGTCGCGCTTCCTGTCGCATATGAGTCACGAATTCCGCACGCCGCTCAATTCGATTCTGGCTCTCTCGCGGCTGTTGCTCGACCGCATCGACGGCGAGCTGGTGGCGGAGCAGGAGCGCCAGATCGGCTACATCCGCCGCTCGGCCGAAAGCCTGCTCGAGCTCGTCAACGACCTGCTCGATCTGTCCAAGGTCGAAGCCGGCAAGATCGAGGTCAAGCCGACGCGCTTTACGGTAACGAGCCTGTTCGGCGCGCTACGCGGCGCGTTGCGGCCGCTGTTGACCGCACCCACGGTGGAGCTACTGTTCGACGTTGGCGAGGACATGCCGGAGCTGCACACCGACGACGGCAAGGTCGCGCAAATCCTGCGCAACCTGATTTCCAACGCGCTGAAATTCACCGAAACCGGCGAGGTCCGCGTCACCGCGCGCTATCGGCGGGAGGACGGCGTCGTCACTTTCATCGTGCGCGACACCGGCATCGGCATCGAGCCGCAGAATCTGGAAAAGATCTTCGAGGAATTCGCCCAGATCGACAACCGGTTGCAGCACAAGGTCAGAGGCACCGGGCTCGGACTGCCGCTGTCCAAGTCGCTGGCCGAACTGATCGGCGGCGGTATCGCAGTCGAAAGCGTGCCCGGGCAAGGTTCCGTCTTCACGCTGACGATCCCGGCCGTCTTCGGCGAACTGGCGGCCTCCCCGGCCATCGTGCCGGACGACGCGCGCAAGCGCGTGCTCCTGATCGACGACGACGAGACGTTCCGCTACGTGATGAAACAGATCATTCGCAACGAGCCGCGCTATGACGTGTTCGAGGCCAGCGACGGCGGCGAGGGTTTGCAGCAGGCCCGCGACACGCAGCCCGACGTGATCGTGCTCGACCTGCAGATGCCCAATGTCGACGGCTTCACCGTGCTGCAGGGGCTCAATGCCGACAATCGCACCAGCATCATTCCGGTTATCGTCGCCACGTCGCTCGCGGTCGACGCCGAGCTGAAGGCCCGATTGCCGGTCGGGGTGCGTGTCATTTCCAAGAATCTGATTTCGCGCGACAGCGTGGCGCTGTTCCTGCGCGAAGCGACCAGCCCGCAAAGTGCCCTGTCATGACGTCGCAAGAGACCATCCTCAACGTCGACGACACCGAGCCACAACTCTACGTCAAGCGGCGCGACCTCGAGGCCGCCGGTTTCCAGGTCGTCAACGCCAGGACCGGCGCCGATGCGCTGCGCCTCGCCGAGGAGGTCAAGCCCCCCGCTATTCTCCTTGACGTGCAGCTTCCCGACATCAACGGCTACGACGTCTGCCGCTACATCAAGAACAAATGGCCCGAGATCATGGTGCTGATGACCTCGGCGACCTTTACCACCACGGAGCACCGCGCGCGCGGGCTCGACGCCGGCGCGGACTCTTATCTGGTGCAGCCGGCCGAGCCGATCGAGCTTGCCGCTGCAATCAAGGCCTTGCTGCGCATCCGCCGCTCCGAGGATCAGTTACGCGGCATCAATGCGGCACTCGGCGCCCAGGTGAAAGAGCAAGGCCTCGAACTTTCGCGTGCCATCAACGCGCTCAAGTCGAGCGCCGACCGGATGCGCAGCCTGCTGCAGACCACTTACATCTTCCAGGGCTATATGACGCCGGATGGCACGCTGCTCGACGCCAACCGGGCGTCGCTTGAAGGCATCCATGCCACAGTCGATGCGGTCGTCGGCCGACCGTATTGGGAGACGCCATGGTTCACCGCCACGCCAGGAATGCCCGAAGACATTCGCCAAGCCGTCGCCCGCGCCGCGGCTGGAGAGACCGTCCAGCAATCCGTGACGTTGAATCTGCCCGACGGCGAGCGCATGTTCGACATCTCGCTGCGTCCGGTCAAGAATGACAGAGGCGCGGTGGTCGGTATCGTTCCTGAAGCCGTCGAGACGACGCAGCGCGTGCAGGCGGAAGCGGCGCTGCGGCAATCGATGAAAATGGAGGCGATCGGCCAATTGACCGGCGGCCTCGCCCACGATTTCAACAATCTGTTGACCGCGGTTGTCGGCAATATCGATCTCATCCGCGTGCGCAGCACCGAGGAGAATGTCCGCAAGTGGGCGGAGAATGCGTTCAAGGCCGCCGAGCGTGGCGCCAAGCTGACCTCGCAGTTGTTGGCGTTTTCGCGCACCCAAAAACTCGATACCGCGCCGGTCGACGTCAACGCCCTGATTGCGGGCATGCAAGACCTGCTCAATCAATCGCTCGGCGCCAATGTCGCGGTCAAATTCGAGCCGGCCGCCGGCTTGCCGCCGGCCGTGGCCGACAGCAATCAGCTCGAGCTCGCCATACTCAATCTGTCGCTCAATGCCCGCGACGCCATGCCCGACGGCGGCACGCTGACGATCCGGACGGCGCTGTCGCCCGACAACGTCCAGGCGGTGCTGGTGTCGGTCGCCGATATCGGCACCGGCATGCCGCCGGACGTGGTGGCGCGCGCCTTCGATCCGTTCTTCACCACCAAGCCGACCGGCAAAGGAACCGGCCTCGGACTGTCGCAAGTCTACGGCATCGTACGCCAGGCCGGTGGCGAGGTGACCATCGACAGCAAGGTCGGCAAGGGCACGATCGTCACGCTGCGGCTGCCGCTGGCGACCCGTGACGGCGCCCGGGAACGGGGCGACGCCGCGGCCGCGCCGCGCTCGGCCAAATCCGAAAAGCTCCTCTTGGTGGATGACGATGCCGACGTTCGCGACATTGTCAGCCGGGTGCTGAGCGAGCTCGGTTATATCGTCCGCGAGGCCGGCGGCGGCCAGGAGGCGCTCGGCGTGCTGCCCGATTTCAGCCCGGATTTGTTGATCGTCGATTTCGCCATGCCGAACATGAACGGCGCCGAGCTGGTTACCACCGCGCGCAAGCGCAATACCGATTTGAAGGTGCTGTTCCTCAGCGGCTATGCCGACTCCGCAATTCTTGAGTCGGCGGTCGGCGACGCGCTCTTGCTGCGCAAGCCGTTCCGCCCCGGCGACCTCGCCAGCGCCGTGCGCAACGCGCTGGATTCGTGAAGCTTGTGCGGCGGCTTAGCGCAACGTCAATCCGCCGAATCGGCAGCGGCGGGTTGCACTGAAACGCGGTCCGAACGAGTACCGCCCGGTTTCCGGCGTTCAAGCGACCACACGAAGTTTCGGGAGCTTATTCAAAAAAGCGGTGGCCTCGGCGGCCGTCTGTGCAGCGCTGAAATAAAAACCCTGTACGCCGGTGCACCCTTCGGCCTTGAGCCGTGCAAGCTGGTCGGCGGTCTCGACGCCTTCAGCAATGGTCGCAATGCCAAGACTGCTACCGAGGCCGGTCACCGCGCGAACAATCGCCAGGCTGTCGCCGCCGTCGCCGAGCTCGCGTATGAATGATTGATCGATTTTGATTTTATCGAAGGGGAATTTGCGCAAATAGCTCAGCGACGAATAGCCGGTGCCGAAGTCATCCATCGCGATCGACACTCCCAGACCGCGCAGCTGATGCAGCGTCGCCAGGGTCGCGTCGCTGTCGGACAGCAGCACCGATTCGGTGATCTCGAGTTCGAGCCGGCTGGACGCGAGACCCGACGCGGCGAGCGCGCCGACCACGGTGCTTACCAAACTAGCTTTCTTAAACTGCACCGGCGATAGATTGACCGCGATGTGGATGTGCTCCGGCCAGCGTGCCGCCTGCGTGCAAGCTTCGCGTAAGACCCACTCGCCAATTGGAACGATCAATCCGGTCTCTTCGGCCAGCGGGATGAAATCGAGCGGCGGGACCAGACCCCGGACTGGATTATTCCAACGCAGCAAGGCCTCGAATCCTGACACATCGTTGGTCTTAAGATCGATGATCGGCTGATAGTGGAGTTGGAAGGCGCCGGTCACGACGGCGTGCCGCAACTCGAGCTCGAGCGCGCGCCGCGCCTGCATCCGCCTGTCCATCTCGGGTTCGAAGAAGCGATAGGTGCCGCGCCCTTCCGCCTTGGCGCGATACATCGCCAGGTCGGCGTTTTTCAACAGTTGATCGGCTTCGGTGCCATCGACCGGCGCCAAAGAAATGCCGACGCTCACGCCGACTTGCACCTGATCGTCGCCGATCATAATCGGCGCGCCCATCACATCGACAATTCGCCGCGCCAGGGCCGTCACCGCGCCCGGTTGATGCTCATCGATCTGCAGAATCGAAAATTCGTCGCCGCCGACGCGGGCAATAATATCGGATTCACGCAACGTGCCGCGGAGTCGTTCGGCCGCGATCTGCAATAGCCGGTCGCCGCTTTGATGGCCGAGCATATCATTGACCACCTTGAAACGATCGAGGTCGAGGCAGAGCACTGCGATGGTATCGGCCCGGCCGAGGCTGACCAGTGAATTTTCGAGTCGTTCCCGGAAATACGTGCGATTGGGTAAATCCGTCAGGCTGTCGTGGCGCGCCATATGGGCGATTTTGTCCTCGGCTTGCCGGCGCTCGGTAATGTCCTCGAACGTTTCGACCCAGCCGCCAGCCGTCGGCATCTGTTCGTGGGTGATACAGAAAATACGTCCGTCGGTGCGCGTAAAAATGGTCTTGCCCGATTTTCGCTCGCTTACGAGTTCTTGAGCCCAGTGGCGGATGGTAACGCGGCTGTCGCCGGCAAACGGCACCGACTTTTCGGCTAAATCCATGAGGTCGCCCATCGGCATGCCTGGGGTGATTTGTCCCGGCGCGATGCCGAACATCTCAAGAAAACGGCCATTTACAAGCACCACCTGGAAATCTTTATTCAGCATGCACAAGCCTTGATACATGTTGTGCAAGGCTGCCGCGAGTTGCTCGTTTTTTTCCCGCATGCGCTGGTCGACGATCAACCCGACGGCGCCAATCGCGAGCACCAATGTCGTTGTGGCAGCAATATAGAGCGCAAGCACGCTCGGATCGATGGCAGACGGCGTCACCACGATCCTTGGATCCGGCGCGATGCCGACCGCTCCCATCGCGGTGAAATGGAGACCAAGAATGGCGGCGCTCAAAGCCAGCGACGCGGCGAACGTCATCGCCACATCGGAAAACCGCGTGGCGAGGTATATCGCGGCGATGCCGAACCCGATACCGAGCGCAAGTGAATACGAGACGAGATCGATTGACCAGGTGAGCCTGCCCGGCACTTCAAGCGCCGACATTCCGAGGTAATGCATGCTGCCGACGGCTAGTCCGATAATCGCGCCGCCCAACAGGCTTCCAAGCCGCACGGGCAGAGCGACGGCGATGGCAACGCCGGCCGCGACGAGCACCGCGGCGCACAGCAGCGACAGCCCGGTCAAGATTACATTATACGCAACCGGCACGCCCGGCTGGTAAGCCAACATGGCGATGAAATGCGTCGCCCAGATGCCGCAACCGCCGGCGAGACCAGCGGCCGCGATCCAAATGCAGCGAGAGCGATCCTTGCTCTGATGGGCGCGCTGAATGAGATTGACGGTGACCAGACTGGTGACGAGACAAACCACTCCCGCCAGCGCCACAAGGCGCAGGTCATGCTGGCCACCCAGGCAAGTCAGAACGCGAAACATCAGACAAACCTCCTCGCAGAGCTAGCGCTGCTGATCGGGGATTTGTTCCGCCAAGGCTTACGGGCTTTGGTCTATTTCGCCTTTAAAAATTTTTAGGGTTCGTTTCGTCTTTATGGTTCGCTTAAGCAGCGGTTTAAATTCTCTACGATTTGCTTAAGCAGCGCTTGGCAGCGTTCCCGGTCCGGCTAAAAAAGCACATCCGGGCAAATGCGTATCCCCGGGCAAAAGGAATCAATGTGATAGAAGCGAGGCGTTAGGCGCGGGTGAAGTCGCCCGGCTCCAATTTCATCGCGATCAACAGCGCATCGCTCACGCGACCGATGTCCTCGACGGTGTCGCCTGGCTCGGCAATCTTGCGCGTGATGAGCTTTATCGCATCGGCCGAATCCGGCAGCGCCACGACGTAGGCCGCAGGCTTGATTTTGCCGTCCGGCTTATTCACCCGAATTAAGCGCCCATAATCCATCGCGCGGCGGAGTGTAGACCACACAGCGGGAATTGATAGGCGATAGTTCAGGGACCTGAGTGGGCAACGCCGATTGCGTAGCCGCCTTCCCCGCGGTGCGGAGTCCTGATGCCCCCGATGGCCTGCGTTCCGCGGCGCACAATTTAAAAATATCTCAAAAAAAGCCAGCCAGTTTTCGCCACGAACGCGCCGGTTTGCACCGGCGGCTAGGCTGGCTTCGCAATTCCAAACCCGCTTTACCGGCTATCGGTGCGCAAAGCCCATGAAAATGCCTGCGGCCGCACCGATGAACAGCAGGAAACACGCCGCCGATTGGATGAAGAAGCCGGGCAGTCGCCGCTCGACCGCCTTGCCATAGCCAACGAAATACACGACGCGGCCCGCGATCCAGACGAGGCCGAGCACGGCTGCAGTGATGTCGCTGAAATAGACGGCACAAAGCCACAGCGGCACCAGGAATGTCGGCAGCCATTCGAGCGTGTTGATGTGGGCGCGAAAGACCCGCTCGAAATCGGCGTTGCCGGTGGTTGCCGGCAATTTGACGCCGAACCTGATACGGGCTGCCGCGACGCGAGTCGCGAGAAAGAAGTAGAGCGCGACGGTAAGCAAAGTCACGATTGCTGTATAATATGGCATGACATCCCCGTGGAGCATCGTGGGCGCGCGGCCAATATGAGCATGTTAGACCGGCAAGACCACTGGCAAAACGTCTACCGCACCAAAGGCGAGCGCGACGTCAGCTGGTTTGAGGAGATGCCGGCGATTTCTCTCGATCTTATACATGCGACCGGCGCGAAGCCCGGCGCCTCGGTCGTCGACATCGGCGGCGGCGCGTCCCGCGTGGCCGACAGCCTTATCGAGGACGGATTTGCGGTCACGGTGCTCGATATCTCCGAACAGGCGCTTGCCACGTCGCGGGGTCGACTGGGCCCGCGCGCCGCACGCGTGACCTGGATTGCTGCGGATGTGACGGCATGGCGTCCGGACCGGGCTTTCGATATCTGGCACGACCGCGCCGCGTTTCATTTCCTGACCGAGCCGGGCGATCGCGCAGCCTATGCCGCGTGCGTGCGAAGCGCCGTGGCGCTGGGCGGCCACGTGATCGTCGGCACCTTTGCGCCGGATGGGCCGGAGCGATGCAGCGGCCTGCCGGTTGTCCGCCACGACGCGGCGTCGATTGGCGAGGTACTCGGCCGCTCATTCCAACTTATCGAAAGCCGCCGCCACGACCATCGGACGCCTGGCGGCGCCACGCAGCGATTTCAGTTCAGCCGATTCCGGCGTCACGCGGAATGAATGGCGGCGCGACAGATTTCAGCACCAAGTTGCCCGGAAGCAGGCTTATCGCGCCCCGCCTTGTATTTTGTCGCCAACCCGGAGCAGTGGCACAACGAAAAACGCAACGACCGTGACTGCCGCTGAGATCACAACAAGCGGCCGTAAGTCTTGCGCGAAAACATGCGTAAACAGAAGCGCGCCGACATTGTTGGCTATTGTCGATGCGAGATTGCCGACCGACAGGAGCGCGGCAAAAGTGAAGCCTTCCGCCCCGGGCGGGCAATGGTCGGCGGCGAGCGTCAGCGTGGCGACCATGGCGAGCATTCCAGCAAAGCCAGCGCCAAAATAGATAATGGCAGCCGAGGTCTCGCCTGAGAGCAACAGGAATGCCGCGGTTGTGAAAACGCCGAAGCCGATACTGATGTTCAGCAATTGCTTCAGGCTTAAGTCGCCAAATAACCGTCGATAGAGCAAGGTGCCGACGATCCAGCCCAAAGCAGAAATCGATGACAGGATACCGATATAGCCCTGGGAAAATTTCAGAGTGTCGGTCATGGTGAAATAGAGCGGCGTGCTCAAACCAGGGCTGAAATTGTATAAAAACAGAAAGCCAGCAATCAGCCATAGCTCGCGGCGCCTCAAGGATGATTTCAGACTCTCGAAAGAGTCCTTCATACCTCGAACATTGATCGAGACTCTCTGCTCCGAAACCAGAAGCAATGCCCCGGCGATAATGATGACAGGCGTGAAAGCGACAATCGCTGCCGCGCTATGAAGTGCGGTGCGCGGCAACAGGCGCTGAACAAGTTGGCCGCCAGCGGCTGCGGCCACCATGGCGGCAATATTATACCAAAGCCATTGTTGATTGACGAAGCGGCCACTGGCGCGGAGACGTTGGCCGTTTTCCACCAGCACGGCGCCGCACAGCGTGCTCGATATCGCCATCGCATAAGCGGTCACCGCCAGGGCGAAAAACAACACGCTCGGTGCGGAGAGCTGCGTCGCCCACATAAAACCGACAACCGCCGCAATGTTCGCCACGACCAGGTAGCTTTTGCGCCGGTAGCCAAACAGCGGGACGAAGTCCGAAATCAAGCCATAGAGTGGCTTGATGATCCAGGCTAGGTACAGGAGCGATATGAAGGCAGCAACCTGGGCAGGCGTCCAGCCTTCCGAAGTCTTCAGATAATAGCTGAGAGGTTGCGCGATCAGTCCGTCGGGCTGTGCAAGCCCCTCAACCACATAAACCAAGGCGAAGAATAGCAGTAGCCGGCGGATTAATGTCCGGTCGGCGGGCTGCTGCTCGGTGCTCATCAAAGATGGCTGCTCAATCTTCGCCGACGGTGCGGCAGTGTGGGCACGTCGGCGTCTCACCATTTCGCCGATGCAGCAACCTCATAGATCCGCGGATCGCCAAGATAAACTTGGTCCGGGTAGCCCGGATCGGAGAACGCCGCATAGATGGCGTTCGTGAGGTTGCGGACGCGGAATGTGAGGCGCAGCGTTTTGATATCCGGCCAGTAAACATCCTTGCCCGGAATGTCGACGAACGCATAGACGTCCGCCGTCGTATAGGCATCCATCGTCGTGGCGTCGTCCTCGTAAAGATAGCGGTTGCCCACATGACGAATCGAAGCGCCGACTTCGACCGGCCATCGCCAATACTCGAAACGATAGGATGCACCGGCGTTGATAACGATCGGAGCGACATTCGAGGGCATATTGCCGGTCCAGTCGCCGTTTGCGGTATCGAAGTCTTGGTAGCGGGCGTTCGTCCAGGCCACATTGCCCCAGAGCTTAAGGCCCTCGATCGGACTGACGGCACCCGATAATTCATAGCCTTTGGTGGCGATTTCGCCGGCGAGATCGTACGTCGTCGGACCTGTCGCCACGTAAACATTGCGCCTGGTGATGTCATAGGCGGCGAAAGTCCACTCCGCCTTGTTGTTCCAAAGAAGTTGCTTGACTCCGGTCTCGTAGATCGCCGCGCTGGTCAAGGCCAGCGGGACGGAGGCGTTGACGGAGAAGACGTCAGCGGCCGCCGGATCATACGACGTGGCATACATGCCGTAGAACGTCATATCGGGGATTGGTTCGTAGGTGGCGGCGGCCCGATAGGAGACTGGCTTCCATACTTGGTTGAACGGCTCACCGGCGGGGATCGTGCCATCGTAGTCGGTGCCGTTACTCTTCAGTGTCCAATCGTCGACGCGCACGCCGCCGATCAATGCGAAGGCGGATGTGATCTTCAGACGGTCCTCCAGCGCCGCGGCGACGTCATCAAGCTCCTTGTTACGGATATCCGGAAACTCGGGGCCGTAAACTCCCGGGCTCGGATCGACGACAGAAACGTTGTCGTAGGGATAGTCATTTGGATCGCCCTCCTCCGTGAAAGTGATCCAGTCACCGCTCGCTTGGAGTTGGGCGGCAAGACGATTGTCCATGCCGAACAGCCGCGAATCCCACAAGAAGTCGAGATTATCGCCGACCACGTGCTGATTATGGTCGACGAAAAAACGATCGCGATCGATAGTGTTCGGCGCAATAACCGATCCGTCGTCGAAGGCGTAGGTTTCGCTATCGAGCCAGTTACGTTTGGCCTGATAATAATAGACTTGATCTTTCACGGTCACATTGTTGAGCGGCGTCCATTCGAATCCGCTGCGCAGCCACAGCTCCTGGGCGCCGGTGGCATTGTCGGCGACATTGTAGTTGGTGTTCAGTGTCTGCGAGTCGACCGTCAGCGGACCGATAGTCGAGCCGCTGAACGTGTTGACCTCCGAGCCCGAAACGACGCCGCTGACCGCATGCGAGCCGGCAAACGACGTCGGCACCAGCGGCGTACCCCAATAGGCGTGGCCGGAATCCTTCTTGTAATCGACGGCGACGAAGATCATGAAATTATTATTGACGTGATAATTGAACTGCGTCGCGAGGTCGGTCAGGTCCCGGTAATCGCCGTCGATGAAACTGTTAATGCTCGATCCCACCGCATCGAAGCGATAGTCGAGACCCGGAACCCCCGTGCTGCCGCCCGAGCCGTAATGCGAGCGGAACGTGCCGAGTGAATCCACCGATAGGTCCACCTCGTTCTGAATCGGCCCCGTGGTCGGCTGCTTGTTGACGTAGTTGACCGAGCCGCCGATGGCCATGATCCCCGACATCAGTGCCGACGGACCTTTGAGGAACTCGACCTGATCGAGATTGGCGGTGTCCATCACACGCGTGGTGTCGCTTGCGACACCGATTGAAATCCCGTTGTAGAGAACGTTCACGTCGCCGAAGGTGAAGCCTCGCATCGAAAAATTGGCCGGCGCGCCCGAGGAGTCGAGGTCCAATACGCCGACCGCACCCTTCGCGATTTCGCTCGTCGTCCGGTAACCCTGATCCTGCATCGTTTGCTGCGTGACGATATCGACCGAGGCCGGTGTTTCGAGCACCGGCAATCCGAGCCGGCTGGCGCTCGCTGCAACGCCGTTAAGCGGCGTTGCTGGAATTCCATTGAGCGCATTGGGCGACACCGCGCCGGGATTCGGCGCCGGCGGTCCCGCTGCGGTGTTCGGCGCCGAGGGCGCCGCCTGCGGCTGCGGATTTCTCACTTTGCCCCGCTTGGTCGGCCGCTGGCCCGAAACACTGATTTGCGGCAGTTTCTTTTGGTTCGCGCGCGGCTGGGTGGATGCTGGTCCAGTTGCCGCCGGCTGCGCCGTGGCCGGCTCGCCGGATGGCTGCGCGGTCTGCGCGGCGGCGGGCCGGCTTAGCGCCAGCATGACCGTCACGATGGCCGAAGTTGAAATGAGAAGGAAGGAAAACGCCGAAATGCGGCCTTGGTCGCGGCCGCGACTGCTGACAGGCAACACGTTGCGCCTCAACGGCGAAGAACGTACCCGTCACCGCGATTTTGGTTGATTGCCGGTCCGCTTTCGCCCGTACGAGGACCGTAAACAACCGGACTCAATTTAGATACGTCAGGACACCCCGCCCAACGCGCTCGCGCGTGACCGTTGCTGGTGGCAGATCTCCTGGCTCGCGGGTCGCTGTCTCGGGCCGCCTTCCCAGGAACGTTACGCGCTCCCAGTGGCAAATTCGGCCGTCGACTCGCCGCTTACAGTTGCGGGGGCAGCCGCGGCGTTGTGCGAGCATCGAAGCGCGCACGCACCGCGTTCCCTTTTGATCCCTTGCGGGAACCACCGCGCTTACAATGGGCCAGACTTCCGGGCCTCGTCAAGCATTCTCGCGGACGGCCGGCGTCATTCAAATACGCCCCGCAAATACGTCCGCCAAACGTGCCCACAGAGCTACGGCTATTTCGCCGGCTCGACTGAGAACATGTTCGGGATCGCCATCACCGCGTTATAACGGCCGAGCGGGTCCTGGATCGTCTTATTGATCTCGTCGAGCTTCGGCATGATTGACACCGGCACGGTGTATTTGAAGCCTGCGCCGCCCTCGCGCGACCGGATCACCACCACAGCGAAAGTATCGGCCGGGGCCTTTTGCGGAGAAATCTGCAGTGTGCCCTGGCCAGGGCTGGCATAGACCGCAAGCATCACGCCGTCGGCCGCGCACGGACACGGCGTGGCCGCGCCCTGATAGAACAGCACCGATAATTCGCGGGGCTTGGCATCGAGGCGCCTCATCGCGTCCTCACCGATCTTGATTCCGACCGGCAGGAACGAGCCGAAACCGCCGTGCACGCGCGTGAGCAGGGTGACCCACTCCTGCGGCGTCTCGGCGCGGACGGGGGCACCCAGGCCCAGGACGAAGAGTATCGAAACAGCGGTCAGCATCCTCGTCAGCATCGCTCGTCTCCCGCGGTATGACTTATTGTCAAATTCATCATATTGGTTTGGATGCGCCTTGGCAGGTCCGTTTTATCGCTGGCGAGTCACAGCCTCATTCCTGCTGATCCTTTTTTCGGCGACACGCCATTGACATTGTCACTATATCGATTACATGCGTCTCATCCCGTTCACGGAGGGGCCTTTCGCGAGGGTACTTTCGAAAGTGGAACGGGAGCGGTTCTCGGAGACGCGGCCATACACCGCGCCTTCGGGCGGTTCTGGGCATCGTCCCGTCCGGCACTTGACCGGACTGCGAGGTGCTCGCTGCACTGGCGCCGGGGAGGGTCCTCCCGTTTGCACCCGGTGATTCCAGGA
>JBARER010000182.1:0-17013 GCA_049796395.1 Xanthobacteraceae bacterium
CTGCGGAACCGGGTGCAGGCCATACGATGGAAAACCAAGCTTGATTTTTATTCGATCGTGCTCACTATTAAACTGAGAAACAAACCTAAGCAACGCACCCACAGTACGATCGACCTTTGAATCTCCAATCTCATATTCGTCTAAGGAATCAAATATCACGACTGCTGCGGCCTTGGCACCAGTGAGGTGCGCCAAACAGGCGCTCCACGCCTCCTCTTTGGAAGGCGGCGAGGCATCGATTTTTCTGCCTGTTAGGAGACTCTTGAGCGCGTCCCAAACATTCGGGCCCCAAACTAGCCGATACGCGTCAGACTTTTTCTTGATCTCTGGTGCGCACATGTACTGACTTATTATTGACAACCTCTCGCCATCCATCTCCGCACTATATTCATGCAATAGCGACGCAAGGATGTAGTCTGTGATCAAGTCACCCCACGCTTCTATTACACTTTCAATAGCTCGTCGTGCGCCGGATGGCCCAACAACATAATCTTGCATGTGATCAAATAACTTATGGTTCAGGATCGAAATCACGACTTTGTAGTCGCTAATGTCGAGATTTGCATCGCCCGCGGCGCTTATTTGACCTTTTGAAAAGTAGGGTCGGTAGAGGTAGCTGTTTAGAAGTGCCGTCTTACCGGATCCGCGTCTTCCGACGACGACCGACACGTCCTTTCGCAACAACGCGTTAAAGGATTTATTGTGAGGATCAAATAAGAAAGCTGCAACCTCCGGATCTTTTATTAGATGAGCGTCAGCCGGCCCGAGTGGCTGATCCGGCCTCACATATTTGAGTACTCGGCTATGAAATGTTTTAGCCATGGACCCCATGCGACAAGTCGTTACGGAACTATCCAACTAATTTACAGCCTCTCCCGGTGGATAATAGGGCGCAATCCACGCGCGCCGCAAGTGGAAGTTGCGCGCTTGACCAAGAACTGCACTGATTGGTGAGATTGCCCTGACGATGGGCTGTCTTTACACCAGCCGCGACTGCTCCACCGCCGCCTCGATGAACGACGAGAATAGAGGGTGGGGAGCAAAAGGCCGCGATTTCAGCTCGGGGTGGAATTGCACGCCGATGAACCACGGATGGTCGTCGTATTCGATGATCTCCGGCAGCAACCCGTCGGGCGACATGCCGGAAAACCGCATGCCGTGCTGGGCGAGCCGGTCCTTATAGGCGGTGTTGACCTCGTAGCGGTGGCGGTGGCGCTCGGAAATCTCGCCGGCGTTGTAAATCTCGGCCACCTGTGAGCCGCGCTGCAGGATGGCGGGATAGGCGCCAAGCCGCATGGTGCCGCCGAGATCGCCGGTCATACCGCGCTTCTGCAGCTCGTTGCCTTTCATCCACTCGGTCATCAGGCCGACCACCGGCTCGCTCGTCTGCACGAACTCCGTCGAGTTGGCCGCTTCGATGCCGCACAGATTTCGCGCCGCCTCGATCACCGCCATCTGCATGCCGAAGCAGATGCCGAAATACGGCACCTTGCGCTCGCGGGCGAATTGGGCGGCGAGAATCTTGCCTTCGGCGCCGCGCTGGCCGAAGCCGCCCGGCACCAGAATGCCGTCGACATGTTCGAGGAACGGCGCTGGATCCTCCTTCTCGAATACTTCGCTCTCGATCCAGTCGAGCTTGACCTTCACCTTGTTGGAAATGCCGCCGTGGGAGAGCGCCTCGATCAGCGATTTATAGGCGTCCTTCATGCCGGTATATTTGCCGACAATGGCGATGGTGACGTCGCCTTCCGGATTGCGGATGCGCTCATTGATGAGGTGCCAGGTGGCGAGGTCCGGCGCCGGCGGATTGTCGACGCCGAAGGCGGCAAGCACTTCGGAATCGAGCCCGGCGGCATGATAGGCCTCCGGTACGGCATAAATATTGTCGACGTCGCGCGCCTCGATCACCGCGCTTTCGCGCACATTGCAGAACAAGGCGAGCTTCTTGCGCTCGCTCTCCGGAATCTCGCGATCGCTGCGGCACAACAGAATATCGGGCTGAATGCCGATGGCGCGCAGTTCGCGCACCGAATGCTGGGTCGGCTTGGTCTTAAGCTCCCCGGCCGAGGGAATGAACGGCATCAAGGTGAGGTGGATATAGATGGCGTGCCCGCGCGGCAGATCGTTGCCGATCTGGCGAATGGCCTCGAAATATGGCAAGCCCTCGATATCGCCGACGGTGCCGCCGATCTCGCAGAGGACGAAATCGAAGCCGTCGTTGCCGTCGCGAATGAAGTCCTTGATGGCATTGGTGACGTGCGGGATGACCTGGATGGTGGCGCCGAGGTAATCGCCGCGGCGCTCTTTCAGCAGGATTTCCTGGTAGATGCGGCCGGTGGTGATGTTGTCCTGCCGCGTCGCCGGGCGCCCGGTGAAACGCTCGTAATGGCCTAGGTCGAGATCGGTCTCGGCCCCGTCGTCGGTGACGAACACCTCGCCGTGCTGGTAGGGCGACATGGTGCCGGGATCGACGTTGAGATAGGGGTCGAGCTTGCGTAAGCGCACCTTGTAGCCGCGCGCTTGCAACAGCGCGCCGAGCGCTGCTGATGCCAGACCCTTGCCAAGTGAGGAGACCACGCCGCCGGTGATGAAGATGTACCGCGCCATGGGACCTATCGCTTAGCCTGCCGCGTTCGATTCGACGAGCGATTTTCCGGAATACCTGCCGCGCCCTGGATAGAAGCTCGGAAGGTCCATTCAAAAGCGATTATTTGCATGGAGTTATGTAGGCCTTCTCATGCAAAATTGTAACTCCTGCGCTGTGGTTAGTTTCGACCGCGGCGCGGGACTTCTCGCTCGGACGCGGCACGCTATTTCGACTGCGGCACTTGCGGGCCGCTCGGCGGCTCAGGCGTAAAGTTCGGGTTCGATCCCGCCGGCAGGCTGGGGAAGCCCTTTTCCATCTGATTGAGGAGACCGCCGCCAGTGCTTAACGGTGCCGCTGGCTGCGATCCACCGGGGGTCGGAGGTGCCGGCACCGCGGCGCCGCCCGAGGTACTGATGACGCTGACCGGACGGTGCTCGTAGCTGGCGATCCATGACAGTGCGAGGCTGGTGAGGAAAAAGCCCGCGGCAAGCAGCGCGGTCGTGCGCGAGAGCACATTGGCGGTGCCGCGGCCGGACAAAAAGCCGCTGGTCGAGCTCACCAGGCCGCCGCCCTCTGATTTCTGCAGCAGAACTACGCCAATAAGAGCGATAACGAGCATCAGGTGAATAGCAATAACGACACTCAGCATCTCAATCCGCCTGCGATCGGGCCGGGGTTTCAAGCGCCCCTGCCCTCTAAGCCCCGATATAGGGAGTTGGCGCGGTCTCTACACGATCCGCGGCGGCATTTCTATGGCCGTTACGCCGCCCGATGCCGCGCTATTCTCCGCCGTCCGGCCCGCTGTCGAGCATGGTTTCGATAAAAGCTTCCGGATCGGCGCAAAACTCCCGCATCAGGCGGTAATGGTCGGTTTCCTCGACGGCGATCGGATCGAGGCCGTGTTTGGTAAGCCTTAGCAACCGGGCCGCCGGATAGGCCATCAGCATCGGCGCATGGGTCGCCATGATCACCTGGCAGACACCCGGTTTATCCATGCGCTGAAGCAGCTTGAGGAACTCGACTTGGCGTGAGGGTGACAACGCCGATTCCGGCTCGTCGAAAATGAATATGCCCTGGCGCGTGCAGCGCTCTTCAATGAAAAGAAGAAATCCCTCGCCGTGCGAATGCGACAGGAAATCCGGCGGCGGTCCGCTCAGCGGCTCTTGTGCCGCTTCGTCGAGATAACGCGCCACGGAAAAGAAGCTCTCCGCGCGAAAAAACCAGCCGTTAGTAATCTTGGGCAGCCACGCGGCGCGTAACGCCTGCGCCCGCCGCCCACCCATGGCCTCGATGGCGCGCGAGTGATCGAGCGGCTTATAGCCTTTGCCACCGCCGGCTTCGTCATAGCCGGCGAGCGCCGCAATGCCCTCAAGCAATGTCGACTTGCCGGTGCCGTTTTCGCCGACGATGATTGTGATCGGCCGCTCGAAATCGAGTTCGAAGCCGCTTTTGAGAAACGGCAGGCAGAACGGGTAGGCCGTCGCATCGCCCACGCGCGCCCGATCCAGCCAGACGCGCTTGAGATAGGGCGCGGGAAGCCTGATTTGCCGCCCTTTCATGGTTGCGAATGATTCACGGTGCTAAGGATACGCGCTTGCCAAGTATTTGGCGAAAAACTTCCAAATACAACCGTCGCGGCGTGACGACGGCCGGATCGCGTTTCAGCGGTAGACGCCCGCAATCGCCAGGAACTCGTCGGCTTGCAAGCTGGCGCCGCCGACCAGCGCCCCGTCGACATTCTCCACCGTCAGGAGTTCTCGGGCGTTGGCCGGCTTCACCGATCCGCCATAGAGAATGCGCACCGCCTGCCCGGCTTCACCGAACCGCAGGCCAAGCCGCGCGCGGATGAAATCGTGGATATCGCCGACATCGCCCGGTGTCGGCGTCTGGCCGGAGCCGATCGCCCAGATCGGTTCATAGGCAATGACGATATCGGCGGCGCTGTCCGGCAACGAGCCGTCAAGCTGCCGGCCGACGACATGCCGGGTCCGGCCCGCCTGCCGCTCGTCGCGCTCTTCGCCGACGCAGATGATGGCGGCGAGACCGGCGCGCTGCGCGGCGAGCGCTTTGGCCCGCACCGTGGCATCGGTTTCGCAATGATCGCGGCGCCGCTCGGAATGGCCGACAATTACCGCGCGCGCGCCGGCGTCGCGCAGCATTTCCGCCGATATGTCTCCGGTATGGGCGCCAGCCGCCAGCGCGTGGCAATCCTGACCGCCGATGATGACGCGACTGCCGGCAGCCCGCTTGGCGCAAGCGGCAATCAGGGTGGCCGGCGGACACACCGCCAGATCGGCGGCTGCAATATCCTGAGCGCCGGCGATGATCGTCTGCAATTCGCCGAGCGCCGCCGCGAGCCCGTTCATCTTCCAATTGCCGGCAAGCAGGGGACGGCGGGCCATCAGGTGAGCTCGACAGAGGAGGATCGATCGGTTGCGACAAAGAGGCGTTAGCAGAGCCGTTGCAACCGGAAAAGGGGCGCTTTATGCCTAAAATCCGCCGGTTGCGGTGCGTGCGCTCGCTCCTTATAGTGCGCCGCCTCTCCGCCATTCAGCGCGCTTTAGACGGGTGAAGTCGACCCATGTTACGAGGCATCCGCAATATCTCCGAAAATTGGCTCGGCCGCACCGTCATGGGCGTCGTCATGACGGCGCTCGCCGCGAGCTTCGCCGTCTGGGGCATCAACGACATATTCAATGGCTACGGCAACTCGGCGCTGGCCAAGGTCGGCAGCATCGAGATCCCGGTCCAGCAATTCCGCGACGCTTATAGCAACCGCCTTGAGACGATCAGCCATGACCTCGGTCACCCGCTGCCGCCCGAGCAAGCCCAGGCGCTGGGCCTCGACCGCCAAGTCTTGAGCGAGATCGTGGCGCAGGCCGCGATCGACCAGCAGGCGCATCGGATGGGGCTCGGCCTCTCCACCGCCGAGATTTCCCGCCACATCACCTCGAATCCGGAACTGCAGAACGAGCACGGTCAGTTCGATCCGGCGCGATTGCAGTTGGTGCTGCAGAACATGCAGATGACCGAGCCGGCCTTTCTCGCCGCCGAGCGGCAGACCTCGCTGCGCCGCCAGCTGATCGACAGCGTGTCCGGCGACGCCAGCCCGCCGCAGGCCTGGCTCGACGCCATCAATCAGTTCCAGAACGAAGAGCGCAGCATCAAATATGTCGCGCTCGGCCCAGCGCAGGCCGGCGATATTCCGCAGCCGACCGACGACCAGCTCAGCAAATATTTTGACGATCGAAAAATCATGTTTCGGGCGCCGGAATACCGCAAGATCAATACCGTTACGGTGACGCCGCCGGCGCTGGCGCAATGGATGCAGATCTCCGACGACGACATCAAGAAGGCCTATGCGGACCAGCATTCGCGCTTCGTCACGCCGGAGAAACGCCACATCGAGCAGATCGTATTTCCGCAAATGGCCGACGCGCAGGCGGCCGCCGAACGCATCAAGAGCGGCACGAGCTTCGCCGATATCGCGACCGCACGCGGCCTCAAGGCGCAGGACATCGACCTCGGCACACTGAGCCGATCCGCCATGGTCGATCCCAAGGTGGCCGACGCCGCTTTCGCGCTCAAGGAGGGCGACGTCAGCGCGCCGGTGCAAACCCAATTCGGCGCCGTGCTGGTGACCGCGCTTAAGATCGAGCCGTCGACCACCGAGCCGCTCGCCGCGGCGGCGCCGGCGTTGCGCAACGAGATCGCGCTCGATCGCGCCAAGAAAGAAGTGCAGGACATCCACGACAAGATCGAGGACGACCGCGCCGGCGGCGCGACGCTCGAAGAGGCCGCGCAGAAGGAGAAACTGCCGGTCACCACGTTTGACGTGGACCGCTCGGGCCGCGATGCGCAGGGCAAGCCCGCCGCCGATATTTCGCACAGCGCCGAGATCGTCGGCGGCGCCTTTGCGTCAGACGTCGGGGTCGACAACGATCCCATCGAGGTGGACGGCGGCTACATCTGGTACGACGTTGCGGCGATCACCCCGGCACGCGACCGCAATCTCGACGAAGTCAAAAGCCAGGTGGCGCAGCGCTGGCACGACGATCAGGTCGACTCTCGGCTAAAGACCGATGCCGCAGATCTCCTGGGCAAGCTCAAGAGCGGCAAGGCGTTCGATACGCTCGCCGGCAGCGAAAATCTCAAGATCGAAACCGCCAGCGATCTCAAGCGCGGCGGATCGAGCGGCGACGTCTCCGCCAACATGACGCAGACGATCTTTCACACCGCAAAAGGCGATTTCGGCAGCAGCGTCGGCGCCGATCCCGGTCAATGGATCGTTTTTCAAGTGACCGACGTCAAAACACCGAAGCCCGATCCGGATTCGGCGAACGCCAAGCAAATCGAGAAGACTGTGCACAGCCAGATGTCCGACGATCTGATGGGCCAGTACGTCAATTGGCTGGAACACGATCTCGGCACCACGGTCAATCCCTCGGTTTTCGCCCAGGCCATGGGGAACGGCACCCCGGACACCAACTAGCTTTACTCCGGACCGGACCATGCATACCGAGCCATCGGCGCAATCATTCGCGGCGCGCTATGCGGCCGGCGAGCCGCAAGTTGTGTGGACGACGCTGGTCGCCGATCTGGAAACGCCGGTTTCGGCCTATCTGAAGATTGCCGGCGGGCGGCCCGAAGGCTGCGCGCCGATGAGTTTCCTGCTGGAATCGGTGGAGGGCGGCGCGGTGCGCGGCCGCTATTCCATCATCGGTCTCGAGCCCGACCTCATCTTCCGCATCAACGGGCGGCAGGCCGAGATCAACCGCGGCGTCTCGACCGATCCCGCCGCCTTCGTGCCGGTCGCCGAGCCGCCGCTGGCGGCATTGCGCAATCTCATCGCCCAGAGCCGCATCGCGCTGCCCCAGGCATTGCCGCCGATGGCCGCCGGCGTATTCGGCTATCTCGGCTACGACATGGTGCGCCTGATGGAGGATTTGCCGCCACCGCCGCCCGATCGTCTCGGCATCGCCGATGCCATGCTGCTGCGACCGACTCTGATCGTCGTCTTCGATGCGGTGAAAGACACGATCATTATTGTCACGCCGGTGCGGGCGCATGCCGGCGTGAGCGCCGAGACCGCGCGCTTGCGGGCGACCGAGCGGCTGTCCGCCGTAGTCGACGCGCTTGATCGGCCGCTGGATAAATCGGCAACGCAAATCGACAGCGGCCCGCTCGAGGTCACGCCGCGGTCCAACACCGCGCCGGCCGAGTTCAAGCAGATGGTGACGCGCGCCAAGGATTATATCGCCGCCGGCGATATTTTTCAGGTCGTGCTGTCGCAGCGCTTCGAGGCGCCGTTCGCGCTGCCGGCGTTTTCGCTGTACCGCGCCCTGCGCCGGGTCAATCCGTCGCCCTATCTGTTCTTCCTCGACTTCGGCACGTTTGCCGTCGCCGGATCGAGCCCGGAAATCCTGGTCAAGACCAGCGCCGGGGTGGTCACCATCCGCCCGATTGCCGGCACCCGCCCGCGCGGTTCGACACCGCACGACGATGCGGCGCTCGAAACCGAGCTGCTGGCCGACCCCAAGGAGCGCGCCGAGCATTTGATGCTGCTCGATCTCGGCCGCAACGACGTCGGCCGCGTCGCCAAGATCGGCACGGTCAAAGTCACCGACCAGTTCTTCGTCGAACGCTACAGCCAGGTGATGCACATCGTCTCCAATGTCGAGGGCGCCCTGCGCGCCGACCGCGACGCCATCGATGCGCTGGCCGCGGGCTTTCCCGCCGGAACGGTGTCCGGTGCGCCGAAGGTGCGCGCCATGCAGATCATCGATGAGCTGGAGAAGGAGAAGCGTTCGCTATACGCCGGCTGCGTCGGTTATTTTTCCGCGGGCGAGGACATGGACACCTGCATCGCGCTGCGCACGGCGCTGATCAAGGACGGCATCATGCACGTTCAGGCCGGCGCCGGCATCGTCGCCGACAGCGATCCGGATCTGGAACAGCAGGAATGCATCAACAAGGCGGCGGCGCTATTCCGCGCCGCCGAAGAGGCCAAGCGCTTTGCTTCGGCCGCGCGGCGCGGCCAGTAGGTCCAAGCCGTACTTAGGCTCCGAACCACTGCGGATGCTGGGTGATCGCGACCACGCCACAGGCGAACATCAAGAGACAGATGGTTCCGACCAGCAATGTCACGTATCGATCGTCGGTCATGAAAACAGCAATGCAATCGGCGTGCCAAAATCAGCAAAGACACATTTCGTGAAATAATTATGACCACCGACTGCCGCTTGCGGCATCTCAGTGTGTGCCGATAGCGCGATGCGGGCAGCAGCGCCGCAAGCCAGCGGTGGCAGCGCGAATTTTCGCTAAATCCGATTATCAGACCAGATCATCAAAATCCGCGCAGAGAGAAGGAGAGAGATTCGGCGCCCGCTCACTTCACATTGGGATAAAGGCCCGACTCCTTGACCGCGGCCAAGCCTTCGGCGCGGTCGTCAACCAGTTCCTTGGCGAATTGCTCCGGCGGGCTGAACACCGGCGTCAGGCCGCGGCTAAACAGAAACTTCTGCTGAAAGTCCGGCTTCACGCCGATTGCCGCAATCGCCTTGTAGAGCTTGTCGACAATCGGCTTCGGCGTACCGGCCGGCATGAAAATGCCGAAGAATGTCGGCGCGATATGCTTGGTGTAACCGACCTGTTTGAACGTCGGAATGTCGGGCGCCATCGGCGAAGGCGTGTCGCCGTCGATGGCAAGACCGACAATCTTGCCGGCGCGGATGAACGACACCAGATTGCCGATGCCGAAAATCGCAATCTGGGTCGTTCCCGTCAGCATCGCGTTGACCGCATCGCCGCCGCCCTTGAACGGCAGGCGGACGATGTCGACGCCGTTCGTCTTGTCGAACTCCTGCATGAAAGCGACCTTCGACAGCGACGGCGCCATGTAGTTCAGCGCATTGGGCTTGGATTTGGCCAGCGCGGCGAGCTCGGGGAAGGATTTGACGCCGAGGGAAGCATCCACCGCAAAGACCTGCGTCAGGTAATAGGCACGCGTGACCGGCTCCAAGCTTTTCGCCGGGTCGAAATCCGCATTCGGCTGGATGATCGGGTTGATGGTGACAGCTTCGCCGGGGAGGATGCAGATCGTGTAGCCGTCGGGAGCCGCCGCCGCGCAGGCCTGTGCGCCGATTGTGCCTTCCGCGCCGGCACGATCCTCGACCACGATCGAGGTGCCGAGCGCGGCACCGAGCTGGTCGCCGAGCGCGCGCATGAACAGATCGCTCAAGCCGCCGGGTCCCTGCGAGGCAATCGCCTTGATCGGACGCGACGGATAATTCTGCGCCATCGCCGGCAGCGGCAACACGATCAGGGCAAGCAAGGCGAAAACGCAGCGGCGCATATGATTTCCTCAAGGGTGAACTTATTGTCGTTGCGGCGGAGATTGCCGCAAGATCACCGCTTGCGGCAAGCGGCTAAAGCGCGCCAGTGCAGGTCTTTAGCGGCAAGTGGCTTAGCGGCAGGCGCCGGGCACTCCGCGGCGGCAACGGGAGACAACTCAGTGCCGAATGATGCGATGAAGGTCGAAAAGGGCGTCACGGTGCGGATGCGCGACGGCATCCGCATCTCGCTTTGCGTTTACCGACCGGCGGCCGAGGGCCGCTTTCCGGCGCTGTTCGCCGCCTCGCCGTATCAATACGAGATGGACGACGTCCCCGCTTTTCCCTTGTTCCTGTGGCGCGAGACTGGTCCGATCGAATGGTATGTCGCTCAGGGTTACGCCTATGTGCACGCCGACGTGCGCGGATCGGGCCGCTCCGAAGGCGAATTCGAGTTCATGGGGCTTGCCGAGCAGCAGGATTACGTCGAACTGATCGGCTGGATCGTCGAGCAAGGTTGGAGCAATGGCCGCGTCGGCGGCATCGGCCAGTCCTATTACGCCATGGCGCAGTGGCTGATGGCGACCTACAACCCGCCCGGTCTTGCCTGCATCGCGCCTTATGACGGCCTTGTCGACCAGTATCGCGGCTCGAATTATCACGGCGGCATCTACTGCTCCTATCGCTCGGTCTGGTACACGTCGCTGCGCGCCGACAATCAGCATCGCCCGGCCGGAGGTCATGGCCGGCCGCCGATGAAACTCGACCTCATGGGCGAGATCATCAATCATCCGCTCGACGACGATTTCTGGCGCCAGCGCTCGCCCTATTGGCGGCTCGATCGGATCAAATGCCCGGTGCTGTCGATCGGCCATTGGGGCAAGATGGGCCTGCATCTGCGCGGCAATATTCTTGGCTACGAAGAGGTCAAATCGCCCAAGAAGCTCGTCGTCACCGGCGCGCGCAACACCTTCGAGGCGCACCGCCTATTCGACCAAGTCGAATTTCACGCCACGGAGCTGTTGCCGTTCTACGATCTGCATCTGAAGGGCAAAAACAACGGCTTCATGGAGAGCGAGCCGGTGAAGCTGTTCGTCCGCGGCGTCAATGTCTGGCGCGCGGAGACGCAGTGGCCGCCCGAGAACACCACTCCCCTCGCCTTTTATCTGCGCGAGGGTCCTACCGGCAGCGTCACCTCGCTCAACGACGGCGGGCTGTCCACCGATGCGCCGTCAGCGGATGAAGCGCCGACCAGCTACACCTATCCGGATTGGGAATGGGTCAACGGCGTCGCGGTGATCGGTCCGGACGGGCGCGTCGATCCAGCGCGGCGCGTGCTGACGTTCACCAGCGCGCCGCTCGATGCCGACCTCGAAGTGATCGGGCCGATCGTGCTCAAGCTGTTCGCGGCATCGACCGCGGTCGATACCCAATTCATCGTCAAGCTGACCGATCAGCATCCACAAAGTCCGGCATCGCGCGAGAAAGCCGAACAGCCGGCATTTACGCCGGTGTCGAAGGGCTGGCTGAAGGCCTCGCACCGCGCTCCCAAGCCGCTCACGCCCGGCGAGATTTATGCCTTCGATATCGAGGTCCTGCCGATCGCCTACGTGTTCAAAAAGGGTCACCGCATCCGGCTCGAACTCGCCAACGGCGATTCACCCGCGACCGACGGCGTGTTCTCGCACCCTTATCACCCGTCGCTGATGGGCACCGACACCATCCATCACGATGGTGCTCACGCTTCGGCGCTGATTCTGCCGGTGATCCAATAAGGGCGCGGACCGCGGCTCATGCCGCGCGATCGAGTTTCGGCTCGAAGCCGGCCTCCGATGTTTTCGCCGCTTTACGCTTAGGCGCCGTTAACATGCAGCCGCACCCTATGAAGGCGATTGCCGCTGCGAGAATAAACCAGAGCACCACATCGACAGCCATGCTGTCCTCCATGGCCGCCCCCGGCGTGCGGATTCAATCAAGCATCGAGCGAAACGCTCCATGTTTTATTGTCGCAGGCCGTTAATGTCGCAGGGCAAATTCGGAGACGACGCACGCATCCCATGCCAGTCGCAACCCGCATCGGACGCATGCAACTTTTTTGGGCTGGTGGCTTTGACAGCTGAGACCTTTGCCAGCCGGAGAACATCAATGAAAGCTTTCGCCGCGATTGCCGTCGCCACCGCATTGCTCGGTACGATATCCATTGCCAACGCACAAAACGCGCCGACCACTCAAACTTCGCCGTCCCCCGCCAGCATCAACAAGAGCTCGAGAGCTACCAAGCCCTCAGGTTCGGAAAGCCGCGCCGCCGCGACCCACACGCACCGGCGCGTCGCCGGACATGGCAAATACTGCAGGCCGTCCGCCCGGGGCAGGCTCGATTGCTTCTACGCCAGCATGCGTTCCTGCCATCGGCACGCCAGGTCGAACAATCTGATGTGCGTGACCAATCCCAATCGCGGCCGCATGTGAGCGTGGCCCGGCCAAATGCCTGCCTTTGGACTTGATCCGAAGGCAGGCAATGGAGTTTTGGATGACGCTCCAAAATTCGAAAGCCGCCGGAGCGACCGGCGGCTTGCTTACCTCAAACCCAAATCGACAACGACGCCAAGCCGCGCAGGCATCAGCCCACGCGCCACCCGCACTCAAAAGGCGTTCAGCCGATGAGACGGCCGCACCTTACTTCGGCATCGGCACAAACAGCGCGTAGCAGGCCGAAGTGACCGAACCGTCAAGATTGTAGCACGACACGCATTTGCAGCCGGACGCGCCGGAGCAACTGGCGATCATCTTGTGGTGCAGCATGATCCGCGCGTGATTGTTCACGGACGTCCCGACGGCGCAGGCCGGCCAAGCCGCCCAAGCCGAACCGGAAAAGCCAACGCCTAACAAGGCAAGTGCGAGACCCGCCGAAAGCCCAAAACGGCGCATAAAGTTCCTCCACCTGTTGCGATGCCCTAGGAAAACCAGCCCCTGGGGGAACAAATGAGTTTCACATACCGGCAAACGCCGCGCAAGCATGTATAATTGCGCGCGCTTCATTTTCACCATTCCGTTCAACAGAATGCCACCGCGACGGCCGGCCGCACTCAGGCGGCGGCGATGAACTTGTAGCCGTCCCCCCAGCGCCGCACCCGCCCCGTCGACGGCGCCGGGAAGTGACTGGCGCACATGACCGTCGATTCTTCGCAGAAGCGGTCGAAAATCTTGCGGCGGGTCGTTCCGGCCTGCGCCGAATCGTAATCCGACATCATGCCTATCTCGGGATATTTGCCCTGCAACGGCGAATGGATCATGTCGCCGGTGATCAGCGCGTCGTCGCCCTTATTTCCGACCAGGACGGAGAAATGGTCGATGGTGTGGCCGGGCGTCGGGATGAACTGGATGGTCTCATTGAAGGCGAAATCGCTTTTGACGATCTGCTCGCGCTTGGCGGCGACAATCGGCAATACCGAATCGGTGATCCACGGCACGCTCGCCGGATTTTCCTTTTCCCGCCCCGTCCAGTGCGCGAGCTCGCGATCGGTCATGACGTAACGCGCCTTGGGAAAGGTCGGTACCCAGCGGCCGTTGTCGAGGCGCGTATTCCAGCCGACATGATCGCCGTGCAGATGCGTGCACATCACATAGTCGATGTCGTTGACGGAGAGCCCGACGCCGGCCAGACCTTTCTCGAACCGGTCGCTGTCGAGCATGTTCCAGAACGGCCGCGTCGGCCGCGGCTTGTGATTGCCGACGCAAGCGTCGATCAGGATATTGTGGTGCGCCGTCTTGATGATGAAGCTCTGGATGCAGAGCATCAACATATGGTCGGCATCGACGAATGTCGGCTGCAGCCAGGAGCGGTTTTCGTCGAACAGCTCCTCGGTCAGCGACGGGAAGAAGCCGAATAATTCGAAGAAGCCGCCCTCCTGTTCGATGACCGGATGAATCGTGGCGTCTTTGAGCGTGATCGGCCAAGCTAAAGCGGTCATCGGGTGGGGACCTCCGGCTCGGAACTTTTGCCGGATGTTAGCGGTGCGCCCGCCTCGCCGCCACGGTGATTCCCGGCGAGGAGCGTCGTGCCGCGGGATGGCGACAGCCGCTATTCGGCAGCAATGAGCCGATTTTCGAGGAGCGCTGCGTTCTGCCGGGCGACGAAGTCTTCTTCCAGCTGCGCCAGGATCACGTAATTCTTGGCCAGGAGCCGGTAGCAGTCGCCGAATTTCGCCGACACGGTGGATTTGGCCGCGGCTTCGCACTTGACCGCGTGCCGACGCAGCTCGCGGGCCCTCGCAAGATGATCGAGCATAGGACGCTTACCCACTGACAACTGACCCACTCACCACTCCGTGCAGCCAAATTGATGCGCCGCCGAACGTCGAGCGTCAAAAGATTGCCGTTCCGGCCTGTGGATAACTAGCCGCGGCGGCGCCGTCGGCGGCACCAGTTTCGCACTAAACGAGGTGGCCGCACCTTATGATTTGGCAGCCGGATCGCGATGGATCGGATCGACCCATAATACCGTCTGCGGCTTCTCGACCGGCTCGATGTCGAGATTGATCGCGATCGCCTCGCCGTCGCTGCGCACCAGCACGCATTCCAGGATCTCGTCGCGGCGGGCATTGATCTCCTGATGCGGCACGTAAGGCGGGATGAAAATGAAATCGCCGGGCCCGGCCTCGGCGGTGAATTGCAGATGCTCGCCCCAGCGCATGCGCGCCTTGCCGCGCACCACGAAGATGATGCTCTCGAGGTGGCCGTGGTGGTGCGCGCCGGTCTTGGCGTCCGGCTTGATGGTCACCGTGCCGGCCCACAGCTTTTGTGCGCCGACGCGGGCGAAATTGATCGCCGCCTTGCGATCCATGCCCGGCGTCGATGGCACATTGGGATCGAGCTGATTGCCGGGAATGACGCGCACGCCGTCGTGCTTCCAGCGGTCGGCGTCTTGATCGGCGCTTTGGCTATGAGCGTGACCGTGAGCATGGTCGTGAGATGGGGCCATACCGCCTGATAGCACAGCGGCTTGCCGTCCACGACCCCTAGATCGCCAATTGCTCAAACGGAATCGATTGGCGATCTAATGTTTTGGTGAAGCATGATCTTTTCGGAAAACCGGATTCCACTCTCGGATCAAGTCCGAGGGCAGGCTTTTCCGGATCATGCTTTAAGGCGCAGTCAGGCCGAGCGAAGCGATGTAGTCGTTATTGACTCGCACATGCTCGAATTTGGCCGCTTCGAGATAGGCATCGAGGATCGCCTGCGCCTGTCCGCGCGGCGGCAAGACGGCGTCGGCGGCGCTACCGGCATTGGCAATCAAGTCCCATCCGGCCGGCTTCGGTATCGAGACCACCGAAAGATCGGAGTCGAGATTCTTGTACGGCCAGAAAATCCAGCCCAAACCGAAACGCTCCTGGAGACGGCGGAACCTGTCGTTCCAGCCATTGTTGAACTCACCGGTTTCGCCGATCAGCACGGGCACGTTCCAGCGATTACTGAAATTGAGATATTCCTGGATGCCGTCGCGCGTCGGGGTGATCCAGAATTTGTGATAGGTGTAAATCGCATTGCGATCGAACGGCCGGTCGAACATGGCGAAATTGGTGTCCCACTGGGCGCCGCCTAAGAGCACCGCGTGGTTTGGATCGACGCTGCGGATGGCGGCGACGATGTCCCGATAGAGCGGCTCAAGTTGTGGATTGAGATAATCGACATCGCTGTAGGGCGAGATCGGCTCGTTCAATAAGTCATAGCCGAGGATTGCGGTTTCGTCGCGATAATGCGCCGCAAGCCGCTGCCAGAGCGCGATCGTTAGCTGGCGATAGCGCGGTACATAGAAGGTGAGCGGAAAGCCGGGACCGTCGTCGTGGTTGACGCCGGTTTGGCCGCCCGGCGCGGCGTGCAGGTCGATGATCACCCGCAAGCCGGCATCGTGACACCACTGCACCAGCCGGTCGATCAGCGCCCAGCCGGGTCCCGCGAACCGGTCGTCCGCGGCGTCGGCGTCGGCGCCACCGGGTTTGACGAACAACCGCCAATCCAGCGGTACGCGAACGGTGTTGAAGCCGGCGGCTTTGATAAAGGCGATATCCTCCTTGGCGACGTAGACATCGCGAAATCGCGACCAGAAACGCCCGGCCGCCTCGGGGCCGATAAGCGCGTCGAACAATTCGCCGATCTCCGCCGGGCTCAACGCATGCTTGAACTTGAACATGTAGCCTTCGGGCACCAGCCAGTTGCCGAGATTGATGCCCTTCACCGCGAAGGTCTCGCCGCGGCCATCGACCAGGCGCTTGCCGTCGGCATGGATGAAATCGGTCTCCGCGGCCACAGCCGCGCTAAGACCGCCCGCAACGGTGACGGCGACGGCGCAGCAGAGCGCAACAATCCGGCTCCGCCGGCAATCATTCGACTCGCAAATGCGCATCGATCAAATCCTTTCGGCTCGCCTCGATGCCAAATTCATGCCATGAGCAGGGCGCCGGGAGCCAAAGACTAGAGCAAATCTTCGATGTACGGCATGCCGCTGTCTCAGGCGCTCGTTTTTGCCGTGGCGGCGGTCTTTATCGTCGTTGCGGCGCGGCGCATTCATCCATTCATCGTGCTGACCGTGGTGGCCGCAGTCTTCGGCTACATTGCCGGTTATCCGACTTCGCAATTGGGGAGTGCCTTCGGCAGCGGGTTTTCCGAAAAGATCTATTCGCCCGGCCTGGTTATCGTCACGGCGAGCGTCATTGCCGGTTTTGCCGAAGGCACATCGGCCGTGCGGCGGCTTGGTGACTTTGTTGCGCGACGGCGCCTATTCGCCGGCAACCGGCTCGCGGCAGCGATTGGGCTCGTGGCCGGCCTTGGCGCGTCTCCGGCTTCCGCGTTTGCGCTTGTCACCCCGCTCCTGCCGACCCTCGGCGGAGCAAAGGAGGAAAATCGGCAAAGCGCGACCTTGGCATTGGGTTTGGCGATCTCGGCAAGCCACGGCGTCGCGGTTTTAACGCCGGTGTCGATCGCGGCCATCGCCATTCTGGGCGCGCCATGGAGCCGAGCGACGCTGTTCGGTGTACCGCTGGCGATCGTGCTTGCCGCATTCGGTGCGATATTCGCCCGATGGTCGCTGCCGCCCGA
>JBARER010000183.1:0-4525 GCA_049796395.1 Xanthobacteraceae bacterium
CCTCGCTCTTTGATCAGCCGCACCGCCTCAAGCTTGAACTCTCGAGTAAACTTCCGCCTCTCCATGATCCACCTCCGGTTCCATTAAAACACCTAACTCGGTGTCTGCGGAACCGGGTGCAGGCCAAACCCATAAATATGAATCGCTGCGTCGGGATTGCTATTTGCCAACCTCATTAGAACTTTGCCGTCACCATTCACATAGTGGAGCAGATTACTGAATTTTCCTGTTTCAACCGTAAGACGAGAAATGTCCCTCAGCCGCACTTTTTGCTCAGCTAAGGCCTCGAACATTGTTGTGAATGGCGTCGCAACATGCGAATACCGACACGTAACCGCATCGCCAAAAGAGCGCCGAATGCGCTCCGAAAAATATCTTGATCTTCCCAAATAGAGCAACATTCCCGCGCAACAAGCCGCTGCTAATATAGTGGAGTGCAGTGGAGAAAAGACGTACGGCGCCAGAACGGCGATAATTATGAAACTAAGAATTATCCCGGCCAATTTAAGCTGAGAAGTAAATTTCCCCCGCCCGAGCCAATAGAAGCTGTCTCTCCATGTGGAGAGAGAAATGTGCTTTTCCATGACTCTAATCCTGTATCCCGTGAATAAATCTTCTCGGACTTGAGAATAACAACACTGCACTAGCTCCCGTCCCGGCGATTTGCCGAACGGTTGCGGCCTCTATCAAGATTGCCACGAAAACGGCGGCGACGAGCAGAATGGCAACCGCAAAATACAGTGCAATGTACGTGCATTTTGATTTTGCGATGGTCTGGTGACTGAAGAACGAGGGTAGCGGCGTTCCCGTATGCCAGAACACCATACACATCCCAAGATTGCCAAAAGCGAGCCAAAAGATAGCATAATACCACGTCTGAATTTGCCTTATGTCCGCCAGGTAAGCGGCGTACATCCCTTGCATAACATATCCCCCCGTGCGTTGGATCCATTATGCAACTAAATATTTAATGTTTCCAAGGGCCCGAGTGGCCTTTTTCCAGCCTCTTTTGCGGAGGGCCGGTTGGCTTCTTTCCGACCGCGCCCGGTGGAGCGCCGCTGGCCCCTTTTGCTCGGGACGCATGGTCCCTTTTGGCCCAATACGGGCCAGTACCGGGGTGTGGGTACTGGCCTAACTCCGAGTGTTTTGTCCTAATTTGATTTTTGGACTGTCCTAATTTGCGGAGGTCGGCTGCTTTTTGACGCAAACGGTCGCGCTCGGCGTTGCGTTCGGAGGGCAATCCCAACTGTTATCAAATCCCATGTTATTGAATGGCCTAAGCCGCGCCGCGCCGACGGCAGACAATATCGCCAAGCCGCACGCGACGGCGATAGCGATCCAGAGGGGTATTCGATCTTTGCTCATTGGCTGAATGGAGCCCGGCTCACTTGGCGGCCTCTTTCATTCTTCCTGCTCGTGAGGCATCGGCAGTGAAAAGCTGAACTGCACAACCTGCCTTCCATAGTGACGCGCAACCTTGTTCCGAAGCTCTCTCATGTCCCTACATTCCTTCGCCATGCCGATAATTTCGTAGCATCGCGAAACAAGAGCCCGAACACCGATATTCTCGGTAAGCTGGGTACGGTCCTAATTACGGGCCTTTTGTCCTAATTTGATTTGGTAAGTGTCCTTATTCACGGTAAAATGGCACTTGCAACAAACTACACCCTGTTCAGGAATTTAGTGTCATGAATAACGACACCGGCATCGAACAAGGTGACGAAGACTTACTGAATCATGAAGTTTCTGACGAAGCACTGGAAGCGGCGGCAGCCATAAAAGAATTGAGAGGTCCCTGCGCGACGGATTATGCTTCCTGCTCCAGCCAAGGCTGTCCTGGCTGACTTGATAGTGGTGATATGTCAACGCGCTGCTCGACCTGTGGCGGTTCAGGTAGAACTCGGTGCTCCGAGTGCGGGGGAGCCGGTAATAAGTCTTGCTCAAGTTGTGGCGGACGTGGGCGCTGGTCAGAAAATAACTGGCGAGGCGGTAGCATGAACACGGACTATTTCACTTGCTCGTCGTGTGGTGGCGCGGGCAAAAAGTCATGCTCGTGCGCCGGAGGTCAACGACACTGCTCAAGCTGCGGTGGATCAGGCTGGCGGTAACAGTCTCGCCGGCCTCCGTGAGTAGGCCGCCTCAGTTGGGCGGCTTTCACAACCCAAAGCCTGCCACTAAAACCCACAAGATGATAACCGCGGCGAATATCAAGCCGAGAATCTTCGCCGATTGCTTTAAACTAGCGTGGGCTTCCGGGTCCATTATTGCCTCAGTTGGCGGCCTCTTTTACTGGAGTCCCTTCAACATCTGATCAGCCGACGCCTGTCTCTGGATGAATCGTCCCAGAATCGGAACGGCCAACGAATACTTACCGTGCCGGTTCTTATACACCAACCCCACACCCGCAAGCGTCGATAGCATTTGACCTATATGGCTTGACGTGAATGGCTTTTGTAGTCCTTTCGAAGTTGCGACCACTTCCTAGACAGAAGTTCTTGGTCGGCATTTGGAAGCGTTGAAACCACTTGCACCAGCTCGCGTTGGCGATCAGTGGCACATGATCTTTCCGGAAACCGGCACCTACCCCCGGATCAATCCGAGGGCAGGCTTTGGATCATGCTGGAGGGAGCGCGCGCATGCCGACCCATTGCTACCGCCCGCGCTGCGCGGCATTCTGTCCATGGACGCCGGCGCGGCTGCGGTTCTGTCCACCGGACCGCATCTATCCGTGAGGGGGCACCCTGCGCTTTCATAGTGCGGTAGCCTCTCGCCCCCCGCCCGCTATCAAGCCGCCTATGAAACCGCTTATTTCCCATATCCCGCCCTCATTCTTGAGCCACGACGATCTGCGCAAGGTCGTGCGTCTGGCGCCGCTTATTGCGATCGATCTCATCATCCGCAACGCGCGGAGCGAGGTCCTGCTCGGTTTGCGCAATAACGAGCCGGCCAAGGGATGGCATTTCGTGCCCGGCGGGATGATTCTGAAGAATGAGCCGTTGCGCGACGCCTTCGCCCGCATCCTCAAGAATGAGACCAATCTTCCCGGCAACATCGACGACGCCCGGCTTATCGGCGTCTACGAGCATTTCTATCCCAACAACCGTTTCGGCGATGAAGGTTATGGCACTCACTATGTCGTCCTCGGCTATACGTTGACCGTCACCGAGGTCGCGCCAATGCGGCGGGACGACCAGCATCGGGAATTGCGCTGGTGGGACGAGGCGGCGTTGCTCGCCTCACCAAATGTTCACCACAATGCCAAAGCCTATTTTCGAACGCCGCCTTCGCCGGGCGATTAATGATTCAACAGAACAAAACGGTGTAAAGTGCCGGCTGGGCGACCGATCTTCTCAAGCATTTGAGCTCGCCTGCACAGCGTCGCTTGCGGAAAAGCTGACGCAGATCAATGAGCTGAGCTGATAGCGGTGTCGGACCAATTTAACACGATGGATTCCGACAACGTCATTCCGATGAGCCGGCATTTCTGCCCCGCTTGCGGGCGGCCGATGCGGCTTGTGCTGGTCATCCCGCGTTTCGGATCGTTTCCCGAATTGCACACTTACGAATGCAGGGACTGCGGCGTGAGCCTCACCGAAGCCGCCAAAGGCGTGGCCGACGACGCGGCCGAGGACGCGCGCGACGACGCGGACCTTGAGCGCGAGTGAATTACGCCTCGATGACAATCTTCGGCGGCGGCCGGCTGGCGACGGCGAGGCTGTCGCGCACGCGCGCCGCGATGTCGCGGTAGATTTTGGCGTGCTCGGATTCCGGCGCACTCGCCACCACCGGCAGGCCGGCGTCGGATTTTTCGCGTATCTCCATGACCAGCGGCACTTCGCCGAGGAACGGCACGCCAAGCCGCTCGGCCTCGTGCCGCGCGCCACCGTGGCCGAAGATGTCGGACCGCGTGCCGCAATGCGGGCAGATGAAGGTCGACATGTTCTCGACGATGCCGAGCACCGGCACATTGACGCGGCGGAACATGGCGATGCCGCGCCGCGCATCGATGAGCGCCAGATCCTGCGGCGTCGAGACGATCACCGCGCCCTTGAGCGGCACCTGCTGGGCCATCGTGAGCTGGGCATCGCCGGTGCCCGGCGGCATGTCGACCACCATGACGTCGAGCGTGCCCCACTCCACCTCGCGCAGCATCTGGGTCAAGGCCGACATCACCATCGGCCCGCGCCAGATCATCGGCGTCTCCTCTTCGATCAAAAAGCCGATCGACATCACCGGCATGCCGTAGCGCTCGATGGGTTTGAGCCGGTTGCCGCCGACGGTCTGCGGCTTCTCGCGGATGGCAAGAAGCTTCGGCAGTGACGGGCCGTAGATGTCGGCGTCAAGAATGCCGACGCCCAGGCCGAGGTCGCGCAAGCCCAAAGCGAGATTGACCGCCGTAGTCGATTTGCCGACGCCGCCTTTGCCGGAGGCAACCGCGATAATCGATGCCACCCCGGGAATGCCGGCCGGGCTTGGCGCGGCATGGCCGCCTGCTGCCGGTCCCGGGCGCGGTGCTTGGTGCTGG
>JBARER010000184.1:0-5840 GCA_049796395.1 Xanthobacteraceae bacterium
GGGCTCAATTTCATCCGGCTGGCGACGCCAACCACTGACGACAAGCGACTGCCGACGGTGCTCACCAACACGTCGGGCTTTGTCTATTACGTCTCCATTACCGGCATCACCGGCTCAGCCGCTCCCGATGCCGGCAAGGTCGCTGCCGCTGTCGCACGCATCAAGCGTCACACCAAACTGCCGGTCTGCGTCGGCTTCGGCGTGCGCACCGCCGAACAGGCTCGCGCACTCGCCGAGACCGCCGACGGCGTCGTGGTCGGCTCGGCGCTGGTCGAAGCGGTGCGGAAAAGCCTCGATGTTGATGCCGCGCCGACAGCCGCAACGGTCGCCGCCGTCACCGACCTCGTTGACGCATTGGCGGAAGGCGTGCGCAGCGCCGGTCGGGTTCGCGCCTAAACCCCAAACCTCAAAGCCATTCGGCTTCGGTC
This sequence comes from Xanthobacteraceae bacterium, assembly GCA_049796395.1. Classification (GTDB taxonomy): domain Bacteria; phylum Pseudomonadota; class Alphaproteobacteria; order Rhizobiales; family Xanthobacteraceae; genus BOG-931. The sequence continues at coordinate 429 of JBARER010000184.1, forward strand.
AGCGCTGCAGCTTGTCGAGCGTGATCGGCAGGTCGCGCACGCGCTTGCCGGTTGCGTGATAGACGGCGTTGGCGACCGCTGCGGCGACGCCGACGAGGCCGATCTCGCCGACGCCCTTGATGCCGAGCGGATTGATAAGCGAGTCCGGCTCGTCGACGAACATCACCTTGATATCGTAGATATCGGCATTCACCGGCAGATGATATTCGGCGAGGCTGTGATTCATGACGCGGCCGAACTGGTGATCGACCAGCGTCTCCTCATGCAATGCCATGCCGATGCCCCAGACGACGCCGCCCATGATCTGGCTGGATGCCGTCTTGGTATTGAGGATGCGCCCGGCGGCGACCGCACTGACCACGCGTGTGACGCGAATGACGCCGAGCTCTTCGTCGATCTTCACCTCGGCGAACACAGCCGAATGGGTGTTGCGGGCATAGTTTTCGAGCTCTTCCGGCTTATTGGCGGTTTCGCGCGCGATACGCTCGACGTCGCCATGCCGCATGATGTCGGCGATCGACACGGCCTTGTCCGGCGCTTTGCCGTCGGCGAGTTTGCCGTCGGCGAGCACGACATCTCCAAGCGTCGCGGCTTTGAGCGGTGAATCGGGCATCGTCTTGGCGATACGCAACAGTTCGGCGCGCAGTTCGGCCGCGGTCTTGGCGATGGCGTGCGAGATCGAGGCTGCCGTCCATGAACCGCCCTCGACCGGCGTTTTCGGCAGCGTCGAGTCGGCGAGGTGCACGGTGATGTTGTCGAGCGGCAAACCGAGGAGATCGGCCGCGACCTGTGTCATGATGGTGTAGGTGCCAGTGCCGATGTCGGAAAACGCGCAGGCGACGTCGGCATGACCGTTCGCAGTGAGAACGATGCGCGCCGCGGCTTCCATCTGCAAAGCTTCCCAAACGCCGGTCGCCATGCCCCAGCCGACAAGCTCGCTGCCGTCGCGCATCGAGCGCGGCTGCGGATCGCGCTTCGACCAGCCGAATGCCTCGGCGCCTTGCCGGTAGCATTCGCGCAGCGCCTTGCTGGTGTAGGGCACGTCCTTGTGCTGGTCACGTTCCGAATAACACTTCAGCCGCAATTCGATCGGATCGAGCTTGAGCGCCACCGCGACTTCGTCCATGGCGCATTCAAGCCCATAGACCCCGGTTGCCGCGCCCGGCGCCCGCATATCCGACGGTGTCGGCAGATCGAGATGGACCAGCCTATGGTCGTATTTGGCGTTGGCGCTTTTGTAGAGCTGGCCCGACCAGCCGGTGTCGTTGCGGCCGAAATCCTCGTACCGCGATGTCACCGCGATTGCCTCGTGGACGATCGCGGCGAGCGTGCCATCCTGCTGCGCGCCGATGGACAGACGCTCGATCGTCGCCGGACGATAGCCGAGCCCGTACATCTGCTGGCGGGTGAGCACGAGCCGCACCGAGCGCCGCAGCGCCTTGGCGCCGAGCACCGCCAGCACGACCTGATATTGCGGCCGCAGCCCGGAGCCGAAGCCGCCGCCCATATACGGGTCGAGCACGCGCACGTCGTCGGCCTTCATTTTGAACACGCCGCAGAGATACTGCTGCACGTTCTGCACGCCCTGCGTCTTGTCGTGCACGGTGAGCTTGTCCTCGCCGTCCCAGATCACTGTCGAGGCGTACAACTCCATCGGATTGTGATGCTCGCTCGCGACAAAATAATCCGCCGCATGGCGAACCGCCGCGCCGGCCAAAGCTTTCGCGGCGTTGCCGCGCGGTTTCTCCGCAGTGCCGGTCGAGACCGCCTGATCGCGCGCCGCGAACAGATCGCTGGCAAATTTGCTCTTCTCGTAATCGACGCGCACCAAGGTGGCGGCGAAGCGGGCGGTCTCCCATTCGTCCGCCAGCACCAGCGCGATGGGCTGCTCGCTGAACATGATCTTGTCGTCGTATAGCGGCCGGAAAGGAGTGCCTTTTTCCGGCGCCACATCATCATGGTACGCGTCGGACTTGGCGGCCATGGCCGGCCGGTTCTCATGGGTGATGACGGCGAGCACGCCAGCGACGCGCGATGCCTCGCTCGTATCGATACGGGCGATGCGGCCGCTGGCAATGGTCGAAGTCACCACCGCGCCATAGGCAAGACCGGGCTCATTGAATTCGCCGGCATATTTCGCCGCGCCGGTCACCTTGGCTCGACCGTCGACGCGGGATGTGGCAGTGCCGATAAAGCTCATGCTCATGCTCCTCGCGTCAGCGGATTTTCTTGTTGGCTTGCGATTGCGGTGTTGCGGCCGCAGCCTGGCCCAATGTGCGGACGATGGCGCGGCGGGCGAGATCGATCTTGAAGGCGTTGTGCGCGAAGCCTTCGGCGCCATGCAGGATCAGATCGGCGGCCCTGACAAAACTTTCGCGTTTGGCCGGCTGACCGTGCAGCGCCGCCTCGGCGTCGCGGCTGCGCCACGGCTTATGCGCCACGCCGCCGAGAGCCAACCGGGCCTCCGTGATCGTGTCGCCGTCGAGGTCCAGCGCCGCGGCGACCGAGACCAGCGCAAAGGCGTACGAGAGGCGATCGCGAATTTTCAGATAGGAATAGGTCTTGGCAAAGCCGTTTGCCGGCAATTCGACCGCGGTGACGATCTCATCGGCATTGAGATTGGTGTCGCGCTGCGGCGTATCGCCAGGAAGCCGATGAAAATCGGTAAATGCGATGGCGCGCGTGCCGGACGGTCCGGCGACGTGCACTCTGGCATCGAGCGCGGCCAGCGCCACGCACATGTCGGAGGGATGCACGGCGATGCAGGCATCGCTGGCGCCAAGAATCGCGTGCTGCCGGTTGAGCCCGGTGATGGCCGAGCAGCCGCTGCCCGGCGTGCGCTTGTTGCACGGCGTCGCGGTGTCATAGAAATAATAACAGCGGGTGCGTTGCAGGAGATTGCCGCCGGTCGAGGCCATGTTGCGCAACTGCGCCGACGCGCCGGCCAGGATGGCGCTCGCCAACAGCGGATAGCGTTCGGCAATCAGCGGATGATAGGCGAGGTCGGAATTCGGCACCATGGCACCGATGCGCAGCCCCCCGTCCTCGGTCTCTTCGACGGCAGTGAGCGGCAGGCGGGAGATGTCGATCAGCCGGGTAGGACGCTCGACGTCCTCTTTCATTAGGTCGATCAGGTTGGTGCCGCCGGCGATGAATTTTGCGGTCGGCTCGGCAGCGATCCGGCGCACCGCGTCGGCAATGTCGCCGGCCCGCGAATATTGGAAATTGATCATGGCCGCTCCATCGCCTGACGGATGGCTGCGATAATGTTCGGATAGGCGCCACAGCGGCAGATATTGCCGCTCATGAGCTCGCGGATATCGTCGGCGCTCTTGGCTTTGCCCTCGGCGATCAGCCCGGCCGCGGAGCAAATTTGTCCCGGCGTGCAGTAGCCGCACTGGAAGGCGTCGTGGTCGATGAAGGCCTGTTGCAGCGGGGAAAGCGCGCCGTCTTTGGCCAAGCCCTCGATGGTCGTTACATTAGCGCCGTCCTTCATGACGGCCAGCGTGAGGCAGGAATTGATGCGCCGGCCGTCCACCAGCACCGTGCAGGCACCGCATTGGCCGTGATCGCAGCCCTTTTTGGTGCCGGTCAGGTCGAGGTGGTCGCGGAGCGCATCAAGGAGCGTCGTCCATGGCGCTACCGTCAGCGGCTTTTCCACGCCATTGACCGTGAGAGTGATGGAAATCTTGTCGGGGACCGGGACGGTCTTTTCGAGCGGCCGGGCTGCGTTTTTCGGCGCCATTTGCACCTCCGAATGGTCCAGGCATTCAAGCTTTAGTGGTTATTTGCGTCGGATCGTCGACACTTTCGACGGAGCGGCGCCGCTCTCACCAGCAAGAAATTGCTGACGCCACGTAACGTTCCAACCGGCACTGATTAGATAGGTTTGCCAATGAGCCGGCGCTAACCCCGCGCCGGCACGTTGAAATTTGCCGCCCCGCGTCACACATATCCAAACCGAAGCTGGAGGGACGCCGTTATGGCGCGAGACGTGGCCAGAGACCCGGCTCAAGACTGGATGTGGTCGGAAGCGTGCGAAATGCTTGCGCGCGCCGAACGCCTGCATCGCGAGCTGTTTCGTCCGGCGCCGTCACAGGCGCGTATGCCGGCCTGGGAGCCGCCGGTCGATATTCTTGAGACCGAAACCGAGGTGCTGGCGCTGGTGGCGTTGCCCGGTGTTGATGCCGACAGCGCCCAGGCGGTCATCGAGGACGGCGATCTGGTCATCGCCGGTACTCGCGTGCTGCCGGAGCAGTTGCGCACGGCGGTCATCCATCGGCTCGAACTGCCGCAGGGGCGCTTTTACCGCCGGCTGCGCCTGCCGGCAGGGCGCTACAGCGATGTACGCCGCTCTGCCGTCGCCGGATGTCTCGTGATCAGTTTACGGAAAGTGTGATTGTTGTGGCTGAAGAAATCCTCGCAAAGAACAGTACCTCCTCAAGTGGTGGCAGCAGCGCTTTGCCGCCTTTGCCGCCCGATGCGCTCATTATTGTGCCGGTGCGCAACACCGTGCTGTTTCCCGGTCTCGTCCTGCCGATCGCGCTCGGCCGGCGGAAATCGGCCGCCGCCGCGCAGCAGGCCGTGCGTGACCAGCGTCAGGTCGGCATCCTGTTGCAACGGGCTGCCGACGTTGAAGATCCCGCCGGGATCGACATGCATCGCATGGGCACGCTCGCCAATATCCTACGCTTCGTCACCGCTCCGGACGGCACGCATCATCTCGTCTGCCAGGGCGAGCAGCGCTTTCAGATCGTCGAATATCTGACCGGCTGGCCGTTCCTGGTGGCGCGGGTGACGCAAATCCCCGAGCCGGATGCGCGCGGCCCGGAGATCGAGGCGCGCTTCGTCAATCTGAAGGCGCAAGCCGTGCAGGCGATTGAGCTTCTGCCGCAGGCGCCGCCGGAGCTGCTCGCGGCGATCCAGTCGATCGAGGAGCCGCCGGCGCTTGCCGATCTCACCACCGCCTATATGGACATCAAGCCGGACGAGAAGCAGGAGATTCTGGAAACTATCGATGTCTCCGCCCGGATGGATAAGGTCCTGCGGCTCTTGGCGCACCGCATCGAGATCTTGAAGCTGTCGCAGGAGATCAGCCGGCAGACCAAGTCCGCGCTCGACGAACGCCAGCGCGAGGTTTTGCTGCGCGAGCAGATGGCCGCGATCCAGAAGCAACTCGGCGAAGGCGAGGAGGGCAAGGCGGCCGAAATCGCCGAGCTCGACAAGGCGATCACCGACGCCGGGATGCCGAAGGAGGTCGAGGATCAGGCGCGCAAGGAATTGCGCCGGCTGCAGAAAATGCCCGAGGCCGCCGGCGAATACGGCATGGTGCGCACTTATCTCGACTGGCTGATCGAGCTGCCGTGGAAGCTGCCCGAGGAAAAGCCGATCGACATCAAGGAGGCCCGCAAG
>JBARER010000185.1:0-8549 GCA_049796395.1 Xanthobacteraceae bacterium
AGCTGACGCTTTATGCCGGCAAGCAAGGCCGCCTCGACGTCGACGACGTGACGGCCGTGGTGTCCGACGCCTCGGCGCTCGCGCTCGAGGACATCGCCGATACAGCCTTTGCCGGGCGCCCGGCCGAGCTCGAAACGCTGCTTGCCAAAGCGCGTACTGCGGGGACCAGCGCGGGATCGCTGCTATTCAACGCCCAGCGGCAGCTCGCGCTGCTACACCGATGGCGGATCGCGATAGAGGACGGCGCGCCGTTGTCCGTCGATGCCGTTCAGCCACCCGTCCATTTCCGCAGAAAAGCCTTGGTCGAAGCGGCGCTAAAAACGTGGAACGTCGCGCGGCTGACGGCGGCGATGGCGGACCTTGCGGTTTCCGTGTTGGAATCACGGCGCCGGCCGGCGCTGGCCGATACCATCGCCGAGCGCGCGTTGTTGGTGGTTGCAACGCAAGCCCGGCGCGGAGCCCCGGCGGCGTTCGGCGGCTAATATCCCGCTACCGGGCGGTCGCTGCAGTCCGCTGCTCGATTCGCCAGTCCGCGAGCTTGACGCGGCCGACGACCGACATTTTCGGCGCGGTTGCCGCGATCACGTCATGAATGACCCGATCGGCATTGTCGTGCGCGGTGCGGCTTTCGGTCATCGCCGCACGCATCGCATCGGCGTCGAACGGCTGGGCCCGCAAGCTCTTACGGACGTCTTCCTGCGCCAGCCGAAGATCGGCCTGAGCGGCCGCGACCTTAATCGCTTCGCCACGGAGCTGCCCGCGCAACAGGTCGCCATCACTTGGCGGCAGTTTGGCCGCAATATGATCGATGCGGCCGGCCAGGCTGTGGTCGATCCGCGCTACCGTGGCCAGCGGTACCGGCCCGGAATAGCGGATGGCAACGGCGCCTGCGGCGCCGACGAAGAACAGATTGAGTGCCAGTGATCCCAACAGCAACAAGCGCCAGTGGCTGCCGCCGTGGATGCTCGATGTGCTTGACATGGTCGCCCTCGTCTTTGCGCGCGATTTGCAAATCCGGCCGCGGTTTTTTTGGCCGTCATTCGAATCATTGTGCTTCGTTACAGATGAGCCTCCGCGATTTCCGGCCTGAGCCGGACTTCGCCAACGACCCATCGGCTTCATTGTAGCGGCAAATGGGCTGCCGCGAAATGCGGCCGCGGCGCCTCCACCGAACTCTTTCCGTGCCGTCTACGTCGGGTTTTCCAGGCTGAACATGCTGGAATCGTCGTCGTAGGCAAAAACTTCGGCGTAACGGCCCCAGGCGATCACTGCGCGTAACGTGAGCTCCGCGTCCTCCGAGGTCATGTGGTCTTCAAGCTCGTCGACGAAGCGCGACTTCGGCGCCACATGGTTGGTGCGCTCTTGCAGCACGTGACGAATGTGAGCGGCCAAGGGCACGTAGGACAATAACTGCCGCTGAAACAGTTTCTTGCGGTCGTCGGTGCCGAGCTCGGTGAATTGCTTGCCGATATCCGTGAGCTTGATGTCGCCGCCCTCGACCTCGGCGAGACGCAGCATTTGCAGCGACTCGGCGACCGGAAACAGTTCGTCGGAATCCATGTGCAGTTCGTCGGCGAGCACCGGCAGATCGGCTTTGCCGTTGAATTGCGCGGCGGTGAGCGTTTCCATCAGGCCGGAAAGCAGATTCGCCGACACCCGCGGCAGCACGGTGTTCATGGTCGTTGCCGGCCCGGCGCCGATCGACAAAGGCGTCGGCGTTCTGGCGGTCATCGCCACATAAATCTTCTCGACCAAGTCGCGGAATTGCGGATCGAGCCGGTTGCGGGGCTGCTTCAGTTCGACGGCGATTTCGCTGATGATCCGGCCTGGATTGGTCGAGAATAACAGGATGCGGTCGCACAACAGCACGGCTTCCTCGATATTGTGGGTCACGATAATGACGCCCTTGATCGGCAGCTTGCCGTCGCCCCATAGCTCGAGAAAATCAGTGCGCAGCGTTTCTGCAGTCAGCACGTCGAGCGCGGAGAACGGTTCGTCCATCAGGAGAATATTGGGATGAACGACGAGCGCCCGCGCAAAGCCGACGCGCTGGCGCATGCCGCCCGACAATTCGCGGGGAAACGCCGACTCGTAGCCGTCCAAGCCGATCAGGTCGATTGCCGCCAGCGCGCGCTTGCGAATTTCCTGATCCGGCAGCCCGAGCGCCTCCAGTCCAAGCTGCACGTTCTCCAGCACCGTCAGCCAGGGAAACAGCGCGAACGACTGGAACACCATCGCGATGCCCTCGGCGGGAGCATCGACCGGTTTGCCCAAGTAGGTCACGGTTCCCGCTGCCGGCTGCGCCAGGCCGGCGATAAGCCGCAGCAACGTGGATTTGCCCGAACCGGTGCGGCCGAGCAGGCCCACGATCTGGCCTTGCGACAGCGTCAAATCGACGCCGTCCAGCACCAGATGCTCGCCGCCGTCGGCTCGCGGAAAGCTCTGGCGCAGCGCTTGAACGTCGAGAAGTGCGGCGGCGGTCATGGCGATCCTCATCCCAGCCGGTATTTGCGTTCGGCGTAGAAATAAAGCGGACGCCAGAACACGCGATTGACGATAACGACGAACATGCTCATCACGACGATGCCTAGCACGACGCGATTAAAGTCGCCGGCGTCGGTTTGCTGCGCAATGTAAGCGCCGAGGCCGGCGGCTTGCAGGTGCTCGTGCCCCCAGGAGGCGACCTCGGCGACGATGCTCGCGTTCCATGAGCCGCCGGATGCGGTGATCGCACCCGTCACATAATAGGGAAATATCGCCGGTAAGGCGATGCGCCGCCACCACAGCCAGCCGCGCACGTGCAGATTGATGCCGACGGCGCGCAGTTCGGCCGGAATCGCCGCTGCGCCGGCTATGACGTTGAACAGGATGTACCACTGGGTGCCCAGAATCATCAGCGGGCTGAGCCAGATGTTCGGATCGAGCTTCCAGGCAACAATCAGCGAGACGACAATCGGAAACAGCAAATTGGCAGGAAAGGCGGCGAGGAACTGCGCCACCGGCTGCACCATGTTGGCCACGCGCGGCCGGGTGCCGATCCAGACGCCGCCCGGCACCCAGATCAAGCTGGCAATCGCGATCAGCACGATAACGCGCGCCAGGGTGGCGAAGCCGAGCACGATCGCCGTGGCGACATCGCGCAGCGTGATTCCCGCCATGAAGAAATGCACAGTTTGCCAGAGCGCGGCGGCGCAGAGCGCTAGGACGACAAGGCCGAACTGGAATGCGATCCGACTCTGCGCGAGCGGCAACTGCCGCTTGACCGACCCGTGTTTTTCCGGGCGCCGACGGCGCATGGTCAAGCGCCACACCGCAGCAAACGGCTGTGTCAGCCGCGCGACGACGCGCGATCGGCGCAGCACGTCGAACACCCACGATCGTGGCGGAGGCACCCCGGCTTCCTGCTCGAAACGGAATCGGTCGGCCCACGCAACCAGCGGCCGGAACAGGATCTGATCGTAGATCAGGATCACCACCAGCATCGTGGCGATTGCCCAACCCACCGCTCTGAGATCCTGGTGTTCGATGGCGAGCGCGATGTAGGAGCCAACGCCGGGCAGAGTGACCGTCGTATTGCCAACGCTGATGGCCTCGGAAGCGACGACGAAGAACCAGCTTCCGGACATCGACATCATCATGTTCCAGATCAGCTGCGGCATGGCGAACGGCACTTCGAGCCGCCAAAACTTCATCCAGGCACTGAGGTGGAAATTCTGCGCCGCCTCTTCGAGCTCCGCCGGTACCGTGCGCAGCGACTGATAGAAGGAAAACGCCATATTCCAGGCTTGGCTGGTGAAGATGGCGAAGATTGCAGCGTATTCGGCGCCGAGAACGCGGCCCGGCGCGAGCTTCATGAAAAACACCACCGTAATCGATATGAAGCCCAGGATCGGCACCGATTGCAGGATGTCGAGCAGCGGCACCAACAGCCGTTCGGCGCGTTTGCTCTTGGCGGCCAACGTCGCGTAAGTGAAGGTGAAGATCAGCGACAGCACCATCGCGACCAGCATGCGCAGCGTGGTGCGGGCGGCATATTCGGGCAGAAAGCGTGGATCGAGCGAGGGCGGTTGCTTTTCCAATTCGGCGAGCGGCTCCAACAGATGCCGGCTTGCCTCGCCCAAAAACACCAGCAGGCCCAAGATCAAAAGCACGGCAAGCAGGTCCCAACGGCTAAATAAGCGGGTCCAGCCGCCGACCGAAATTGGTACGATTACTCGCATGCTTTCGCGCCGGTTAGGAAAATGTTGTCACTGAATTGTCGTAGAGATCGCGGCCCGGAAGGACAGCCGCGCGCCTCGCGACCAATAACATCGGGGAAGCCGCGTTCAAGTCTTTTCGCGGTTCAACTTCAAACGCAGCTGTGATTTGGCTTAAGCGGGTGCGGTCGGAGCGTTCGAGCCGGTTCGCGTCCCCGCGGCCGCCGAGAATGCCTGCATGAGATCCATCGGGAACGGGAAGACGATGGTCGAGGTGCGGTCGCCGGCGATGTCGAACAGTGCCTTGAGGTAACGCAATTGCATCGCTTGCGGCACCGGCGCAAGCACCTGGGCGGCCTCAAGCAGCTTCTGCGACGCCTGAAATTCGCCCTCCGCGTTGATGATCTTGGCGCGGCGCTCGCGCTCGGCCTCGGCCTGGCGCGCGATGGCCCGCACCATGCTCTCGTCGAGGTCGATGCGCTTGAGCTCGACCGTGGACACTTTGATGCCCCAGCCTTCGGTCTGCTTGTCGAGCACGTCCTGGATATCGGCATTGAGCTTGTCGCGCTCGCCCAGCATCTGATCGAGATCGTGCTTACCCAGCACCCAGCGCAGCGTGGTCTGCGCCAACTGACTGGTCGCCGCCAGGTAATTGCTGACTTGAATGATCGCCTTCTCGGGATCGACGACGCGAAAATAGATAACCGCGCTGACCTTGACCGACACATTGTCGCGGGAAATCACGTCCTGCGGCGGCACCTCGTCGACGACGACACGCAGGTCGACGCGCACCATCTGCTGCACGAAGGGCACCAGCAGGAATAAGCCGGGACCTTTGGTTCCGGTGTAGCGGCCGAGCGTGAAGACGACGCCGCGCTCGTACTCGCGCAGGATGCGGATCGAAGCGTAAAGGAAGATCAGAACTAAGACGCCGATGGCGATGACGATCGTGAACAGCATGGCTTAAGCTCCCTGTGGCGTGCAGCTAAGCGATCGAACAATAAGCACGAGACCGTCGCGGCCGACGACTTCGATGGGGCAACCGTCCGGCAGCGGCGTTTCGGCGCGCGCGCGCCAGATTTCGCCGGCCACGCGTACGCGGCCCTCGTTGCCCTGCCACGATACCGCTTCGCCTGAAGCACCGATCAGAGCTTCGCCGCCGCTGACGACCGGACGCTTACGCGAGCGAAACAGCGCCGCAAGCGCCAGCAAGAACAAAGCCGCGCTGCCGATGACGGTGCCGATCACGACGGCGTTCGAAAGCGCCAGTCCCGGCACACGCGACGGAAACATCATTAGCGCGCCGATGGTGAAGGCGGCAATGCCGCCGGCCCCGAGCGCGCCGAAAGCGCCGATATGGGCTTCGGCGATCATCAGGCCGATGCCGATGAAGACGAGGCCGGCGCCGGCATAATTGATCGGCAACAGCGCCAGCGCATAAAGAGCGACGACGAGGCTGATGGCGCCGACGAGCCCGGGCACGACCGCGCCGGGATTGAGAAATTCCAGGATCAGCCCGGCGATGCCGATCAGCATCAAGATGAAAGCGACGTTCGGATTGGTAATGAGAGTGAGCAGATCGGTGCCCCAGCCGGGCGGCTCTCGGACCACTTCGAGCCCGGCGGTGGCGAGGCGTACGGGCTTGCCGGCAACAGTGACCGTCCGGCCGTCAATCTGACGTAACAGATCGGGCACGTTCGCGGCGATGACATCGACGACGTGGAGCTTGAGCGCTTCGGCCGCCGGCAGGCTTGCGGCGGACCGCACGGCCTCTTCGGCCCAATCGGCATTGCGGCTGTTCACCGCGGCGAGGCTGCGGATATAGGCCGCCGCATCGTTGACGATCTTGCGCGACTCGGTGTTGGTCGGCTCGCTTGTTTTCGCCGGTGTTTGGGCTTTCTGATCGGAGCCGCCGCCGAGCTGGATCGGCGTGGCGGCGCCGATATTGGTTCCGGGTGCCATGGCCGCGATAGCGCTGGCATAGGCGATATAGGTGCCGGCGCTCGCCGCGCGGGCGCCTGAGGGCGCAACAAAGGTGGCGACCGGCACGGGCGATGCTAAAATCGCCGTATCGATCTCCCGCATGGACGAATCCAGGCCGCCCGGTGTGTTCATGCGCAATATGATGAGGCCATCTGCGCCGGGCGATGCCGCCTTGATCTCGCGCGTCACATAGTCGGCGATGGCGGGGCCGATAATGCCGTCAACGTCGAGCACGAGAGCTCGCTCGGCGGCCACGGCCGGCGTCGCCGTCAGGACAAACAGGAGAGGCAAGAGCGCGGTTGCGTACCATCGCATCGTGGCGACCATCGGCGATCCCGCTGCGCGTCGGCGGCAGGCAACCGTGTAGCGGCTGCCGACCGGCGTCGAGGCTCTCATTATAGGAGGTTCCCGCGGGCCCGTCCCGAGGGCGAGCGCGTGAGACCCGGCGCAAGTCGCGACGCAAATCGGGTGCAGATCAGGATGTTGCGACCGCGCGCGCGGCCGCGCCGATGAGCCGCGCGCCCCAGCCAAGACGCTGGGCAGCGAAAATGGTTGCCACACTCAGCGCCAGTGTGCCGCCGAAAACGATGCCGGCCTTGGCGACGGCCAACAACGGCAGCGCCAGCAGCGCATATTGCAGCCAGACGATAAAGGCGTAATGCACCAGATAAATGCCATAGGCATTGGCCGACAGATAGCCGATGAGCCGCCAATGTCCGGTGGCAAAGCGCAGGCACACCGCGATCAAAAAGAAGCAACCGGCCGCGGCGGCGGAAACGTAGCTGAGGTCGGCGGCCAATCGAAGGCCGAGCGGAGCGCCGCCGTTCATGGTCAGCGCGGTCAGTCCCATCCACAGGAGTAACGTCAGCAGCGTGGTAACGAGCGCCGCAACCCAATGGCGTGCCAAAATACCGTCCGCTGCAAGCAGGCCGCGCTCGATACCGGCCGCGCCAATGCCGACGCCGGCAAAGAAATAGACGGCATAGAGCAGTGGGCGGGAGGACTGAAAGGAGAAAAGCCCTGAATCGGACCAGGCCCAGGGCGTGAATGCCAAGGCCAGGGGAACATAGGCCATTGCCGAGACGATAAGAAGAACGCCAAAATACCGGACGGGATTGTCAGCGGCCGTCGCCGACCAGCGGCCGAGCGCCGGCATCGCATTCGGCGCCAAAAGATTGAGACCGACGAGGACGAAATTCATCGCCAACAGCTGCCAGATAAACCACAGCGGTCCGCTCGGCCAGAACGGCAGCGCGAAGAGGCTGTGCCAATAGGCGGCGAGGCTCGGGTCGGTCGCCGTCAGCCGGTAGCATGGATAGATCGCGGCCGGGATAACCACGGTGACGCCGAACACGAACGGAACGCCTAAGCGCACCACACGATCGCGCAAAAAGCCCCAGTCTTTCTTGCGCTGCAAGCTGGACCAGACGAACAGGCCGGACAAAAAGAACATCAGCGACATCAGATAGACATCCTGCCAGGCGCAGAAGATGTCGAATCCGGCAAAACGATAATTGTCGATGATGGGAAAGGCCCGCCAGTCGTAGGGCGGGCTGTCAAAGCCGGAACCGGTTACCGGAATCCAGTTCAGATAAGCCAGCGTGGCATGAAAGGCGAGAACGATCAAAATCGTCAGGCCGCGCAGATTGGCGAGAGCCAGACTGGTGCGCGAAGCGATTCGCGGCCGTGAAGTGACGTGCCGCATCGGCGTCAAATCCCATTAAATAATACGGGGACAGTACTGCGAGCAATCATGATGAAGTACGCAAACTCTTGCAAGCGGGGCTGTAAACCGGAAACGAGACTGCGCCGGTTAAGTTCCCGCACCGGTTCCCTGCCGCGGCGCAAGCAAGCGCGGGGTGGCGCCGTCCGACCCTCGACACTATGGCGCCGGTTGTCATTGCAGCGTCCTCAAATCTCCGCATTGTGGTACGAGTAATAAATCTCCGCCATCAAGGGCGTCAGAGCGATTCGTTTCGACACCGGCGAATGGAGAGGGACCTTTGCCAATACATTCGACCAAGTTCCTTGTGATTATGGCCGCGGCGTCGCTGATCGGGCTGGCCACCATTGCGCATTCAAGCCCGGCTACGCAGCCGACCGTCGCCGGTCTATGGCAGAAAACCGACCAGGATACCGGCAATCCGGTCGGCTGGTTTTTATTCGTCGAGCAGGGCGGCGCCTATGAAGGGGTGATCGCGAAAATGTTTCCGCGGCCGGACGATCCCCAAAATCCAATCTGTTCGAGTTGCCGCGACGACCGCATGGATCAACCGCTGCTCGGGCTGCCGCTGATCAGAAACATGGCGCGTAACGGCCTGGAATACGACAACGGCAATATCCTCGATCCGCGCGACGGCAATATCTACA
>JBARER010000186.1:0-70343 GCA_049796395.1 Xanthobacteraceae bacterium
CTCTTTATCAGTCCAATCTCCAATGATCGTGATTGGTTGCACCAAAAGAAGAGGCCGGAGCCGCTTGTCAGCGGCTCCGGCCCATACGCTTTCAGACATTCCGGCCGGGGCAACCGATCAATAGACGCCGGCCGTTCGCGCAGATCGAAGCGACAAGGGTTGCGCCAATCCGCGCGTATCTTCACTGGCGATACGGCTACCGTCGATCGACGCCTGCCGTTCACTGTTGGGCAGAACGACGACCTTGGTGCCGATACCGACACGATTATAGAGATCCGTGACGTCCGCATTCAGCAAGCGGATACAGCCGCTCGACATGTGCTTGCCGATCGACGACGGATCATTGGTGCCGTGGATGCGGTAATCGGTATTGCCGAGATACATGGCGCGAGCGCCGAGGGGATTGCCGGGGCCGCCGGCGACCCAGCGCGGCAGATAAGGCTGCCTGGCGACCATTTCCGTCGGCGGAATCCAATCCGGCCATTCGGCCTTACGCATGATTGTCTCGGTTCCCGACCAGGTGAAACCTTCGCGGCCTACACCGATGCCGTAACGCATGGCTTGGCCGCCGCCCAAGACCAGGTAGAGAAAGGTGTGCGGCGTATCGATAACGATAGTGCCGGCCGGCTCGCCGGTCGGATAGTTCACTACCTGCCGCTGCAGCGAAGGATCGAGATCATTGTCGGTGGCGGCATTGCCGGACTGATCCGCCTGTGGCGCATACTGATCGGTCTGTGGCGCATATTGCGGCGCATATTGCGGCGGCATGAGCGAAAAAGATTGCGCCGACGCCGATGTGGGCGACAGCGCGAGCGCACCCACCACCAGACCGGCGGACAACGCCAGGGTGCGGAGCTTCGAGCCTCGGTGAATTGCCGACATGATCCCTACTCCCCGTTCTGAAAGAACACTCTCGATCGGAACAATTGTCGACGAAATGGAAAGTTCCGGCCGCCGAGAGAAGAACATGAGCAAACAAATAAACGCCTATCAGGCTTCGGCGCTTTGCCGAACATCGGGCAAAGTTGCGTTAACTTTGTTTGTTGGTGTGACGCAGGCCGGAGCCGAAGCGGTTCAAGCTACCGTGCGCGGGCACTGGGCAAAAAGCCGCGGCGGACGGTGTTATAAAAACAGCGAGCCTATTCAATCAAGCTTTATTCAACCAAGCCTGCGTGGACGATTGGACTTTTAGCTATGACAGACAGCGGCCATAGACATAAGCCAAACTCGGCGCCGCCACCGGAGAGAACGACGGATCGCAGGCAAACGGAATGTGAGGCGCACCAAGCGCCCCACTACCCGGCTGCATGCGCGCCAGCGCCAGCGTCGCGAAATCGTTTTGCAACATCGACGGTGCCGCAGCCGTGTGAACCGGCAACTCGTCACCCTTGAATTCGCGATTTACGGAAACGCCGGGCCCGCTCGGCGCATAAACCGCGCTCATGCTTGGCGACCCGCCCAGGAATGGAACAAGGCCGACAAAAAATACCGCAAGCGACGTTATAGCCAGCGCGCCGGCGATACGAACAAATAAGAGCTTGATCATCGGACTTTCCCCTACCGCCGAACCGATCTTGACGACGATCGATCAGTCACACGAAAAGCCCCCGAGCCCACCAAACACCATCTCTCTAACCCACGCCGCGAGACGGGGTTCCGGCGACAGCCCCTAGTCACTCAGTCGTGAAAGCGGAACAGCAGGTTCATTTGCAGTTTGCTAAGGAACTGAAACCGCACGGCGCAAATGAACGTGAACTGCAAATTGTCGCCATTTCTTCGGCGTATGGGCGACACGAAACTGCGGCCACCTCGGCGGCGCATGGGCGACACAAATCGTGAGGAACAAAGCGGGCAGCCACGGGTTTTCATGCCGACCGGTCATTCTTCCCCCCTCCCCCCGTGCTTGGCCGGTTAGATTGGGCGCAGCCGATATGCCGATCGGCTGCGCCCTAAATTTTTTTGGCCCTAAACTTTTTGGGATGTCTGCCAGGCGCTGCTGACGCGGCCGGCTGCCTGCAGTTGGGTGGTTCTCTGCAGCACAGCATGACAATGGCCGGGCGCTCTCGCCCGGCCATGCATCTCTGCGAAGATTAAAGTGCGGCTTAAAGCGTCGCCTGGCGTTCGGCGGGCTTGCGTTCGCGCTGCCGCGCCTTGCGCCCGAAGAACAAAGCTTGGCTAACCACCGCCGACACGACCGCCACCTGGAACGGCTTGGCAATCAGGAACGCCGGCTCAGGCCGCTGCCCAGTGAGGAACCGCTCCGGATAGGCGGTGATGAATATAACCGGAACCTCGAACGAGCCGAGCAATTCGTTCACAGCATCAAGGCCGGAACTGCCGTCGGCGAGTTGAATGTCGGCCAGAATGAGGCCGGGCCGCTTTTGCTTGGCCAGCGCCAGGGCCTCGCTATGAGTGCGTGCGATACCGATCACGTTGTGGCCGAGGCTTTCGACCAGGGCCTCTATATCCATAGCGATAAACGTCTCGTCCTCGATGATCAGGACATCGGTGGCGATTTCGGAGGCGAGTTCCCGGCCGGATTCCTCGACCAGCCCGCGCAGGGTCTGCAAGTCGCAGTCCAGCACTTCGGCCGCGTCCTCTTCCGAGAAGCCTTCCAGCGCCACCAGGAGGAACGCCTGCCGGGGCCGCGGGGTGATCTGGGCCAGGTGTTGCTCTGGTGGCAGAACAATATCACTGACTTCCGCCTTGCCGTTTACCGGCACCGAATTCCAGATTTTAGTGAATAGCCCATACAGCCCGACCCGGGAATTGGACGCTGTTTCGAGGATTTTCGGGCTGGCAATAAGCGATTCGACGGTGGCGACAACATAAGCGTCGCCTGAGGCTTGGCTGCCGGTCAAAGCGCGCGCATAGCGCCGCAACGACGGCAGGTGCTGGAGTACAGTTTGTGAGGTAGACACGGACGACCCTCCCCTTCCACAGTGCTGAGGTTACTAGCAAAAACGATGCAGTGCAAAAAAAGTTCCGTGCCGGGTTCGATTGCGGAACTACGGGGCATGTCAGTGCGTTGGCGCAGGTTGAAGGGTCCCAGTATGGGGTCGGCAATGGGCGAACGGGGAAAAAACGACGTGATGAAGCACCGAAATACCAACCTCGAACCGTTGGAACCGGTCGCTGAGAAGCCGGAGAACCAAAACCCGATGGCCAGGCCAGCCGCCACCCCACATAAACCGGAAGCCCGTCTAGGACGCGAAGTTCAGGCGCGGATCGGTCAGCAGTTGCGCGCCATATACAACGACGTGGTGAATCAGGGCGTGCCCCAGCATTTGTCCGATCTCGTTAGCCGATTAAGCGACCAGGACGAGCAGTGAGATGGAGGGCAGCATGAAGCTCGACCCTGCCATACGCGATCAGGTCCTCGGGACCGTGCCAAGTCTGCGCGCGTTTGCGATATCGCTGTGCGGCAATATCGACCGCGCTGACGACTTGGTCCAGGAGACCCTGCTGCGGGCGCTTGCCCACATCGATTCGTTCGAGCCGGGCACCAACATGCCGGCATGGCTGTTCACCATTTTGCGCAATCTGTTTCGCTCGGAATATCGCAAGCGGCGCCGGGAAGTCGAGGACGCCGACGGGCGTTACGCCGAGACGCTGAAATCTCATCCCGAGCAGACCGGCCGGGTCGAGTTCGAAGAATTTCGCACTGCGCTGGCGAAACTGCCGGCCGACCAGCGCGAGGCCCTTATCCTGGTGGGCGCCTCAGGCTTTTCCTACGACGATGCCGCAGCGATCTGCGGCTGTGCCGTAGGCACCATTAAGAGCCGGGTCAATCGCGCCCGTACCCGTCTCGCCGACCTGTTGGCTATCGACAGCGTCGACGATTTCGGTCCGGACCGGGCCACGCGCGCGGTCCTCGCCGGCGGCGGCCGGAGTTGACCTCACCGCAGGAACTGCCGTCACATATGTGACGGCAGCCAAAGCGCCAAAATCGGAAACGAGATCAGAATCACCAACCGGATCAGGTCGGTGAGGATGAACGGCAATACGCCGATAAAAATCGTCGAAAAGCTCACATCCTGGACCACCGTCTTGATGACGAAGACATTCATGCCGACCGGCGGATGAATGAGGCCAAGCTCGACCGTCATCACGATGATGACGCCGAACCAGATCGGATCGAAACCGAGCTGGGTGATGACCGGAAATATGATCGGAATCGTCAGGATAATCATGGCCAGCGAGTCCATGAGACAGCCGAGCACGATATACATGAGCATAATCAAGGCCAGCACGCCGTAACGGCCGAGGCCCAAACTGGTGAGGAATTCGGTCACCTTCTGCGGCGTCTGGGTGACGGTGAGGAAATAGCCAAACAGCAACGCGCCAATCAGCACCGTGAGTACGGCGGCGGCCGTGCGCACCGCTTGCAGCAGCGAACGGCGAATTTCCGTACCGTTGAGCTTGCCGCGCGCCACGCCGATGATGAGCGCGCCGGAGGCGCCGACGCCACCCGCTTCGGTGGGCGTGAACAGGCCGCCGTAGAGACCGCCGATGACCAGAATGAAAAGCAACAGCGTCGCCCAGATGTCGCGTAACCCTGCGCGGCGCTCGCTCCAACTATGCGGCGGCATGGAGGGAAGAAATTTCGGCCGCACTTTGCCGATGATCACCACGGTCAGCATGTCCATGGTCGCGGCGAGAAGACCCGGAATGATGCCGGCGATGAACAGCTTGCCGATGTCCTGCTCGGTGATGATGCCGTAGACGGCAAGCACAGTGGACGGCGGCAGCATGGCGCCCAGCGTACCGCCGGCCGCTATCACGCCGGTGGCGAAGCTCTGCGGGTAATTGTAGCGGCGCATTTCCGGATACGCGACGGTCGCGAAGGTGGCCGCGGTAGCGACCGACGATCCGGAGATCGCGGCGAAGCCGGCGCAGGCAACGATAGTGGCGATGCCGAGGCCGCCCTTGAAGTGTCCAACGAAGGCGTTGGCTGCGCGAAACAGCTCACGGCTCATCCCCGAATTGGACACGAACGCGCCCATCAGGAGAAACATCGGGATGACGCCGAAGGTATAATCGGTCACCGTTCGCATCGAGGTCAGGCCGACGCTTTTCAGCGCCGCGGTGCCGCCGACGAGATAGGCGAAGCCACTGACGCCGACCAGTCCCATCGCCATGCCGACCGGCACCCGCAACAGCATCAGCGCGAACAGGCTGACAAAGCCGATAATCGCGACCGCGTCGGGACTCACATTTGCCTCATGAACACGGCCTCACTCGACCGGTTTGTATTGAAATTTGCCGCCGAGCAGTTCGGGATGGAAAATCAGCCGATAGGTACGCACCGCAATCAGCAGCACGGCGGAGACGTCGCCGATCCAGGCCACCAGGAAAAACGGCCAGACCGGCAGCCGCAGATCGAAAGTGAGCACGTTGTCGGCATAAGTGTCGTGTACCTTGTCGAACAAGGTGTAGGTCTGCACCGTCACCACAAACAGCAGCACCAGCGTCGCGAACACGTCGATCGCGCGCTGCGCCCGTTCGCCGACATTTGCGTAGATTAGATCGACGGTGATGTGATTGCCGCGATACGATGTTGCGGCGATGCCCCAGAAGATCAGGATGCCGAGCAGCAACCTGCCGAAGTCGTAGCTGTCGGGTATTTGCACGCTGAAGAAATAACGCAGCATCACCGAGACGAAAATATCCAACGCGACGATGGCGGCAAAAAACGCCGCAATCAGCTCGATGCCGTCGATGAAACGGTCCATCGCGTTGGGCTGGCGCACCGGCGCGGGCGCGACGCGCTCCTCGGCGTCAACGTCGGCTTCCGACATCGGCACTGCTCCCTGTGGCGGCGGCGAAAAGGCCGCCACCGCGGCGCTCTAGGTTTGCCCGCGTCAGAAACCGGCGTTGTATTGGCTCAGCGACGCCTCCAGGCCCTTATAGATCGCGTCGGGATCGCCGCCCGCTTTCTTCACGCCGTCCGCCCATTTCTGCTTGAGCGGCTCGGCCGACTTTTTCCACTCGGCGAGTTGCTCGTCGGTGATCTTGTAGACCTCGTGGCCCGGCGTCTGCTGCATCTTGGCGAGGCCGGCATGCTCGAAGTCGGCCCACGGATCGGCAAACCGGGCGGCCCATTGCGAGGTGCAATGTTCGTCGATCACCTTCTGCTGCGACGGCGACATCGCCGCGTAAGTATCTTTGTTCATGATCCACACGAACATCACCGAACCGAGGGGCTCGTCCATGTCGTATTTGGTCACCTTGTCGATGCCGAACAGGAACATCGAGCCCCAGGGGAAAGTGACGGCGTCGGCTACGCCCTTGGCGAGGACGTCGCGCACTTCCGGCGCACTCGATTCCACATTGGTGCCGCCGAGCTGCGTCACCCAGGCGGCGATGGTGCCCTGAGCCGGTCGCACTTTCATGCCCTTGATGTCGTCCGGCACCACGATCTTCTTGTTGGTCGAATGCCAAGCCAGCGGATCGAGCACGAAGGCAAAACAATAATGCACGTCCTTCATTTCGGTCGCGGCATATTGGCGATACCACGCGTCGACCGCGAGATTGCCGCCCTTGGCTTTGCCGACGAGGAACGGCAGCTCGCCTGCGGCGATGATCGGGAAACGGCCCGGCTGGTAACCCGGATTGACGTAGGCGAAGTCGGCGATGCCGTCGCGCGCCATGTCATAATGGTCGAACGCCTTGCCAAGCTGCTGCGACGGATAGATCTGGTATTTGATCGTTCCGTTCGACGCCTTTTCGATGTCGTCGGCCCAGTCCTGGATCGCCTTCTGCAAGGGATGCGACGGCGGAACCCAGTGCGAGAGTTTCAGCGTGAAGGTCTTGTCCTGCGCCGAGGCGGCATGAACACCGAAGCCAAGCGCAAGGCCGATCACAGCAAATACGCAGAATTTGAGTAGACGCATCGCAAATCCCCCCTATGTCGCCGCCTTTTGTCAGGCGCCGTTAGTTGCAAAGCGAACCGTCCCATTTAAACGCAGAAAAGGCCCGCTGTAAAAGCAATTTCAACGGGGTCGATAAAATTATCCGTAACGGCGTGGCGATTGCTACACGCTGATTTCGTTATCTCCGCCGTTTCCCTGCCTGCTTAACCGGGCGGCAGCGACGGCGGGGCTATCGCGTCTTCGAACAACAAGCCGGGAGAGAGCGCACAAGCGCCGGACCCGGCAGTTCGGGGACGTCAAATGTTGCGTTACGGAGCGGCGGCTTGTTTAGCCGCGATCATCCTGGCATGGCCGGCGTGTGCCGGCAGCGAAACCGATACCTTCTGGAGCACGCCTTCGGCCGCCGTGCTGGCATCGGCGACGCCGACAGCGCCCGCCCCGGTGGTCGCGTCGCTTGAGCCAAGCGCAGCGCCAATTCTCGCGCCGGCGCAGCAACGCGACGTGCCCGCAGCCGCTGTCGATCCTAACAATCAAACCCAACCGATGGTGCAGCAACCCACCACGCCGTCTGCCGCGGTCAAACTTGCCGATCAAGCCGAACCGCCGGCGCAAGATGATCCGCATTTGGTCATTGGGAACCGAACCGCCTTGATCGAGCCGGTCGAGCCGAACCTCCCGCCGGTAACTCCGTCACCTCCGGTCGCACTGCCATTTGGCCTTTCAGCCACGCCGATCCCGTTCGGTGGCGTCGTGACCAAGTGGCGCGGCGTGGAGGTCAAGATTCGCCACGATAAGGAAATTCTGGCTCATTGCGACGCCGATCCTCAGCACTGCTCGAAGGCAGTACAGAATTTCCTCGCTATCGTTGCCCAGGGCCGTGGCCGCAGCGGTCTCGCCCGCATCGGCACGATCAACCGCGCAGTCAATCTGGCGATCGAGCCGATGAGCGATATGGCGCAATGGGGCGTTGAGGACCGCTGGAGTAATCCGCTCGAGACATTCACAACTGGCCGCGGCGATTGCGAGGACTATGCCATCGCCAAATATGTGGCGCTGACGGCCGCCGGCGTCGCGCCGGAGGACGTCAAGCTCGTGATCGTCCGCAATACCGCGCTCAACCAGGATCACGCCGTCACTGCCGTACGCGACGACGACCGATGGATCATCCTCGACAACCGCTGGCTCACGATGGTGCAGGACGTTGCCATGGCCAAGGCCGTGCCGCGGTTCGTGCTCGACGACGCCGGGGTGCAGGCGTTCGCGGCGCCAGTGCTCATCGTCGCGCGCGATACGGCAGCGCCCGCTTCGGTTCCCTATTGAAACTGCGTTATTTGGATTCCGCTTCGTAGACGCCGTCCCAGTCCGATCCCGGCGGTTCGGCGCGATAGGCGGCGATTCGCTCCTCGTACATGTCGTAGAGGCCCAGGACCTCGAAACCGACTGCCGCTTTGCGGCAGCCCGCGATCAGCTCCAGCGCGCCATCCCAATCCTGCTTACGGAAACGAGCCAGCATCGCTTCGTTGAGCTCGCGCAACTCGTGGCAGCGCGGGTCCTGCGCGACTTCGGCACGGCCAAGGACAGCGAACACCGCCTCCGGCTGCGTCTTGCCTTTCACCTGGATCAGATCGATCTCCATGGTGGCGAATTTTTGCTGGGCGCCTTCGGCGGTGCGCGAGCCGATCACCAAAGGTAGGCGATAATCCTTGGTGCGCGCTTCGAGCCGCGAAGCAAAATTTACGGTGTCGCCGAGCACCGAATAGTTGAAGCGGAAATCCGATCCCATATTGCCGACCACGCATGGCCCGGTGTTGAGGCCGACGCCGATGCGCAGCGGCATGTACCGGCCGCCGTTGGCCTCCGCTTCACGCTTGAGCTCGGCGTTGAGCGCACCGGCGCGCTCCTGCATGGCCAACGCTGCATCGCAAGCATTGGCTTCCTGGTCGGGATCGTCTATCGGCGCGTTCCAGAACGCCATGATGGCGTCGCCGATATATTTATCGATCGTGCCCTTGCGCTCGATGATGGCGTTGGTGAGCGGCGTAAGAAAGCGGTTCATCAGCCGGGTGAGACCCTGCGGGTCGTCTTTGTAGTGCTCGGAAATGGTGGTGAAGCCGCGCACATCGCTGAACAGGATGGTCATGCGCCGCTCCTCACCGCCGAGGACGAGCTTTTCTGGCGAGGCCGCCAGCTGCTCGACCATGTGCGGCGACAGATAAAAACCGAAGGCGGAACGAATTTGCTGGCGCTGTTTCTGCTCGCGGAAGTAATTCACGAAGGTCAGCACCAGGTAGATCAGCCAGCTGGAAATCAGAGGATAGGTGAAGTCGATCAGAAGGTCGTTCTCAGCGAACAAATAGAAGGACAGCCCGATAAGTCCGGCAATGACGGCCGCACCGAGAAATACGACCACGGTCGGCGACAGCATCGGCGCGGCGATGATGATGGCCAGCCCGATCAGTACTGCCAACGAAAGCTCGGCGCCGATGGCGTAATCCGGATTGACCAGGAGCGACTTGCTGAGCACGCTCTCAAGGATCTGGGCGTGAACTTCGACGCCCGGCATTGCCGCTTCGACCGGCGTCGTCTTCAGATCGAGGAGGCCGATCGCCGACGTGCCGATGAGAACGAGCCGGCCGCGGAACCGATCGGCGGGAACATTGCCCTGCAGCACGTCCTTAGCCGAGACAAAGCGGGCCTGATCGTGCTTGTTGAAATGCACCCAGAGCTGACCGTGCTCGTCGGTCGGCACCTCCAGACCCGGCACCGCCACCGATTGCACGCCGGCGTTGTTGACGCGTACCAGGATGGCGCCTGACTGCGTGACGACCCGGAGCATTTCCATGGCCAGCGACGGCACCAGCGCCCCCTGCGCTTCCATGATTACCGGAACGCGGCGAATGATGCCGTCGTGCTCGGGGTCGATCGAGAACAGCCCGCGGCCCGACGCCGCCTCCTCGATCACTGGAACGTTGCGCAGCAGGCCGGGAAAAGTCACGACGTAGCGCGCCGGATTGGGCCCAAGCACCGCGAAACCGGTTTGCAAGGCGGCTTCGCCCGGCGGCCGTGGCGTCGGCGTCGCGGCGCCGGCTTGGCCGACGACGACGCGCGACTGCTTGATCGCAGCGGCCAGAATCTGGTCGTTGCTGGGCAGGCTGTCGAGCTTGGCGCGGGTATCCGCATCGAGGCCCTGAAAGCTCTGCTCGGCGATGGCCGGCGACATCCGGTCCGGCTCGGCAAAGACCACGTCAAAGCCGATCGCCGCGGGTCCCGACTGGGTGATGCGGTTGACCAGATCGGCGACGATAGTGCGCGGCCACGGCCATTGCCCGATGGTCTTGAGGCTGTCCTCATCGATATCGACAATGACGACCGGATATCCAGCCTGCACCCGCGGCCGCAGCACTTGAAACATATCGAAGGTCCGCAACCGCAACTCTTCGAGCGGCCGCGGATCGGCTAGCCGCAGCGGTATCAGCGCGAACAGGAGCAGGAGGCAAACCGCACGCGCCACCCCGAATTGGCGCGCCCAGCGAGCTATTCTGGTCATGAGCTACGGCACCCCCGGCAACGCGCAGCCATTCTAGCTCATTCAGGGTTGCGAAGGAGGCGATTTATTTCTCGCGGAACGACCGCATCAACTGATCGTGCAATGGCTTGAGCAGGTAGGAGAGCATAGTGCGCTGCCCGGTCTCGATGTAGGCCTCGACCGGCATGCCCGGGGTCAGCTTGACGTCGCCCAGCCGCTTGATCTCGTCGTTCGCCATGGCGATGCGGACCGAATAGTAGCTGCGCCCGGTGCGTTGATCGGTCGTGGTATCGGCGCCGACCCGTATGACCTTGCCGTTGATCTCGGGCGTAGTGCGCACGTTGAACGACGTGAAGCGCAGCACCACCGGCTGATCGAATTGCACATCGTCGATGTCCTTGGGGTCTACCTTGGCTTCGACCTGCAGCTTATCGTCCTCAGGCACGATCATCATGATTGGGTCGCCGGCCGCGATGACTCCGCCGACGGTGTTGGCGGTCAATTCGAAGACGGTCCCATCCTGCGGCGCGCGGATATCGGTGCGCCTGAGCTGATCTTCAGCGGTAATTTTGCGCTCGACAAATTCCCCGATCTTGCTGTCCGTCTCACGCAATTCCTTGGCGACGTCGCTGGCAAGATCTTGATCGACCTGGATGATCTGCAACTGGGTCTCGGCGATTTTACCCTTCGCCTCGGCGACTTGAGCGAGGAGCTGTCCGCGCGATCCCTGCAACTGGGCTTCGTCACGCTCGAGTGAGGTCAGTCGATTGAGTTGCACCAAATTCTTAGCGTAGAGATCGCGAACTCCTTTGAGTTCCTGCTCAATGAGGCCGATTTCCTCGTCTTTCGCGTTCTGCTGGGCCGCGAGGCCGGCAATTTCCTGCTGCAATTGCGTAACCCGTTCCTGCAACTGATTTTTCTGGCCGGCGCGATCTTGTCGCCGCAGGTCGAACAGCTTGCGCTCGCTCGTCATCGCGTCCTGCACGTCGGGATTATCCAGGTGATCGGCAAGCTCCTTGGGAACGGCGACCGTGTCGTCGCCGTTGAGTTCGGCGACCAGCCGCGCTTTGCGCGCATAAAGCTCGGTCAAGCCCTTGGTGACGATTGCCAGATTGGCCTGCGTGACCGTCTCGTCGAGACGAATGAGTATTTGGCCGGCCTTCACATGGTCGCCGTCGTGAACGAATAGCTGGCCGACGACGCCGCCGGTCGGATGCTGAACCTTCTTGATGTTGGAATCGACGACGATGTCGCCTTGGACGATCAGCGCGCCGGAGATTTCCGCGGTCGAAGCCCAGCCGCCCAGGCCGAAGGCCAGAACGCCGACGAGAACGGTGCCGGCAATGACATGACGGCGGATCGATTCGTCGGCACTGTCTTTGGGACCTGCGTCGCCGAAAGCCCACTGTATCCCCGTCCGCGCGGCGGCGAAGATTTTCAAGATCGGGCGGATGGCACGCGGCGCCGCATCGACTTGGCTCTGTTTGGCGCTCTTCATCCAGCGCCTCCCTGCTCCGCGACCTTCAAGCTCCGCGGCGCTGCGTTCGACGGGGTGAGCCGCGTAAGGATCTCCTCCTTCGGCCCGAACTGCTGCTGCCGGCCCTTGGCCATGATCAGAATATAGTCGACGCCGGCGATGGCGCTCGGACGATGCGCGACGACCACGGTGATTGCGCCGCGCGCCCGTAGGCCGAGAATGGCCTTGGTCAGCGCTTCGTCGCCTTCAGCGTCGAGATTGGAATTGGGCTCATCGAGGACGACGAGGAACGGATCGCGATAGAGCGCCCGTGCCAGCGCGATACGCTGCGCCTGCCCGGCGGACAGTGCGCTCCCTTGTTCGCCGACCACGGTCTCATAACCCTCCGGCAGATTAATGATGAGGTCGTGCACGCCGGCGGCATGCGCGGCGGCAATCACAGCGTCCGCGTCGGGCGGATCCTCGAAACGTGCGATGTTCTGCGCCACCGTGCCGTTAAACAATTCGACGTCCTGAGGAACATAACCGATGTATTGGCCGAGCGCCTCGGGCGACCACTGATCGAGCGTGGCGCCGTCGAGCCGCACGGTGCCGCGCGCCGCGGCCCAGACGCCCACCAGCATGCGCGCCAGCGAGGATTTGCCCGACGCCGTAGGTCCGATTACGCCAAGCGCTTTACCGGCGGCAAGCGTGAAATTAACGTCCTGACAGACGATCCTGGGCTGGCCCGGCGGCGCGACGGCAGCATTCTGCACGACCAGCGTCCTCGCCGGCGGCTTGAGCGGCATCGGATCGGTCGTCGGCGGCAGGTGCCCGAGCAGGCGCGACAACCGCTGCCAGCTTTGCCTGGCGCCGACAAAGCCCCGCCAATTGGCGATCGCCAGATCCACCGGCGCCAAGGCCCGGGCCCCCAGAATCGAAGCTGCGATCATAATGCCGGGCGTCGATTGCTGATCGATAACGAGATAGGCGCCCACCGCCAAAATCGTCGATTGCAGCATCATCCGTAGCACCCTGGAAAAGGCGCCGAGGCCACCGCCGACGTCGCTGGCGCGGCCGCTCGAAGCCACGAAATTGCGGTTGAGCTCGCTCCAGTGCTTGGAGATGCGGCCGGCCATGCCCATGGCGGTGATGGCCTCGGCATTGCGGCGGCTCGCTTCGAGAAGCGTATTGCGCGCGACGGCAAATTGGGCGGCGCTGCGCGTCGGCCGCCTGGTCTTCAACTCGGTGATGACGGTGAGGATGATCAGGACAATGGCGCCGCCCAGCGCAGTCAGGCCAAGATAAGGATGGAACAGAAAACAGATCGCCAGATAGATTGGCATCCACGGCAGGTCGAAAAAGGAAATCGGTCCGCTGCCGGACAAAAAGCCCCGCACTGAATCGAGGTCGCGGATCGGCTGGGTGCCGTCGCCCTTGGCGCCGGCCTTGAGCGGCAAGCGGACGATGGCGTCATAGACCCTGGCGCTCATCGTTTCATCGAGACTGCGTCCGACTCGCACCAAAATACGGCTGCGGATCATGTCGATGAGGCCTTGAGCGCCGTAAAGGCCGGCGACAAGGATCAACAAGCCGACCAGGGTGGGAAGGCTGCGGCTGGGCAGCACCCGATCGTATATTTCCAGCATGAACAGCGCGCCGGACAGCATCAAAACATTGCTCATGCCGGAAAACAGCGCGATAGCGATAAACGCCCGTCGGCATGCGCCGAGTGCGGCGGCAAGCTCGGAACTCGCGGGCTGCTGCCGCAGCGGACCGTGGGTCTGGCTCATGAAGCCTACGTACCATCTGGCGGGCCAAATACCGCGCCCGCTCTGCCAAACGACCGGCAACGGCGCAACTTGCGCCGGATAACCCGATCCCCGACCAAATCGAGAACATTATAGCCCGGATGGCGCCCGGTTACATCTGGATTTAGGCGGCTTCACGGCCGTTAGTTAATGCCCGGCCGGATAGACAGCAGTTGCAACGGTCCACAGTGCGGCCGACGCCGCAGCCCGTCATTCCGCGCGGGCCGGCATTATTCCCGGCTGCGGCCCCTTGAGAACTTGGCCCGCGAAGACCTGATCCAGCGACGACCTGACCCAGCGACGACCTGGCTGACGATCCGAGCTGGCGCGAACCCACGCGCCCGGCGCCGGTGCAAACCCACTGACCAAACGAGCCGCCTCGCCGAACAAAACGCAATACGACGCGGGCCCCTGCAATCAGAGGCCCGCGCCGATCAACAATCTCAAAGCAGCTATGCTGTTGAATTTCAGGAACGAGAATCGAGCGAGAGCCCGATGCTGAAGGCCTTCTGGCGCGTCGCGCCTTCGGTCCGCTTAAGCTTCCTGGCAATTTGCGACGCCGTCGTCTTCTTGCGCGCCATGGACTTCAGATCACGGACCTCACCTGCAGTCCACGAACGCCGCTTCTTCTTCCTCTTAGCCATAATGCCTCCCTTTCAAGAAAGCCGGCTTGTATCAATTACGGATGTAAAAGAAAAGCCGATGGAGTGGATGGAGATCACCTTTGCGAGAGCCGACCAGCCGCCACATATGCGATCATGGAACTTGAAGCAAGGGTGGCATTGCAGACCCGGCGGGGCGAGTTAACAAATGCTTTTGTTAGGTCGTTCTTAGCGCGTCGGTCGTCTGGATGCAAATCGAACTTCCGCAAAATCTGCTTTGTTATTCAAGAACGTCGGACATGAGATGACAATCGGCATTAGAACGGGCGCACTGTTGTTGCTGCTGGCCGGCGCCTGCGCAAGCTTCGCGGCGCCGACGCGGCTTGCCGCCCAGATACCCGAACTGTCATGCGCGGGTGCGCAACATCCGCGGCAAGTCGCCGAGCTTCTATTTGGTCGCAACATCGGCCGACGCCTCGGCGTCAGCGAATCGGCGTGGTCGAATTTCGTCGCCCGCGAGTTGACGCCGCGCTTTCCCGACGGCCTGACCATCACCGACGCCGTCGGGCAATGGCGCGATGACTCAAGCGGTAGAACCGTGCGCGAACCGACGAAAAAAGTTGAAATCGTCTTGCCCAGCAACGGCGGCGGCGAGCAGACCCGGCTCGATGCGGTGGTTAAAGCCTATAAGAGCAAATTCCATCAGCGTTCTGTCGGCGTCATCGTGCGGCCCGCCTGCGTCGCGTTTTAGACGTTGCATTTTGGACAACGCCGGCCGCGGCAAGGACTTGCGGCACGGCCGTTCGCTGCCTAACTTTCAAACTGTTAGAGGCAGACGGACAGACGGGGCGACCGATGAACGCATGTACTGACGAACTCAAGCTCGTCGCTCTCGACAACGACGACGTGGCCGTCGTATCGGCGCACCTGCAGGACGCCGCGGTCAAGGTCAGCGACATTTTCTGGCAGCCGGGTGACCATCGGTTCGTGATGGCGGTCAATCGTTTCGATTGGATGAGCGCGGTCGACGGCAACGGACAGAAGGCGCATTACCGGCGCTGCCGGACCGCGCTGCGCTTTGAGCGGGTCAATGCCTGCAAATGCCGCGACCTCGATCAGACCGACAAGAATGCGCTGCTTAATCTTCTTGCCGTCGAATTTTTCGGAACCGATGCGCCGGCCGGCGTTGTATCGCTGACCTTCTCCGGCGGCGGCGTCATCCGCCTCGAAGTCGAATGTCTGGAGGCGGAACTGGCCGATCTTGGCGACGTATCGGCCGTCGCGATTTGTCCCGACCATTTCGCCGGCCGGGCGTCGGCCTAATCGTCTCCCCGGCGCGCAGAGTTAGAGAGCGCAGACAGAATAGCGTCATGCGGTGCGCGGTTGCCGGACCGGCGGGCTCGCAAAAAGCTTCATCAAGACGACGATAGCGCCGAGAGTCGCCAGGTAAACAACGAGCTGCATCGCGGTCGGCTGATCGACATAGCCGATCAGCGTATGGAGCGCGCGACCCAAGAAGCTGGAATCGCTCAGAATCCAGGACGTATCCCATACCGTCTCGTCGAGCGCCGTGAGGATATCGGCCTGTTCGAGGAAAGCGATCGCTTGCGCCGCCATCCCCGCGGCAAGCAGTGCGATCAGCGCGCTGGTCACCCCGAACAGATAACGCGTCGGAATGGTGATGAGGCCGAGATAGGTCATCAGGCACACCGATGAGCCGAGGATCAGGCCGATGAAGCCGCCGGCAACCATGGACCAGCTGGCGCCGCCCTGCGCCGCCGCGACGCCGTAGAGAAACAGCACGACTTCGGAGCCTTCGCGCAATACCGCGATGGCGACGACGATGGCGAGTGCCAGAAGCGATTTCGAGCCGGCGGCCACCGCCTCGCCGGCGGCGCGCAGTTCGGCGACCAGCTCCCGGCCGTGCCGCGCCATCCAGACATTGTGCCAGGTCAACATCAGCACCGCGAAACCGAGGATGCCGGCGTTGAATACCTCCTGGCCGCTACCGCCGAACAGATTCGACAGACCGCCGGTAAATAGCGCCACGAGGCAGGCGCCGAACACGCCGGCGAAGACGCCGCCGGCGATCCAGAGCGTCCGGCCGGCGACGCCGGTCGTTACGGCCATGACGATGCCGACGATCAGTCCGGCCTCGAAAACCTCGCGGAAAACGATCAGGAGCGCAGCAAGCACTTAAGACCTCACACCACTTTCATTTCACGTCTACGGAATCGCCTCATGACACCTCATGGCACCACCAGGGTGCCCTGCGTTGCATGATGGAAATCGTCGTAGAAATTGTAGCGGCCCGGCTGCAGCGGGCGGACATAAACGACGCCCTGGCTACCGGCCGGAACGATTTTCTCGAAGTGCAGATCGGCGCTTTCGAATTCCGAGACGATCGGATTGAGGTTCTTGACCGCGATCTCGATCGTCTGGCCGGGCGGAGCGTGCAGCTCGGCGGGATCGAATTTTTGATCTTTGATCGTAATCGAAAGCTTGACCGTGTCCGCGCGCGCCGCCGACGCCGTCAATGCCAGCATCGCGGCAATTACGAAGAGCGGTCCGAGCCTCCGGCCGAGCGTTTCGATCGCGCGCGCTGACATCGGTAGCAGACACCTTGATAAAGACCCTGCAGTGATCACCCAGGAGTTGGGGAACAGCGGACTTTTTGTCAATCCAAAAGCGCAATATTAGAATTGTTATAATTACAGAGGACTGCTACTCACCGCGCCGGCGGAGACAAAAACTGGCGCCGCCGCCACGCGCAGTCGGTTCGGGCCCATGCCAATCCATCTCGATATTCGCTCCGGCGATTTTACTCCAAGATTTCGCGCGTTCCTCGAGACCAAGCGCGAGGCGGCGGCCGACGTTGAAGCCACCGTGCGCGCCATTGTCGACGACGTCGCCGCTCGCGGTGACCCGGCTGTCAAAGAGTACACCCTCAAATTCGACAAGCTCGATCTCGACCGCGTCGCGCTGAAAGTAACCGCGGACGAAGTTGCTGTTGCGGTCGCGGCATGCAGCCGCGATGCGCTTGATGCGCTCGAACTCGCCCGCAGCCGCATCGAGACCTATCACCGCCGCCAGGTGCCGCAGAACGATCGGTTTATCGATGCGCTCGGTGTCGAGCTTGGCGCCCGCTGGAGCGCGATCGAGGCGGTCGGTCTGTACGTGCCCGGCGGTACCGCCGCCTACCCCTCCTCTGTCTTGATGAATGCGGTGCCGGCCAAGGTCGCCGGCGTGCCACGGCTCGCGATGGTAGTCCCGGCCCCCGGCGGCGCACTCAATCCGCTGGTTTTAGCGGCGGCCAAGCTCGCCGGCGTCGATGAGATTTTCCGCGTGGGCGGCGCGCAGGCGATCGCCGCCCTGGCTTACGGCACCGTGACCATCGCGCCGGTGGCGAAGATCGTCGGACCGGGCAACGCCTATGTGGCAGCCGCCAAGCGCATCGTGTTCGGCAAAGTCGGCATCGACATGATCGCCGGGCCGTCCGAAGTCCTGATCGTCGCCGACGGCACCGGCAATCCCGACTGGATCGCAGCCGATCTGTTGGCGCAGGCCGAGCACGACGCCAGCGCGCAGGCGATCCTGATCACCGACGATGCCGAGCTCGCGGCCGCGACGGAACGCGCGGTCGAGGATCAACTGAAACGGCTGGAGCGCGGCAAGGTGGCCGGCGCCTCGTGGCGGGATTTCGGTGCGGTGATCCTGGTCCGAACTCTCGATGAAGCGGTGCCGCTGATCGACGCGGTTGCTCCGGAGCATCTGGAAATCGCCGCCGCCGATGCCGAGCGCCTAGCCGCCGCCATCCGCAATGCCGGCGCCATTTTCATCGGCGCCCATACGCCGGAGGCGATCGGAGATTATGTCGCCGGCTCCAATCACGTGCTGCCGACAGCGCGCTCGGCGCGTTTTTCGTCCGGGCTCGGCGTCCTCGATTTCATGAAGCGCACCTCGATCCTCAAATGCGGCCCGGAGCAGTTGCGCGCGCTCGCCGGTGCGGCAATCACGCTCGGCCGTGCGGAAGGGCTGGAAGCCCATGCCCGCTCCATTGCCATTCGGCTCAATCGTTGATGGCGCGGAAAGGCCCAGCAAAAAACGATGCCGGCCGCCTCGCCGCGGTTACGATCGACGAAGCTTCGCTGGGCAGCTCCAATGACGACGTCGAGCACGAGCGGCGGGTGGCGATCTACGACCTGGTTCAAGACAATAAATTCTGCCCGGTCGGCGACGATCGCGGGCCTTATACGCTGCAGCTCGGCATCAGCGGCAATCGTCTGGTGTTCGACATTCGGCTTAACGACGGCACGCCGGTCATCGCCCATATGCTGTCGCTGGTGCCGTTCCGCCGCATCGTCAAAGATTACTTCGTCGTCTGCGACAGCTATTACGCCGCCATTCGTACCGCGACGCCGGATCGGATCGAGGCTCTGGACATGGCTCGGCGCGCACTGCACGACGACGGTTCGCAGCTGGTTGTGGATAGGCTCAAGCGCAAAGTCGATGTCGACTTCGATACGGCGAGGCGGCTGTTCACGCTGATCACGGTTTTATATTGGAAGGGCTAAGGCCTGATGCCGCAGGCAGCGAGGCCGCCACTGGCCGTTCTATTCGCCTGCAGCCGCAATGCGGTGCGCTCGCCGATTGCGGCGGCGCTATTTGGCCAGATCTTCGGACGCGCTGTGTATGTCGCTTCGGCCGGCGCGCGCAAAGGCGAACCCGATGCCTTTGCCGTCGCCAGCATGGCTGAAGTCGGCCTGGATATATCGCGGCACAAGCCGATCACCCTTGAAGAGTTGGAAGAGTGGGAGGGGCTGAATTTCGACCTGATCGTCACGCTGGCTCCGGAAGCGCATCACCGGGCGCTCGAACTCACCCGGCTGAGCGGCATCGACGTCGAGTATTGGCCGACACCCGACCCGACCGCGGTCGAGGGCAGTCGCGAACAGCAGCTCGACGCCTATCGCGGAGTCCGCGATCAGCTCTTGGCGCGCATCCGCGAACGCTTCGTCACCCGCGGCACAGGTAACGAGTGATCCGAGCCGGCGCGGAGACCGGGTCGCAAAAGCCCGCCGCCGCGGCAGTTGTTAAGTGCCCCATCATCCGCTAGTTTTCGCGCCAATTTTGGCAGCCGCAGAGGACGGTCGCGGCTACGGCACAACATTCCCCGGGAAGCGAATGACGAAGGAAGAATTGTTGGAATTTCCCGGTGTCGTGACGGAGTTGCTTCCGAACGCCACTTTCCGCATCAAGCTCGAGAACGAACATGAAATCATCGCCCACACTGCGGGACGCATGCGCAAGAATCGCATTCGCGTGTTGGCTGGCGACAAGGTGCTGGTGGAAATGACGCCCTACGATCTGACCAAGGGCCGGATTACCTATCGGTTCAAATGATTGGCCGTCCCAAACTAGTACTGGCCTCTGGGTCGCCGCGCCGGCTCTCGCTGGTCAATCAGGTCGGCATCGAGCCCGATGCGCTGCGTCCGACCGATATCGACGAAGCGCCGAAGCGAGGTGAGTTGCCGCGCGCCTGCGCCACGCGGTTGGCGCGGGAAAAGGCGGAAGCCGCGCTCGCCATGGTTAGCATCGATGACGAGCTGAAAGGCGCGTACATCCTCGCCGCCGATACTATCGTCGCGGTCGGACGCCGCATTCTGCCCAAGGCCGAATTGCTCGACGAAGCGGCGCAGTGCCTGCGGCTGCTTTCAGGACGCAATCATCGCGTCCATACCGCGATATCGCTGGTGACGCCGAAGGAGACGTTCCGCCACCGCTACGTCGAAACCCGGGTGCGGTTTAAAAGGCTGTCCGACCAGGACATCGAGGCCTATCTGGCGTCCGGCGAATGGCGCGGCAAAGCCGGCGGCTACGCGGCTCAGGGCATCGCCGGAAGCTTTATGGTCAAGATCGTCGGTTCCTATTCCAATGTCGTCGGCCTGCCGCTCTACGAGACCACGACGCTCCTCGCCGGCGAAGGCTTTCCGATCCATTTCGGCTGGCTGAACGTTACCTGACGCTGGCACCAGCGGGCGCGGGACCCATATTTCGGTCATGGCCGAGCGGAACAAACGCCCGAAATGCCCGATCTGCGGCAAGCCGGCGGACGCATTATTCCGCCCATTTTGCTCAAAACGCTGCGGCGACGTCGATCTCAACCGCTGGCTATCGGGGGTCTATGCGGTACCGGTGGCGGAAGACGAGGAAGAGGACGAACGGCGCAATGACGACGAGGAGACGCCGGTTTGAATCGCCGCACAGCGCTTCGCATCGATCCGGCAAAACGCTCCAGTACCGCCAGCGAATTTCGCGTTGTGGACAGCTATCGCCTGAGGCTTTATAAGCGCCGTTCCGTGGGCCCAGGTAGCTCAGTTGGTAGAGCACTGCACTGAAAATGCAGGTGTCGGTGGTTCAATTCCGCCCCTGGGCACCATCAAAACTAAGAAGCCTTTCACTTCAACGAGATGAGCCCTTTCAAGCTCTTGCGCTTGCCCGACTGTGCTACAAGGGTGAGCAACAATGCTATTTCGGCTGGTCCGTCCGGTGAAGCGCACAGGCTCCCGTAACCCTCAATTCGTCCGTCGCATTCCGTCTGATGTGAGAAGCAAGGCCGTCGGGCTGAAGCTCTCCATTCCAGTCGGTGACCAGACGCAAGTCGTCGTCATCACGCCTCGCACGCAATCGGTGCGGCTGTCACTCCGTACTGACAATCCCGCCGAAGTGAAATCCCGTTTGGCAGCGGTGGATGCGTATTTGGAAAACGTCTGGCGTGCTCTACGCGAAGATGCGCCGGTGAGCCTCACCCATCGGCAAGCGACGGCTCTCGCGGGCGAACTTTACCACGCATGGGTGAATGGCGAAGGCCGCGAGCGTGCCATTGCAATGGTTCACACCCCCGGCGTCGGATGGCAACGAGAATACGGCACCCATGTCGGCAACGCCGAATGGCAAGCGGTCCTGGCCAATTGGGAGAAGATCGGAGCTACTGGAGAGCCCAGCGATTTGGAGAAGCCATTAGGGGCGATTGTGGATCGGCTCTTGCTGGCGAAGGGGATCAAGCGTGTTGACGAGAACACTCGTAGCATCATCTTGCCAGCATTTTGGCAGGCGTTGCGAGACGCCTTTGAGACTCG
Organism: Xanthobacteraceae bacterium; assembly: GCA_049796395.1. Taxonomy (GTDB): domain Bacteria; phylum Pseudomonadota; class Alphaproteobacteria; order Rhizobiales; family Xanthobacteraceae; genus BOG-931. The sequence goes on from JBARER010000186.1 coordinate 21,410, forward strand.
CAAAAGGAATGCCGAGGGCGACTACTCTCCTGATGCGAAGTCCGAACGTTTCCCGGAATGGACGCCATTGCAGGTCGAGAAGGCTCCCACACCGGCCGCCGCCAAGGTCTCCCTGAAGGGTCTCGTTGGGACGTGGTGGACTGAGGCAAAAGCGGCGGGCCGAAAGCCGAGCACACACGAAAGCTACAGCAACACGATGGCTGCCTTCGTTGACTATCTCGCGCACGATGATGCAAGCCGCGTGACGCGCGACGACGTGGCTCGCTTCAAGAACCACCGCCTCGCATCCATCAACCCGCGCACTGGCCTACCAATCTCTGCAAAGACCGTGAAGGATAGCGACTTGTCCGCCCTCAAGACGGTGTTCGGCTGGGCGAAGGCCAACGGAAAGATGGACACGAACCCGGCCGAAGGGCTGACCATCAAGCTCAGCAAGCCGCGCAAGCTGCGCTCCAAGGGCTTCACGGACGCGGAGGCCGATGCCGTTCTAAATGCCGCCCAACGACTCAGGCGTGGCCAAGAGATGCCTAAGACTTTTGCCGCTAAGCGATGGGTGCCTTGGCTTTGCGCTTACACAGGCGCCCGTGTGGGCGAACTGGCGCAACTCCGCAAGGAGGACATTCGGCGCGATGGAAAGCATTGGATCGCCAAGATCACGCCGGACGCGGGGACCGTGAAGACGAACGAGGCGCGGGATGTGGTGCTGCATGAGCACCTGGCGGAGCTAGGATTCACGGCCTTCGTGAAAGGGGCTGCACCCGGTCATCTATTCATTAAGCTAACCGCGAGCGGAGACGTGTCGAGGTCGCTAGGGACCGTCAAGAATAGAATCGCGGAGTTCGTTCGCACCGTAGTACCCGACAAGAACGTCGCACCAAGTCACGGCTGGCGTCATCGCTTCAAGACAGTTGGCATTGAGGCAGGCATTGAGCACCGCATCTTGGACGCCATCCAGGGGCACAGTCCGCGCAGTGCTGGGGAGGGATATGGCGAGGTGACCATCAAGACTCAGGCGGCTGCCATCGCGAAGCTACCTCGCTACAAAGTGCGGGCGTAGTCTCACCACCGCTCCCACCTCCATCAAGACGCAAGAGAACGCTTACACACCTGCACACCCATGAGGGAGGGCGCGTTGGTCGCCATGACGAGGCACCATCAGGGAGTCCCATGATGCTTTCCATGACGCTTTCACGGCGGATGGATGTGTCCCTTCCTCACCGTCTACCGACCACCGGTATCCATGAGGGATGGCCTACCGTTGCGCCCTCCTAGAGCACGGCACTGCGGTCGTGATGTTGATGGTGCCCGATCACTCCGAAGCAATGCTTCAAGAGTGGTCCCCATGATGCAACCACCATCGACTCGGTGAACCCACAGAGGAGCGTTGAAGGCCCATGCCGAGGGGACGGTCTCCCTTTTCATCCTCTACCCATGCTGACGACCACGGGGACCGGCTCCATGCTCGGCCTCTCCCGCTCCGCACTGAGGGAGTTCTCAGATGAAGCTGTTGCGTTCCGGGCGCGGAGTGACCGAGCACAGAACTACCGATGTGATCCCACACAGGAGGGGGACATTAAATGCGCTAGGAGAGGAACCATGGGATGGGAATTACCTAAAGGTCCCCTGCTCTCTGTATTTAGCGTCATAATTAAGCGACTGATATTGCTGGTCATTGCTGAATTTTATCACTTGCCGACTTCATCAGCCTTAGTAACTCGCTGCAGGGGATGCCTGTCTAGGAGCGCATAGGCGTCTGTGAGCATCCTTTTGTATTGGTCACGCTCCAGTCTCAGTCCCGATTTTTTAAGGTTGGCATCGAAAGCGGAGAGCGAGGCATCAATCGCGCCAGCCCGGGTTGAATATTTCCCTCCTTGCTGTCGACCGTATCTTTCAGAGGCCTTTCCCTGCGTTAGCCAGGGTTGAGTCAGTTGCCTGCGTCGAAGGTCGCGGAATCTGTCATTGCCGGTAGCGAGCCGATGGGGCGGCGCATCAACGATCCCGCGAGCGAACCGAAAGCGACGAACACCTTCCGACAAGCCCTCAGGAAGGTAGATCGCCGGATAGTGGAAAGGCGTGCCTTTAGAGTGGCTACGGCTTGTCTTCATCCCCAGTTGGCCGCCAAACAATATATGCAATTGCTGGACAAGTACCGCTGCCGGATCGTAAAGGCGCTGAGTCCAGTTTCTTTCTTCCTCCGTTCGACGGTCGCCAGGCTTCGCGTAGTGAAAGTTTATTGCCGAGGAGCCATCCGGATCACGCTCCACTTCGCAGTGTATTATTCCAATCTCCCATCGAGGATTATCATGTTCTCGCAGCCCCGCGATGAGCAATTCCGGCGTAGGCATTCGCTGCGGATAAGCGTCGGCGTTTGGTGCTCGCGCCTCTAGTGCTTCTCGCAACCACTCAAGCTTCTTATTGATGATGCCCGCATCAGGTTGTCTATATCTGTGTACACTACTCATAGCGCCCCCCTTTCAGATGTCGTAGCCGAGGCCGATCATTGTCGCCAGAAATCCTTGAACCGCGTCGGTGCCAACTCAGTGTAGCGCACAGTGTGCTGGATGTTCTTGTGACCGAGATAGGCTTGGAGCGCCCGTGTGTCGTGACCTTTGTTCGCCAACGCATAGCCGCAGCCATGCCGCAACATGTGCGGGTGCGCCTTGAAGGGGAGCCTAGCCCCTATGCCTGCACGTTCCACCATGCGGGCCAATCCTGCGGTGGTGAACGGTGCACCGCGTTCGGACGTAAACACGAAGGGTGACGAAGGCTCTTGCTCGCGCTGTAGCCGCCGCAGGCCCCGCAGTTCGTCACCAAGGATCGGGTGGGTGCTGGGCGTGCCTTGTTTCACTCTGCGGACGTGAAGGGTTGCCGTTGCGAAATCCACTTGATCCCAGCGCAGGTCAACCAGTTCAGATGCACGGAGCCCATGACGGTAGGCAACCAGGATCATCGTGCCGTCGCGCTGGCCCCAGCGGTTGCCCTTCGCAGCCTCAATCAGCCCTTCCACTTCCGCCGCCGTCAGGTGCTCGCGCGTTCGTAGCTCGGCATTGGGGCGGCGCTTGGGTGTGACTGTTCGATTTACGGCGGGCGGCGTGACTAGCTTCAGGTGTGATTTCGGCATTGCTCTCAGGCTCCCCCTTGGAGTGACTGTTGGAACAATGCTCCTTTTACGAACAGTCTGAGCGGGTGGCGATGAGTCGAATTGACTCAGAGGAGCGGCGCAGATGCGGTGCCCATTGCGCTTTGGAGTGCTTCGCGCACTTTGCAACGAAGAAAGCGCACGGGGGAAAATGCCAGGGCCGCTGCCGCGATCTGACCGCTCGAATTTTAGACCCTAGTGCAGCATTCCCAGCAGGCTCTCCACTCCCCGAAAGACCCAAAATGCTATCGCATATAGAATGGCCGCTACCCAAGCCCCTGCTAGTATGTTCTGCGTCCGGCGATCCCACCGACCATTGCTCCACGCCATGCTCATTTCCGGCGGATCGGGGAACATGGTTTGCAGCCGCGCCTGATTGCGTCGGGTAACGTCCTCTCTGGACAGCAGGGGTTCCCCGGGTAGCCTTAAACCGAGGTTCAATTGGTTCTGTGCCGTCAACCGTTCCTGTTGCGTCAGAGGCGCTAAAACTTGTTGCTCCGAAGGGCGTTCGGCCTGCTGCTGCTCCACCATCAGGAACCTCCCCTGGTACCATCTTGAGGGCACCCCGCCGTATCGTTAGCCGCGCGGGCAGAAACACCAAGCTAATATGTGCACTATAATGCGTCGCACTAAAATGCAACAGACTGTCCCCTCGCGTCTATGCCAGAGGACGCGCGGCGATTGGTTGGTCAGAATGTTCGTAGGCTAAGGCTTGCGGCGAAGATTTCGCAGGCGGAATTGGCCGCGCGGATGGGCGTTGACCGGGCCTACGTGAGCGGCCTTGAGCAGGGGAATCGCAATCCGACGGTGGTCACTGTTTGGCACATCGCGAAGGCGCTTGGGGTGACCATGCGGTCGTTTTTTGACGAGCGGTCTAAGAAGCGCCTATAGGGTTATCGTTGCCTTTTAGCTCTGACTGGCTAGGCACTCCCTCCCAGTTTCTCGTGCCGCATGATAATCTTCGTTTACGACGCGCGTCTGCGAAGAGCTTGATCGGTCACCGCGCGGCGGCTCATGCGCGATGAGCTACTCACAGTCGTGTACTGGAAAGCAGAGAATGGGCCGCCCGTGCCGCTCGTCCACGACAAGATTGAAGCCGTGAAGAAGGCTGTCAAGCTCGACCTAGCCGCTTTTGAGTGCCGAGATAGCGAACGGCATTCACAAAAGCCCGTCGATGCTATCGCGCAAATTCCCGCGCAACGGATGCGAGCGGCTTCTCACGCACCTATTGGGTTTGGCATTTGAGAAGCACGATGATGGCGTAGACGCCTTGGTGTACCTCATACTCGGTCTTGTCGGCGAGGGCATCGCGCCGCAAGAAGTTCATTACGCTGAATAGGCACAGACTCAATGCGGATATGGAGATACATCGACCTTCCCAAACTCATCAGCATGCTCTCTAGGAAAAGCCTCTTCTTTGCCTGTCCAAACGACTTTGACGACCCCTTCGAGGGGTATCTGCCGCGAAGCCATGTGCAGGCGCACACGGAAATCACCGACAAATACGTTACCCATTTTCGAGAGTTGCGAGCCGAATTTGGGGTGCGATATCCCGGCCGCGACCTAACGATGCTCGACGACGCGGTCAAAAAAGTCGAGTTAGGATTGAATGCGCCAAATCTGCTAAAAGAAGTAGCTACGCGTTTCGGCGTAAATTGCTGGCACAAGAACGAGACCGAATCGGCTGCGATGTGGGAGCTCTACGGCAATTGCATCGCAGTCGAATCCTCAGTAGCCCGCCTCCAGAGCGCGTTCAACCGCGATGGGGTAATTGTTGACGAGATTCGTTACATGGACTTCGACAAGGACCCCATAGACAAAGGCCACAGACATTACAGCTTGTTCCTAAAGCGCAGAGAGTTCCGACATGAGCAGGAAGTCCGCGCAACGATTCTTCTGAAGGTGTTCGGCAAAGGCGAATACGTGGACTGCGATATTGAGAAATTGGTCGCGGCCATTCACGTCGCACCGGGAGCCCCGCCTTACTATGCTGATGCGGTCCGTCAGGTTGTTGCGCATGTCGGCACAAGCCCGAGTATCCCCGTGCTTGTATCACCGCTCTTTAACGCACCGGATTACTGATGCCCGTGCAGACCAAAGATAAATTCATTGCGTTCGTCGATATTCTCGGTTTTTCGGAGCTGCTGAGAGCCGAAGAGGCGAGTGGTCGCGACCTGTCTCGACCTCTTGAGTTGGCAAAATTGCTGGGTTCTCCCGACAAGCAGTTCTATCCCAGCGTATGCCCGGAGTCTCGCCGTATGGCCGCTGACATTGATTTCAAGATGACGCAAATTTCAGACTGCGTTGTCGTATCGACGGAAGTGTCGCCGGTAGGCGCGGTAAACCTTGCTCACTACTGCTTCGGTATCGCTATCAAATTCGTTGCGAAAGGCGCGTTGTGTCGGGGATTCGTGACGCGCGGAAAAATCTACCACGATGACAAACAGTTCGTGGGCACGGGATATCTGCATGCGGTCGAAAACGAAAAGAACGTCGCGTTCATGCGCGCGGATGTTCAGGAGCGGGGCACGCCGTTCATTCAAATCGACGAAACAGTGACCGAGTACGTTAAGACCGACGGCGACAATTGCGTGCGAATGATGTTCGATCGGATGACACGTTCGGACGGAACGTACTCCGCGATTTATCCGTTCGACGCACTTCGAACAATTCCCGCATCCGTTATTTGGCCCGGCTTTGATCCCGTAAAATGGAAAGGCGAACTTCAGAAGAGCATTGGGTTCCGGCAGCGCGACCTTACGGCTTTTGAAGATTCAGAACGGAGCGCAACAGACGAGAACGTGAGGCGTAAAATTCGTCACTACAGGCGCGGCTTGGAAGAGGTCATCGCACACTTACGAAGCAGAGAAGGGACACTCGACCGTATGATATCTACCGGCATTATTCCGTACGGAGGCGATTGGTAGCCCCCAACCGTTACGGCCTCGCTTCCACGATGAACCGCGTGACCTTGCCGTCGGTGCTCCGGCCCCACCAGTAGCCGTGTTCGTGATTCGGCCCGTGACCACCTTGATATGTTGCCGCCAATTCAGCGGCTTTCTCCGAGGCCTCTTGCCTTGATTGATATGTCTCCAACAATAGTTCACGGGAGACCGCCTCTCCGTATGAACCGAGCCGGATTTCTACGACCCCAAACGGCCCATATTTTAGTTCGGATTTTCCGGAAAGTAGGTCGGGGAGAATACGCAACGCCGTGTCTATCGCACCCGAGCGGGTCGTCCCCAAACGGTGCGCTACCGTATCGACCTGTGCGAGCCTTTCTGGGGAGAGCCGAACCGAGACAATGGTTTTCATGCCCTCGACTCTGGCGCGACTTACTTAAAAACTCGTTAAAAGTGTAATACGCCCATGCGTCAACGGCCGGGGTGTGCAACAGGTGTGATAAACATTGCGCAAGGCCAAAGCGAAGATGTAAGGTTCATCAACGGCTTACATTTTGAAAGCGCAATCCGCCCCTGGGCACCACCTCGCATATCCGATTTTGATTCTGCCCGGGTTCTTTCGAAAATCCTACGCAAGCGCTCAGACTGTCGGCAGCGTGCGAAGCTGGTCCATCCGATTAGCGATCTGATCGGCGAATTTTGCGACCGCCACCGGCAGTGTGCGCCCCTTTAATTGGCCCAGGACTAATGACCCGTGCGCCAAATCGCGGTCGTCGATCGGGCGAGCGATAAGGCCGGGACTGGGCAAGTCTTCAAGCGCCCCCAATTCTATTTGCAGCATGATGGCTTGCGTCCGCCGCACGTAATTGCGGAGGAGCTCGAAGGAATTCGATTCGAGCTGCACATTCAGCCGCATCGACACCGACGCCATGATATCGTCCACAATCCGACGCCCGGAGAAGGTCCGGTCGGCCAGCGCCAAAGGATAGGCCGCGCACTCGCGCAATCTGATCGCCTTCCTTTTGCCGAGCGGATGATCGTCGGAAAAAATCGCCATGAGGCGTTGGCCGACGGCCATCAGCGGTTGGAAATCGGCGTGGCGCTCCGGTTGAAAAACGAGGGCAAGATCCGCCTCGTACTGGCGCAGCGCGGTAATCGCCCCGCCATGGTCGCTCACCGCCACTGAAAAGTGCACGAGCGGAAAATCGGTCTGAAACTTGTCGATCTCCGCCGGCAGGAAAGACACCGCCAGCGCCTGGCTGCACGCGATACGAACAACGCCGCGCCGGAGTCCCGATAAATCTTCGATCTGAGATTGTGTCTGTTCGAACGCGGCCGCCTGCGAACGCACCCAGTGGATGAACATCTCGCCGGCAGCCGTGAGCTTCACGCCGCTGGGCAGGCGCTCGAACAACGCCGCACCCAATTCAACCTCGACGTCCTGAATACGCCGCTGCAAGGCCGAGGGGGTGATATTGAGTTTCTCGGCCGCCCGCCGGATCGAGCCGCAGCGCGCCGCTTCGTCGACATATTGCCAAATCCGTAACTGACGCATAGGGAAGCCTCGCGAACGGGGTGTATACTTTTTCGTATCTAATCTAGACCGAAATAGCGTTCGATTGCATCACCCCCTCGGCCCAGTGTCCGCCTTGGTCTCGCAGGGACACGGCCCTTGGAACTCGGACTAGCCAATAAAGTCGCGGTCATCACCGGCCCAGCCAAAGGGATGGGAGCCGCCATAACCCGGGCATTCGCGGCGGAAGGATGCAGGCTCGCGCTTGTTGGCCGCGACACCCAAGCCATCGAGCCGGTGGCGGCCGAGGCACGCCGGCAGCGCTGCGAAGCAGCAGCGATTTTTTGCTGCGATCTGAGGGACGCCGCCAGCTGCGACGCCGCCGTCGAAGGCGCGAGGGCGGCATTCGGGCGGATCGACATCCTGGTCAATGTTGCCGGCGGCTCGGGTCCGATCGGTAAAACCGGCGCCGAGACCACGCCGGAGGAATTCGACGAAATCGTCACCCTCAATATGAATGGCAGCTTTCACATGATCCGCGCGGTCGCGCCGATCATGATGGCGCAGAACTGCGGGAAGATCGTCAACGTCGGCGGCACCTTCGGGATGCGAGGCCGGGCGGGGCGCCTCGCCTATTCGGCGTCGAAATGGGGCCTAAGAGGCATCACCAAGAGCTTCGCCCTCGAACTCGGTCCTCACAACATCAACGTCAACTGCGTGGCGCCCGGCATGGTCGAGGGCGAGCGTTTCCTCACCAAGGTGGTGCCGGAGATGGCGCGCCGCTTCGGCATTACCGAGGACCAAGCCATCGAACGCCACGCCGCCGATTACGCGCTGAAGCGGATCACGGTCGATAGCGACATCGCGAATGCTTGCCTTTTCCTGGCGAGCGAGGTCTCCCGCCAAGTCACCGGACTGGACCTGCCCGTCGATGGCGGGTGGGCGATGTTGTGAGGGGACAATCATGAAAAGCGCGGACCTCGTTATCAATGACGGACGCATCGTCTCGCCGGACTCGGTGATCGAAGCCAGCGTGGCCATCCGCGACGGAAAAATATTGGCCGTCGGCGCCGCCGATTCGATGCCGGACGCTCGTGAAACATTCGACGCGTCCGGGCTTCATATTCTGCCCGGCGCGATTGACGTCCATGTCCATTTTCGTGATCCGGGCTATCCAACCAAGGAGACCTGGGCAACCGGCACGGCTGGCGCCGCCTTCGGCGGCGTCACGACCGTCTTTGACATGCCGAACACGCTGCCAACCACGGCTACGCACGATACCGTGGTCGCAAAGCACGCCATCGCGAGTTCGCAGGCCCACGTCGATTACGGTCTCTACGGTTTGCTTGGCGAGGATACCATCGCCCACGTACCGGCGATGATCGAAGGCGGCATTATCGGCTTCAAGCTCTACATGGGGGAGACTTTTGGACGGCTGCCAACGCCGTCGACCGGCGCGATGCTGGAAGCGTTCGAGGTTGTCGCCGAGACCGGCAAGCGCATTTCGCTGCACGCCGAAACGGCATCGATCATGGCGCGGCGCGAGGCCCGAATGCGCGAGGCGGGACGCTGTGACCCACTCGCCCATATCGCGGCCCGCCCGGCAATCGTAGCCGTCGAAGCGGTCGGCCGCGCCGCCGCGCTCGCGGAGTGGACAGGCGCGCGGATACATATTCTGCACATCTCTTCAGCCGAGGAACTGCGTCCGCTCGCCGAGGCCAAAGCGCGCGGCGTTGACATCACCGGCGAGACTTGTCCGCAATATCTGTTCCTATCGACCGAAGACTATCACCGCTTTGGCGGCATCATTCGCATCAACCCTCCCGTACGCGAGCCGCGCAACCAGGAGCCGCTCTGGTCGGCACTGCAAAGCGGCGTCATCGACATGATCGCGACCGATCACTCGCCGCACGCGCCTGAGGAAAAGACACGCAACGACATCTGGACGGTCGATTGCGGCTTTCCGGGCGTCGAGACCCAGATGCCGCTCATGCTGACGCAAGTCGACCGCGGACGGGCATCGATCTGCGATTATGTTCGCTGGAGCGCGGCGAACCCGGCCAAGCACTGGGGGCTTTACCCGCGCAAAGGCATTATTCAACCCGGCGCCGAAGCCGATCTGGCGCTCGTCGATCTTAATCGGGAAATGATCATCGACGACAGCGCGCTGCAGTCGCGTTCGAAGATTTCACCTTGGCAGGGTCGCCGCGTCAGCGGACTGCCGGTTCACACCATAGTGCGCGGACGCTTCGTGATGCGCGATCGTCAACTGATCGCGAAAACTGCCGGTTGGGGCCGGTCGGTCCACGTCATCCAGCAGATGCCCGTTCCCGCGCCGCGAAATATCGACCTGTCGATGCGGAAGATCGTCGAGCGCAGCGAGGTTCGTCCGTCATGAGCCCTGCAACGTCCTCTTCAACTCCATTGGTAGCGCTTGAGAAGGTCACGCTGGTTTACGGCACAGCGCAAGAACCCCAGGTTATTCTGGATAAAACCGACCTCACCATCGACCAAGGCGGCTTCGTTGCTTTGGTCGGACCGTCCGGTTGCGGAAAATCCACGATCCTGAAACTGGTCAGCGGCCTCATCCGCCAGACTTCCGGCCGCGTGCTTGTCAAGGAACGGGAGGTTGGCGCAACGCCGATCAGGATCGGCATGGCGTTCCAGAACCCGACACTATTACCGTGGCTCTCGATCCGCGACAACGTGATGATGCCGCTCAAGATCGTCCCGCCCTTTCGTTACGAATTCAAAGCCGAACGCTCGCGTAAATTCCGCGACCGGGTCGAAGCTCTGCTTGCGCAAGTGGGCTTGGCGAACCAAGGCGACAAGCGCCCCTGGGAGCTTTCCGGCGGCATGCTGCAGCGCGCGTCGCTCTGCCGTGCGCTGATCCATGAGCCGGAGCTTCTCATGCTCGACGAACCGTTCGGCGCGCTCGACCAGTTCACCCGCGAGGAGTTGTGGTCGATCATGCAGGACCTTTGGATGACGCGCCGGCCTACGGTCTTGCTGGTGACGCATGATCTGAAGGAGGCCGGTTATCTTGCCGACCGCATTTGCGTGATGCAAGCGAAGCCCGGCCGGATCGTCGAGCAGCGGAACGTCGATTTTCAGCGGCCGCGCACGGTCGAGACGACATTCATGTCCGAATTCACCTCACTGACGCACGAATTGCGCGCCGCGATCGTTTCGGTACGCAATGCCAGCAAGAAAGCGGCGTGATGAGCAAAACAAACAGGCACCTCCTGTCCGCCGCGCTGATACTCGGTTTCTTCATCGTCTGGCAGTTGATCTGCGTCGGCTTTCACATCAGCGACATCATCCTGCCGAGTCCGAGCCAAATCGTCACTACGCTCATTGAGAGATTTCCGGCGATTTGGCCGCACGCATTTCAAACGCTTTATACGACCTTGGTCGGCTTTGCCCTCGCCATCGTATTCGGCGTCGCGATCGGAATCGTCGCCGGTTCCTCCCGCGTGGCCTATGACGTCGCCAATCCGCTTTTGGTCGGCTTCGCCTCCATCCCCAAGGTCGCAGTGGTGCCGATCTTCGTACTTTGGTTCGGCTCCGGCACCGTGCCGGCCGTGCTGACCGCCATGGTCACCAGCGTCTTTCCGATCGTCGTCAATGTGGCCACCGGCCTCGCGACGACCGAACCGGAACTCGAAGATTTCATGCGAACGCTCAATGCGACCAAGATGGAGCGGCTGCTCAATGTCGGTCTGCCGCGCACCATGCCCTACTTCTTTGCTTCGCTGAAAGTCGCGGTGACGCTTGCCTTCGTTGGGTCGGTGATTTCAGAGACCGTCGCTTCGAACCGCGGCATCGGCAACCTCATGATGATCGCCAGCTCGAATTTCGACGTACCGCTGGTCTTCGCCGGGCTGCTGATTCTGGCGGTACTCGGCGTCGCTCTCTACGCGATTTTTTCCATGATCGAATCCAGAGTCACCGGCTGGGCCACCCGCGGCACGGATTTCGCCACCATCTGACCACTCAAAGGAAAAGGGAAACTCGGCATGTTCCACTATCGCTGCTTGCACCATTCTGTCTTGAAGACCATCGCCTTCGCTGTGGTCACCGGCACGCTGCTATTTGCAACGCAGGTTGCCAGGTCGGCGGCCGCGGAGCCGACAAAGATAAAGATGATCTTGAACTGGAAGTACGAAGGCCCGCAGGGCATGTTCTTCCTTGCGCAAGACCGCGGCTACTTCGCCAAGGCCGGGGTCGACGTCAGCTTCGACCAAGGCAACGGGTCCGGCGCCGCCGTGCCGCTGGTCGCCAACGGCTCCTACGACATGGGGTTCGGCGACATCAATGCGCTCGTGACCCTCGCCGCCCAGAAGCCGGACATCGCACCGGTCGCGGTAGCGATGCTCTATAACGAGCCGCCGTTCGTCATCGTTGTTAAGGCCGACAGCCCAATCCACAAACCAAAAGACTTGGAAGGCAAGACGATCGGCGCACCCGCCAATGATGGCGCGCTGAAACTGTTTCCGGCTTTTTGCAAGATCGCGCAGATCGATTGTAGCACCGTCAAAATCACGAACATGCAGCCGAACCTGCGTGAACCGATGTTGATGCAGGGTCAAGTGGATGCCGCCTTCGGGTACATCGACACGATCCGCTTCGCGGCCAAGAACATGGGCATCGATCCGGACAAGCAGCTTCGCTTCATCCGCTATTCGGATTACGGCATGAACCTGTACTCCAATTCAATCATCGTCTCGCGCAAGCTGCTCAAGGAACATCCCGAGGCAGTTCGCGGCTTCCTGGTTGCCCTGTTCAAAGGGATCAATGACACCATCAAGGATCCGGACGCCGCCATCGCGGCCTTGTCCAAGCGCGAGCCGCTGATCAAGGCGCCGCTGGAGAAGGAAAAGCTGCTCGCAACGATGGCGCAGGAGATGAGCGATCCCGAAATCGGCACCATCGGTCTTGGCGCCATCATTCCCGCTCGGCTCGACAAGTCGATTGCCATCCTGGTCGATGCGCAGCACTTGCCGGCCACGCCCAAGGCAGCGCAAATCTTCGATGCCTCGTTTCTGCCGCCACTTGCCGATAGGCCGAAATCCATGCACTGATCGGCGCATGACGCGGCCGGCGATCGGCCGTTGTGCGTCGGCTTCGTGGATACGGCGGGTCACGACCCGCCGTATCTTTTTTTGCCTGCGGCTGATTTTTGGCGCCGCGACTACAGCGCCGGCAACACGGCACGCGACAGATAGAGAAACAGCGACACGCCGAGCAATCCGATCAACCCCGCCAGCGCCACGTCGAAGCGCGCGCCAGTGCTCGGCACTTCATCGTCGGTTTCAAGCTCTTTGGTGGTGCGGGCAAAGCGCCAGCCGGCGACGGCGATGATGGCGACGCCGATGGCGATGAAGGCAAGCCCGGCCAGGTTGGCGAAGGTCTGGCCGTGGACGCTGACTTGACGTTGCGTCTGCGACGCCATGACCTGCAGGAACAAGTCGAACCGCTCGATCACGAAGCCGAAGGCCATGACCGCGATGGCGGTACGGACCCAGGCGAGAAAGGTCCGCTCGTTGGCGGCATGGTCGCTGTAGCGTTTGATCATGGCATCATCTCGATTCGGCAGTTGCCCGCGTACTATAGCGCCGCGGCGATGAGTGCGCTTGCCGCATCGGACGTAAACGGGCAAGTTGCCGCGGTTTCCGGGCAATAAAATACATCAACGGGGAGTAAAACTCATGGCCGATGCCGCAGGCAAGCAACCCAGCCGCGGACGCTGGTATGTCTTGCTGCTGATCAGCGTGATGTACCTCATCACCTATCTCGATCGCGTCAACATCTCGACCGCCGCGCCGCAGATCAGCAAGGAGTTCGGCTTCGACAAGATCACCATGGGCTTCATCTTCTCCGCCTTTGTCTGGGCCTATGCGCTGTTCCAGGTTCCCGGCGGCTGGCTGTCGGACCGCTTCGGGTCGCGCCGCGTGCTCACCGGCGTTGTCGCCTATTGGTCCATCATGACCGCCGCGACCGCCGCCGCTTTCGGCAGCGTTTCTTTCATAGCGATACGGTTCCTGTTCGGCGTCGGCGAGGCCGGCGCCTTTCCCGGTGCCACGCGCGCCATGCAGCTCTGGTACCCGCGCCGCGAACGCGGTCTGGTGCAGGGCGTCACCCACAGCGCCAGCCGGCTCGGCGCCGCTATTGCGCCGCCGATCGTGGTCCTGCTCATGACGACGCTCGGCTGGCGTTCGGTGTTTTATATTTGCGGCGCCACCGGAATGTTGTGGTCGCTGTGGTGGGCTATAAGCTACCGCAACCTGCCGGAAGAGCACGGCCTCGTTAACAAGGCCGAGCTGGAAGTCATCCGCGGCCGCGGCCCCGGCGGCGAAATCAATCCGCCGCCGATAGAGAAGCAGACCAACGTGCCATGGAGCACCCTGCTCAGCTCCGGCAATATGTGGGCAATCATGTTCGCCTATTTCACCTATGTTTATTGCCTGTGGATCTTCCTGAGCTGGCTGCCGTCCTATCTGATCGAGGTCCGGCATTTCACGCTGATCAAAGTCGGCATTTTCGCCTCGCTGCCGTTGTGGGCCGGCGTCGTCGGCGACACCCTGGGCGGTCTGGCGACCGATTGGCTTTTAAAGGCCACCGGCAGCGCCAAGATCGGCCGCCGCGCGGTGGCGATCGTCGGCCTGCTCGGTTGTGCGGCCTGCATCGTGCCGGCAGCGCTGGCGGCAAACGCCTATGTCGCGGTGTCCTGCCTCACCGCCGCAATGTTTTTTCTGGAGTTCACCATCGGGCCATCCTGGGCGGTGCCGATGGATACCGGCGGCAAATATTCCGGAACCGTATCCGGCATGATGAACATGGCGGGCAATTTCGGCGGCGCGCTGTCGCCGATCGTCTTCGGCTTCCTTGCCGAAGGCGGCAACTGGCAGGCGCCGTTCATCGTTGCGGCTGTGCTGTTGGTGATCGGCTCGGCAGTGTGGGCGTTCTGGCTCGATCCCGACCGCAATATCCTGACGGCCTGATCGGAACGTCGGCTCCGCGGCTGGCCGCTTGGCCACCAGCGGCCGGCCTTTTATTTCGTCGCGGCGCGGCGCGGCGGTTCATTAACGAAACGTAAATTGCTGTTGGCTAGGAAAGGCACGGTGGACGATCTCGCAGGCGGAAGCACGCGATGCTTGTTGTCGTGACGGCATGCGCCTTTGTCGTGTCGATGGGTGCCATCCTCGGGTTGGCGCTCTGGCGCGGCCGTAGAGCCCGGATGCTCGCGTTGGTGCTGAACAATATGAACCAGGGCGCCGTCATGTTTGACGCCGCCGGCCATCTGGTCGTTTGCAACGCCCGCTATCGCGATATCTACGCAATGCCGCCGGACATGGTGAAACCCGGCGCCAGGCTCATCGATATCATCCGCCATCGTTTTAAATCCGGAAACCTCGATCGCGATCCGGCCCAGTACTCCGCCGAGCTCATGGACATGATGCGCTCCGGAAAGGAAATCAGTTTTGTCTCGGAGCTCGCCGACGGCCGCTCCATTTCGGTGGTCAATCGCGCGATAGCCGGCACCGGCTACTGGCTCGGCACGCATCATGACATCACGGCGCGCCGGGCAGCCGAACGCAACAGCGCGCTGCTTTCCGAGCAGGCGGCGCGCCGCGCCGTGCTCGACGACGCCATCGTCTGGTTTCGCGGTTGTGTCGAAAGCACGCTCAATACCGTCAGCGACTGCGCCGCGACGATGAAATCGACCGCTGCCGGGCTGTCGGCGACATCGAACGAAACTGCGACCCATACTGCTGGCGCGGTACGAACGTCCAACGACGCCTTTGGCGGCGTCGAGAGCGCGGCCGCCGCCGCGGATGAATTGTCGAAATCGATCGCGGAAATCAACCGGCAAGTGGTCAATGCCAGCGAGGTGGTGCGCACCGCAGCCGCCGAAGCCCAATCGACCAACGCGATCATCGGCGGTCTGGCTCAGGCGGCACAGAAGATCGACGACGTCGTCAAACTCATCCAGAGCGTCGCCGGTCAGACCAATCTGCTTGCGCTCAATGCCACCATCGAAGCGGCGCGGGCCGGTGCGGCGGGCAAGGGCTTTGCCGTGGTCGCCTCGGAGGTCAAGGCGCTGGCGGTGCAAACCGCCAAGGCGACCGACGACATCGCCTCTCAGATCTCCGCGGTACAGTCCGCGACGCAAGGCGCCGTGCGCGCTATCGGCAGCATCACCGGCCGGATGGAAGAAATCCGCCAATTCACCACCGCGATCGCAAGCTCGATCGAGGAACAGCACGCGGCAACCGGCGAGATTTCCAACAACGTCACCTCGGCGGCTATGGGTACGCGATCCGTAGTCGCGGTGCTGGAACGGGTCTCGCACGCGATCGGCGATATGCGCGGTTCGGCGGATACGGTACTGACGGCGTCGATGGCCGTCGAGAAGGCCGCCGACAGCCTGCGCGACAGCGTCGATGGCTTCCTCAGCAAGGTCGCGGTCTAAAGCCCGATCAGGAGGCGCGCGGCGGCGGTTCCGCAGCAACGCGCGCGAAGGTAGACATGATTTTCAGCCCCGCCTTGATCGAGCCGCGCAGCGAACCGGCAACTTTCGATTCCCCGCCGAGGCGACGCCGATAGTCCACCGGCAGTTCGAGAACGCGCAGCCCGGTCCGAGCCACGCGCATCTGCATTTCGAGATTCCAGCCATAGGTCATCTCGCGCATGCCGAGCGCGAGCAACGTATCGCGGCGAATGGCCCGGAACGCGCACATGTCGGTGTAGCGCACGCCATAAAGCTGCTTGGTCAGCCAGCCGGCCGCAAGCCCGGCGGCGATCTGATGCCACGCCATGCTTCCCGGCTGACGCGCGCCGCGCGCGCGCGAGGCGATGACAAAATCGAACCGGCCGTCCTGGATCGGCGTCACCAGAGCGGCAATTGCTCCCGGATCATCGGCGCCGTCGCCATCCATGAAGACGATAATGTCGGCATCCGTGGCCGCTTTCGCGCCGGCGAGGCAGGCAAGGCCGTAACCGCGGCCGACTGAAACGACCTCGGCACCGGCATCGCGCGCTTGTTGCGGCGTCCCATCGGTCGAGCCGCCATCGGCCACGATAATCCTGCCGACGACATTGCGGGGCAGTTCGGCGACGACGGCGGCTATGGATTCGGCTTCATTGAATGTCGGAATGACGACGGCTACGGCCGCCGCTTCCGAACCCATCGCTACAAGCTCCAGCGCAAGCCGCAACTGGCGCAAGCTTGTGGCGGCGTATTCGATTTGAGCGCCTTGCGGAAGTCGCCATAGGCCGGACCGGTCCAGATCTCGCGCAGCGTCTGCTGCGTGGCGTCGCCGAGCGTATAGTTCTCGTAGCCGTGTTGAGAGAATGGCGCGATGCAGCACGGCAGGGCACGACCGTTGGCGGTGAAATACATGACGGTCCACGGGCGCCGGCATAACGACCACGGCGAACCATTGTCGCGGCGTTTGAGACTGATGCCAGGCTCCGAGGCGCCGCCCGACGCGCTGAATTCGATACCGAGTTTGCGCGCCAGTTCGGCCGCACGATCGATGTGTACAGCCTCCTCGCCCGACAGTTGCTCGTAGAGAGCTTGATCCGGCCGCGCCATTCCGAAGGCGTTGTCGTTGAAGAACACCATGCGCTGCAGATGCACTTCCTTGACGCCGGTTTCCGCCGCGACGCGCACGAAATCGGGCAACTCGGCGATGGTTTCGCGCAGGCCCGTCAGCCACGCCGACACTGCCGGCTTTGCGTGACCTTCACGCTCCTGCAATTCGCGGAAGGCGCGAACGTTCTTGAGGATGCGATTGAAATAATTCTTGCCGCGTATGGCGAGGTACGACTTGGCATTGGCCGCATCGAAGGATACGCGCAACTCGTCCAGTTCGGCAGCGATCAGGGCCCGGCCGTTCTTTTCGTTCAATACGGTGCCGTTGGTGTTGAATAGGACGTAGGTGCCGCGATCTTTCAGATAACGCACCATCCGCGGCAAATGCTTGACCAGCATTGGCTCACCGACGCCGTGCAGCACGGCACGCTGGAGCTGCGGGATTTGATCGACAATCGAGGTGAACAGCTCCCAGCTCATATCGGCCGGCGGCTCGAGCTCCGCATATGTCCGCGGGCACGTCGTACACAGAAGATTGCAGCGGTTGGTCGTCTCCAGATAAAGGCAAACCGGTTCGTGCTCGGGGATCTCGTTATCCCCCGTTGCGCTTTCGAAGTAGCGCTGCGGATCAACAGTGCGGCTGGTGGTGGTGTTTTGCATCGGTCTCGAACCTTGTCAGCCGCCAGTGCGTCAAACGCGCATTTCGGCAATTTGCGCCACGCGCTCGATCCGGCCGTCGAAATCGTGCTCCTGCCGCAGCCGGTCTATCAATTTCGTCGTCTGCATCGCATGGTGCGGAGCGGGGCCGCGACGCGGGCTTCGATCTTCGCCGCGCAGTTCCGCATTCAAACGCCGCAACCCGTCCACATCGTCGACGTCATACCAGATCGGCAGCGTATGGACTTCGAGACCGATTTCGCGCGCACGCGCCAGCGTCTGCTCCGCGACCCGTTCGGTGCTCCAGGCGATGTCGTCGAACATCCGGCGGTGCGGTGCCTTCAGCCCGAGCAGATAATAGCCGCCATCCGTCGACGGGCCGAGCACCGCCCGATCCCCCGGCTTGGCCAACGCCATGGCGGTTTCGATCAACAACGCGGTGGGCAAGGTCGGGCTGTCGGAATTGAGCACGACGGCGGCGCCGTGCCCGCGCGCGAAAATCTGCTCGATGGTGTGAAATAGGCAATCGCCGAAATTCGGCAGCCAGGCGCCGATCAGGCCGATCGCTCCCGGCAAGACATGGCGGAAGAAGTCCTCAGTGCCAGTCGGTCCGAAAGCCGCGTAACCGGCAATGCCGCCGTGGGCCGTGGCGTGGCGCGCGGCAAGGAGAACATTGTCGGCGACGTCGCACAGGAACGCGGTGTTAAGGGCGGCGGCTTCGTCGAAAGTCAGCGGTGGCACCAAGCGGGTCTTGGCGCGTCCCGGCGCCGACGCCTTGGCCATGAAGGCGATCCCGCAACCGGCGACCGAAGCGGCCGGCGCGGACTCCTCACCGAGTCGATCCGCATGATCCATCCGATGCCCCCTGTAATCAACTTAGCAAAGCAATATCGCTTGCTTGCCAAAGCGGCCGGCCGAGCGCCAATCACTTCCGCCTCAGAGCTATCAAATCGCGAGACACCGAAAAGTTATTGGCATCACAAAGTCGTGATCGAGCGCCAGCGTTCATCGGCGAGCGAGCGCCACGCTGATGTTGGCATCGTCGTTCAGGATCGTATCGTCGGTGTCATGCCAAGTCGGTGCGGCGGCGTATGCGCTCGGCGGCATATCCAGGGAAGCAAGCTGACGGCCGAAGATACCGACGACTTCGATCGGCACGGCCAACAGCCGCGTGCCCCAGCCGAACCATCCGCCGTAACTGACGATCAACTCGATATCGCCCTGTGGCGTGCGCACGACTTCGCGCACATGGCCGAGCGTGCGGCTGTCGTCGTCGAGCACTGGGATACCGATGAGATCGCCGACCTTGACCGGTTGCGGAAAACGCCGACGCATACGCTCGGCCTCGGCCATGTGCCGCGCCGCCATGGCTTGGTCCTCCGTGCCCATGCCGGTGGGCGGGACCATGGCCTGAGCCACGACCAACGGCCGATCCGACGGCGCCGCCGGCAACGCGCGCGCGGCGAGCAAAACCGCGAGCAGACAGGTTATGCCGGAATAGAGAATCTTGCGGTGAAACGGCATCAGCGTCTCCAATCAATCGCCGTGATCAATCTTGCCCCGCGATTTTGTGAACCGGCTTGTCTTGCCCATCAAATGGCCCGACCGTAGTGTCGGCAAACCGCCAACGGAATCGCCACTCACGGAATCGCTGCATGCCGGGGCCGTCCGCAAGCAAAGCCGCACAGAATGTCCGGCTGCACCCTGTGCCGCTCCGCATCATGCATTGGATCAATGCGACAGCGATATTCATCATGATCGGCAGCGGATGGAAGATCTATAACGATGATGTGATCTTCGGCTTTCTGCATTTTCCCGACTGGCTCGTGATCGGCAAATGGGCGCAGTACGGATTGCAGTGGCATTTTTTCGGCATGTGGATCTTCGTTCTCAACGGCATAGCGTACTTGACCTATGGCGTTATGAGCGGCCGCTTCAGGCGCAAATTGTTTCCGATATCGATCGGCGAGCTCTTTGCCACGATAAGCGATGCGTTGCGCTTGCGGCTGCGCCATGACGATCTGACCCATTACAACGCGGTGCAGAAGATCCTTTATCTCGGCGTCATGGCGGTGGGCGTGCTGATCGTGATTTCCGGCCTGGCGCTGTGGAAGCCGGTGCAATTCTCCCCGCTCTCGGACTTGTTCGGCAGCTTCCAGACCATCCGGCTGGTGCATTTCTTTTGCATGTCGGCGATCGTCGCCTTCATCCTCGTGCATGTGAGTTTGGCGTTGCTGGTGCCGCAGAGCCTCATCGCCATGGTGACGGGCGGACCGGCGGTGGCCGATGATGTCCCGGACAGTGCGCCTGTGGCTGCCGAAGCCAAAGCAACCCCATGACGCGGTGACCTCATGCCGATTCGAATCCCCACCCCGTCGATCGTGCTGGCGCGAGAGCCCGCGTTGCGGCACGGCTTCGATCGGCGCGCGCTGTTGCGGGGCGCCGCCGGCATCGGCGCGCTCGGCTTGTTGACCGGCTGCGACGTCAGCGAAGAGCCTCCGGTCCAGAAATTCCTGCGAACGGTGTCGGCCTGGAACGACGGCGTGCAGGAAACGATTTTTCGCCCAAACCATCTGGCGCCGACATTTTCGCCGTCGCAGGTGGTCAAACCGCCGCGCTTCAATGCCTATTACGATATCGAGGACGTCAAGCCGGTCGACGGTGCGACCTGGAAGCTGGAGCTGGTCGGCCGGATTGAAAACAAGCAGCCGTGGACAGTGCAGCAGATTTATCAATTGCCGGAGCAGGAAGATATCATCCGGCACATCTGCGTCGAGGGCTGGGATTATATTGGCCAATGGTCGGGGCCGAACCTGCGCGCGTTTCTGACCCGGATCGGCGCCGACCTGAAGGCGAAATACGTCTATTTCATCTGCAACGACAATTTCACTGAAAGCATCGACATGGCGACGGCGCTGCATCCGCAGACGATTCTCGCCACCAAATATGCCGGCGATCCCATCACCGATCCGTTCGGCTATCCGCTGCGGCTGCGGACCTCGACCAAGCTCGGCTACAAGAACGCGAAATGGATCAGGGCAATCGAAGTCACCAATGATTTTCGCGAGACGTTCTGGAGCAAGCAGGGCGAAAACTGGTTTGCCGGGATTTAATGCGGATTCTTGACGTAAATCCGCCATTTGCCGGCGCGCGTTTCCGCCAGGCGATAGTCAGCGCTTGCGCCGAACGGATCGCGGTCCCAAGCCTTGTCCTGAGGCACCACGACGACGACATCGCAGCCATATTTGTTGGCCACGTCGTCGACGTCGGCGGCCGTGCCCTGCCCGGCAAAGACGCGGATGAACTGGGCATTGACGGCCTCGCGGCGAGCCGGCGCTAGAGGTGCAAATGCCAGCGCCATTTCGCGGCCGGCGAAACATGAGCTGCGATCGGCAAGCAGCGCCCAGGAAATATTGACCGGCCACGGCGTGACGTCCCGCAGATAGAGTGGATTGTTGGCGACGCGCGCCGTCCGCGCCGCATAGCGGCGGACCGCGGCCCACAAATCGGGCGCCTCGGCAAAGGTCTGTGCATCCGCGGCATTTGTTCCAACAATGTTGGACCGAATCATCACGGCGGTGTCCGGCAGGCTCAGCAAGAGGCCGCCGAGCGCCAGTACCGCGATCAAAAGTCGGTTCGGCGCACGCATCATGCCGGCGGCGGCGCCGACGATCAGGATCATGGCAGCCGGCAATACCGCGCGCAGCGCCAGGTCGTTGTTGTCGCCTACGGTTGAGACCAGGAGCCAGGACATGACGAGCCCGGCGCCGGCGAGGCCGATGAAGATCGCCGTTGCGGTTTTTTGCGGTCCGGCCGGGAAGGTCCGCTCCATGCCGACGAGCCCGATCAGTCCGGCGATAAAGGCGGCGGGAAACTCGATCGGCAGCAAAAGGACCCAATAGGCGGGCCAATCGAGCGCACGGCGGAGTGCGGGCGAAAACATGTCGCCGAGCACGGCAAAATGATCGACCACAATGGGCGCGCCATCGCCGCGCGCCGCAACCGCGGCCAGTTGATCGCGAATGAACGGTGCGGCGATCAACCCGGCAAGGGCGGCCGCGCCAGCCAATCCGCCGGCGACAACGACGCGGCGAGCCGGGTGCACAGCGGTAAGCAAGATCGGCGCGGCGACCGCTACAGCGGCGGCAAAGGTAAGCCCGCCGACATAGGACGAACTCTCGAAGCCGGCGACGACAGTCAGCACCAGCACCACGAACCGCGCCGCAGTCGGCCGTGCCGCGTAATGGACGATGAGCACGAGGGCGGCAATCACGCAGGACGCCGCCATCAGATGCTGCGGCACCCAGGCAGATTGAAACAGCCAGCCGGCAAAGCCGGTCGGCGATGCCATGAACGGTGTGAGCGCGTAACTGCCGGATATGAAGCTCAACGTTCGGCGCAGCGAAGCCGCGGCGGCGAGAGCGATGACCAGGATTGCGGCGCCCGAGCGCTGGCTGAGCCAGACCGCGATGCCCATCATCATCACGAGCGAGGCCAAGGCGGTGAACCAGGTCAGACCGATATCGGCTTCCCAGCCGCTGATGCGCAGCGGCATCGCCAGCTCCGCCGCGCTGAAATGCCAGAGATAATAATAGACCAGCCGCGCCGATGCGCCCGCGGCGCCGAACACCGGGTCGACCGGCGGCAGGCCCTGACGCATCATCGCATCGATGGCCGATATCTTGGCATGATCGAAAATCGGGTCGGCGAGGTGCACGGCGCCGGCGGAAATCTTCGGCACGATTGCGCTGGCGGGAACGAGCGCAAGCAGCCCGGCGGCCGGATAGCACCATAATGGGATAGCTGGCTGCGACGGCGGCTCGCGGTCGGTGCTGGCCGTCATCAGCGCGCCGCCCGCGACGACGAGGAAAAGTGCCGCCAAACCGGCGACCGCCGGCGGCGAAAACCCCAGCAACGTCAGTACCGGCAACGACGTAGCGCTGACAACCGCCCATCCGAGAACAGGCGCCGTTCCGAGCGCCAGCACGCGCGGCAACAGGTGGCGTGCGACCGCATAACCGAACGCGGTGTAGAATGCCGCCGCTACCAGAGCGCACAGGGCAGCATTAACGGTCGATGCCATGGGAAAGCCGAGCCCGAACTGTGACGCCGGCGGACGGAGACGTTACGCCGGCTGATGGCGCCTGGAAGAGCGGTTCCAGTTTCGGTCAGTAATAGAGACTCTGCAAAGACTTGATCAAGCGGAGGCGCCGTCGATTCGACTGACGATGTCGGTCCATTGCTCGACGGTCTGCCGCGCTTTCCGCACGGCTTCGGCGAACGCCTCTTCCTTTTTGTAGTAATGGCGCCACTGACCGCTGTCGTACATCTCGATGAGATGCGCCAATGCGCGCCTGGCGCCGAACAATTGCCGTTCGGCATTGCTGCGCTGGGCTTCCGCGGTCAGGGCCTTGGTCATAAGCCGGGATTGTGACGGTGAGACGTAAAGATAAAATCAAGGCGACAATTGCACAGAAACGGTGCGTATTGTTCGGATTAAGTGATAACCAATACTTGCTGGCTGGCCACAGGCCGGTTGATGAATGAATTGTAAATTTTGGCACTCTGCTACAGCGGCAACGGAGCCCGCCGAACCAGAAACGCTATGGAGCCTCAGGCTTGAGCCGGGTAGTCTCCGTAAGCTGGAGGTCAATCGATGAGCAACTTTCACAGATGTGAAGTCGCAGTGCCAAGGGTGATCCGGCGGTGGATGGTATGTGCCGGCATTGCGGCGGCGGGGGTGCTCGCCAGCCGCGGCGCCGCTTCTGCCGGTCCTTGCACCGATCAGATCGCCGCACTGGAACAGCAGATCAAGGCGTTACCGGCCGGCCCGAAAACCGGCCCGACCTTTTCGCAGTCACTTGGGGCGCAATTGCACCAACAGCCCACGCCCGAAGACGTCGCGCACGCTCAGAAGGCCGGCCGGAAAGAGGCGGACGCGGCGCTGAAGGCAGCCCATAAGGCCGACGAAGCCGGCAACGCATCGGCGTGCAGCGCGGCACTCGAAGAGGCCAGGCGCCTATACGACATCGAGCAGTGAACTATTTCGAACCGTAAAAAATATCGGCAGTAGAACAAGAAACCCGAAAGAGGCAGCGGTGGCGCCCGGTCAATAAGCTTCCTCGGCATAAATCGGCTCGACCGAACCGCCCCACACCGTATTATATTTCTCGAGCAGTTGCTGCGCCGGCGTGGTCCCACGCGCCAATCGATCTTCGAGAACTTCAAGATAGCGCGTCTCGTCCTGCCCGTCGGCATCGAGACATTTGCGGGCCACCAGCCCGGCCCGCGAAAGCTTGAGAATTTCCGTCGCCAACGCGAACACAGTGCGGCCACGTATCATCGCCCCGAGACCCTGTCGCGGCACATCGTCATGCAATTTTTGCCGTTCTTCCACGGTCCAATGCTTGACGATATCCCACGCCGCATCGAGGCTCGGATCGTGATAGAGAATGCCGACCCAAAAGGCCGGTAGCGCCAGAAGGTTCGGCAGCGCGCCGGAGTCGGCGCCGCGCATTTCCAGATAGCGCTTGAGCCGTACCTCGGGAAAGATCGTGCTGAGGTGGTTCGCCCAGTCGGAGATGGTGGCGCGGGCGCCGGGCATGGCCGGCAACTTGCCCGCCAGCAGATCGCGGAAGGATTGACCGGAGGCATCGACGTATTCGTCGTCGTGCTTGACGAAATACATCGGCACGTCGAGCGCATAATCGACCCAGCGCTCGAATCCCATGCCGGGCTCGAACGCCCACGGCAGCATGCCCGCCCGTGCGTTGTCGGTGTCACTCCAGATATGCGCGCGATACGACAGGTACCCGTTGGGCTTGCCGTCGGTGAACGGTGAATTGGCGAACAGCGCGGTTGCCAGCGGCTGCAGCGCAACAGACACCCGCAGCTTCTTGACCATGTCGGCTTCGGACGCGAAGTCGAGATTGGTCTGAACCGTGCAGGTGCGATACATCATGTCGAGGCCGAGCGTGCCGACTTTCGGCATATAGGCCGTCATGATCTTGTAGCGGCCTTTGGGCATTTTCGGCATCTCGGCGCGCGTCCAATCCGGCGTCATGCCGAGGCCGAGAAATCCGATATGCAGCGGCTGCGCCACTTCGCGCACCTGCGCAAGATGCGCCATCAATTCGCTCGAGGTCTGATGGACGCATTCGACTTGCGCGCCGGATAATTCGAATTGACCGCCCGGTTCGAGAGAGATCGCGCCGCCGCCGGTCACGTCGAACAGGCCGATGATATTCGGCCCTTCCATGATCGGCTGCCAGCCGAGCAGATGCTGCATGCCCTCGAGCAATGCACGAATGCCGCGACGGCCCTCGTACGGCACCGGCTGGTGCTCCTTCAGCGTGAAAACGAATTTCTCATGCTCGGTGCCGATGCGAAATTGCGATCTGGCTTTGGCGCCCTGCGCAAGCCAATTCACGAGTTCGTCGCGCCGCTCGATCGGCGTCAGGTCGACTTGATCACGCGCCATGCAGTGTCCCGGGAGAAATGGGCCGCGACCTTATACGCGGCGCGCAGGTAAGAACAATGTGGCGCTGAATAACGTGGCGCTGAACGATGTGGCACTCATGACGGTCAGGCGACCGCCTTACGCTGCGGCGGGGGGAAGCGACGGTAGAAAGTCTCGCCTTTTTTCGCCATATCGACCAACAGCTTGCATGGCTTGAAACGATCGCCGTATTGCCTGGCGAGACCGTTGCACAAATCGACGAAGGTTTTGACGCCCATGCCATCGATATAGGAGATGGTGCCGCCGGTGAAAGGGGCAAAGCCGAAGCCAAGAATCGAGCCGACGTCGGCCTCCCGGACGTCGGTGACGACCTTCTCTTCGATGCAGCGGGCGGATTCGAGCGCCTGGATCGCCAGCAGCCGATGCTTCAAGACCGCGATGTCGATGGCGTCGGGATCGAGCTTCTCCGGCTGCAGTTCGGCCAGTCCCTTCCACAACCGCTTCGGTCCGTTCTGCGGATAGTCGTAAAACCCCTTGCCGTTCTTGCGTCCATAGCGTCCGCGCTTTTCCACCATCTCCTCGAGCAGAATTTTTTGCTTGAGATCGATCATCTTGGCGCCGAGATCGGTCTCCGTTGCCTTGAGGATCTTCCAGGCCAGATCGACCGCGACTTCGTCGGTGAGCGCCAGCGGTCCAACCGGCATGCCGGCCATGCGCCCGACATTTTCGATCATCGCGGCCGGCACGCCTTCGGTCAGCAACAGATGCCCT
This sequence comes from Xanthobacteraceae bacterium, assembly GCA_049796395.1. Lineage (GTDB taxonomy): Bacteria > Pseudomonadota > Alphaproteobacteria > Rhizobiales > Xanthobacteraceae > BOG-931. Next base: position 47,453 of record JBARER010000186.1, read on the forward strand.
TCGCGGATATAGGTGCCAACCACCCGCGAGGTGTAGAAGCCGCGCGAGTCGTTGACGACGATCGGCGTCTTGCGGATGGCGCGGACGTAGTCGAGCGCCACCGCCAGCGCGGCGTCGCCGGTTTCCTTGCCCATGATGATCTCGACCAGCATCATGCGCTCGACCGGTGAGAAAAAATGAATGCCGATGAACCGGCTGTGATCCTTGAATGCTCCCGCCAGCGACGAGATCGGCAGCGTCGACGTGTTGGAACCGAAGATCGCTTGGTCGCCGAGCACGTTCTGCGTTCGGGAAATGACTTCTTCCTTGATCTTGCGGTCCTCGAACACAGCTTCGACGACGAGATCGCAATCCTTCAGCGCGACGAAATCGGCGGTCGGATGGATTCGCGCCAGCACCGTGTCACGATCGGCGGTGGTGGCGCGGCCGCGATTGACCTGATCGGTCATCAGTTTGGTTGAATGGGCCTTGCCCTTCTCGGCGGTTTCCGGATCGCGGTCGATAAGTACGACGTCGAGACCGGCCAGCGCGCTCACATACGCGATGCCGGCGCCCATGAAGCCGGCGCCGAGGACGCCGATCCTTTTCAGCGGCTTGGCCGGGACCGGCGGACGCCGCGCGCCTTTGTTCAGATCCTGCAACGAGACGAACAACGAGCGGATCATCGCCGCGGCTTCGGGCGAACGAAGAATTTTGGCGAACCAGCGCGATTCGACGCGCAACGCCTGGTCCATCGGCAGCTGCAAGCCCTCGTAGACGACTTGCAGAATGGCGCGCGCCGCCGGATAGTTGTCGTAGGTCTCGCGCCGATAGATCGCGTTCGCCGGCGGAAATACCATCATGCCGGCCTTCGAGTAGACCGGACCGCCCGGCAGCTTGAAGCCGTCGACGTCCCACGGCGCTTTGGCCGTACCGCCCGCCTTGATCCATTCCTTCGCCGTTTTGACGAGATCGCCGGCCGGCACCACCGCGTCGACGAGTTTCATCGCCTTGGCGCGGTTGAGCGCAAGCTGATCGCCTTTGAGCAGAAATTGCAGCGCATCGGACGGCGGTAGCATCCGGGAGATCCGTTGCGTGCCGCCAGCTCCGGGAAACAGGCCGACTTTGATCTCCGGCAAACCAAGCCGCGTCCGGCCGTTATCGGCGGCGATCCGCCGGTGGCAGGCAAGCGCGAGCTCAAACCCGCCGCCGACCGCGGTACCGTTGAGGGCCGCGACCCACGGCTTGCCGCAGGTTTCGATGCGGCGACACAACAGCGACCACTTGCGGCTCTCCTCGAACAGGCGCGCGCTGGCCGCTTCCTCGCCCTGCGACGCTACCAGGTCGGTGAAAGTCCGGCTCAAGCTTTCCAGCAGCGTGAGATCGGCACCGGCGCAGAACGTGTCCTTGCCCGAGGTGATCACGACGCCTTTGACGGCACCGTCGGTCGCTGTTTCCTCGACGATCGACGAGAGTTCCTCGGTCGCCGCGGCATCGATGACATTCATCGTGCGGCCGGGAGCGTTCCAGGTAACCAGCGCAATGCCGTCACCGTCGATATCGATGGTAAAATTGGTCGCCTTGCTCTCAGCCATACGGTTCGCCGTTTTTGTGCGTGTAGCGGAAGCCCTCGTCGTCGCGGATGACGAGGAGGTCTACGTCCGGATATTCGACGCGCTCGTGCTTCGATCGGGTGCCGACTTCGAGATAGACCGCATCGCGATTGCCGCGATTGACAAGATGATGACCGTTGCCGCTATCGGCCTTGAAGCCGGCGGCGTCGCCGGGCGCGAGCCTGGTTTCGCCGCCGTCCTCGATCAACATGACTTCCCCCTCAAGAAGGTAGACGAACTCGTCCTCCCTCTCGTGCCAGTGCCGCTGCGCCGAAGCGGCGCCCGGCTTCAGTCTTGTCAGGTTGACGCCGAACTGATCGAGGCCGGCGGCATTGCCGAGGCGCTTGCGCTCCCGGCCGGTGACCATCCGATCGAAAGGCTTGGGATATCCCGTGCGCGTATCGACGGGAAGCTTGGCGATATCGATCTTGGGCATGGGCCTCAGATCCGCTCGATGATCGTGGCCGTACCCATGCCGGCGCCAATGCAAAGCGTGACCAGCCCGGTGGCAACGTCGCGCCGCTCCATCTCGTCGATCAGCATGCCGAGAATCATGGCGCCGGTAGCACCAAGCGGGTGGCCCAAGGCGATCGCGCCACCGTTGACGTTGACCTTCGCGGCATCGAGATCGAAGGCTTGCAGATAGCGCAGCACCACAGAGGCAAAGGCTTCGTTGATCTCGAAGAGATCGATGTCGTCGAGCGTCATTCCAGCGCGCTTGAGAACCTTCTTGGTCACGTCAACCGGACCCGTCAGCATCAGCGCCGGATCTGAGCCGATATTGGCGAAGGCGCGCACGCGCGCGCGCGGTTTCAATCCGGCCTTTTCGCCGATCTCCTTATTGCCAACCAGGACCGCCGCGGCGCCGTCGACGATGCCCGAGGAATTGCCGGCATGATGGACGTGGTTGACATATTCCACTTCCGGATGAGCCTGAATGGCGACCGCGTCGAACCCACCCAGTTCGCCGATCTGCACGAACGACGGCTGCAGCGCGGCGAGCGATTGCATGGTCGTGCCCGGCCGCATGTGCTCGTCTTTGGCCAGGATGGTCAGACCGTTCACATCCTTCACTGCCATGACCGACCGGCCGAAGCGGCCGTCATCCCAAGCCGCGGCGGCGCGCTTTTGGCTTTCGACCGCGTAAGCATCGACGTCGTCGCGCGAAAATCCATATTTTGTCGCGATCAAGTCGGCGGAAACGCCTTGCGGCAGAAAATAATGCGCCACCGCAATCGACGGATCGAGCGCCCAGGCGCCGCCCGCCGAACCGATGCCGACGCGGCTCATGGATTCGACGCCGCCGCCGACCGCCATCTGCTGCTGCCCGGACATGACCTGCGCAGCAGCGAAGTTCACGGCGTCAAGGCCGGAAGCGCAGAAACGGTTGATCTGCACACCGGGGACCTCGTCGCCATAGCCAGCGACCAACGCCGCGGTGCGCGCGATATCAGCGGCCGCCTCGCCGACCGGATCGACGACGCCCATGACCACGTCATCGACCAGCGCGGTGTCGAGGTTGTTCCGGTCCTTGATCGCGGCGAGCACCTGACTGGCGAGATTGAGCGCGGTCACTTCGTGCAGCGCGCCGTCGACCTTGCCGCGGCCGCGCGGGGAGCGCACGTGATCGTAGATGAAGGCGTCGGGCATGAATTCCTCTTAAAGCTTCATCGCGCCGCCCTTTGGCGCACCTGCAATAGCTAGAAAGCCTCGGCCGGTAATTCCATAGTGGTCGCGGCACCGGCTTTTATGCGGGCAAGATGCGTCGCCGCGGCCGGCAACATCCGTTCCATGAAAAAACGCGCCGTTGTCAGCCGCTCCGTCATTCGCCCCCCCGGGCCGCCGCCGGCGGCCTTGCCCTTGGCGGCTTCCGCGATCAGGCACCACATATAGCCGAGCGCCACCAGCCCGAAGAGATGCATATAATCGGTCGCACCCGCCCCTGCATTATCGGGATTACCGAGTGCGTTTTGCAAGAACCACATGGTCGCCTGCTGTAATTCGCCGAGCGCCTGATTGAGTGGCGTGACAAAAGGCGCCATGGCCGCGTCGGCGCTGCGGTCCTTGATGTAGGCCGTGACCTCGGCGAAGAACGACTGCAGCGCCCGGCCGCCATCTTTCGGCAGCTTGCGGCCGACCAAGTCGAGGGCCTGGATGCCGTTGGCGCCCTCATACAACATGGCAATGCGCGCATCGCGCACGAACTGTTCCATGCCGTGCTCGGCAATATAACCGTGACCGCCGAAGACCTGTTGTGCCGCAACGGTGTTGGCGAAGCCCTGGTCGGTGAGCACGCCTTTGATCACCGGCGTCATCAAGCCGAGATAATCCTCCGCCGCCTGTCGTTCCTTAGAGTCTTCCGACCGTGCCGCGACGTCGCCCTTCAGCGCGATCCACAAGACCAAAGCGCGCGCCGCTTCGTTGAAGGCGCGAATGGTCATCAGCATGCGGCGGACGTCGGGATGCACGATGATCGGATCGGCGGGCTCATTCGGAAACTTCGCGCCGGTCAGCGCCCGTCCGGCAAGCCGCTCCTTGGCGTAGGCAGCGGCGTTCTGATAAGCGACCTCGGATAGCGCCAATCCCTGCACGCCGACGCCGAGCCGCGCCTCGTTCATCATCGTGAACATTGCCTGCAGGCCGCGGTTCGGCTCGCCGATCAGCCATCCGGTCGCGCCGTCGTAATTCATCACGCAGGTGGCGTTGCCGTGGATGCCCATCTTCTCTTCGATCGAGCCGCAGGACACGGCATTGCGCGCCCCCAGCGCACCGTCGGCCGTCGGCAAAATTTTCGGAACGACGAACAGCGAGATTCCCCGCGTGCCCGGCGGCGCCCCGTCGATACGGGCCAGCACGAGGTGGACGATATTTTCGGCGAGGTCGTGCTCGCCGGCGGAAATGAAGATTTTCGTTCCCGAAATCTTGTAGCTGCCGTCGGGCTGCGGCGCAGCCCGGGTGCGCACCAGCCCGAGATCGGTGCCGCATTGCGGTTCGGTCAGATTCATGGTGCCCGACCATTGCCCGGCGACAAGCTTGGGCAGGTAAATCGCTTTCTGCTCCGGTGAAGCGTGCGTATGCAGCGCGGCGATGGCGCCCTCGGTGAGGCCCGGATACATGGCGAAGGCCATATTCGCCGAACAGAGAAATTCATTAACGGCCTGAGCCAGCACCATCGGCAGACCGTGGCCGCCAAATTCGGCCGGCGCCGACAGTCCCATCCAGCCGCCGCCGGTGAGCCGCCGGTAGGCATCCTTAAAACCCGTCGGCGTCGTAACCGAACCGTCGTCGTGCCGACGGCAGCCTTCTTTGTCGCCAACGCGGTTGAGCGGGGTTAGCACCTGCTCGGCGAACTTGGCCGCCTCGGCGAGCACGGCCTCGACGACATCGGGGGTGGCGTCGGCGAATCCGGGCAGGTTGTTATGGCGCTCAATATGGAACACGTCGCCCAACAGGAACGCCACGTCGTCGACGGGAGCCCTGTAGCTCGGCATGATATCCTCCCCGCCCCGCGGTTGCGTCGTGGCGCCCCGGGTCCCCTGCAAATTAACCGATTTTCGCCGGCGTCACGATGGCGATTTACGGGGTGCTGCCTTGCGGGCGCAAGCGGCGGCTACCCCGCCCGAAAGCCGGGCCTGGCCGCGTTAACCGGCTGTTTACCCTAATCCGGAAGAGTCCTCCCCGAGGACATAAGACTGCGCCCTCCGCTTCATCTGTTTAACGAGCCCCCGCTCAAAACAGGGCCATCTCGTTCCTCCCGAAGTGGTTTGGCGCGCAAATGAAATCTGGCGGTCCGTGGAATCTCAGAGGCCTCCGTCCGGAAGCGCGCGAAGCCGCCCGCGATGCCGCGCGCCGCTCCGGGGTATCTGTCGGAGAATGGCTCAACCAAGTCATCCGAGAGGACGACGACAGCAATCACGGCGAGCCGATGCGGGCCGCTGATTACGAAGCCGACGATGACGATTGGAGCGAGGAGCCGCGCCGGAAAACGCGACCGGAATCGCGCCAATATCGCCGTCGCGCTCAAACTCGCCCCCGCCCCGAGGAAAGCGAGCCGCCGCGGCGCCGCCGACACCGACCCGAAGCCGAGATCGAGCACGAAGCCGCCGTCGCCCGCGAGGAATTCGGCGAGGTCCACGCCCGCCTCGACCGGCTCACCCAGCAGCTTGAACGTATGGCCCGGACCAGCGCGCCACGGCTCACCGGGGCTCCGGCGCCGCAGCCCTATCCTCGTGCGGCACCGCAAGCGCGGAGCGTCGCCCCAATGCCAAGCAACATGCCAAGCAATGGCGCGCGGACGTCGATCGACGATGCCGTTGCCGAAATCGCCGAGCGGCAGCGGATGCTCTATGGCAGCGACCAGCAGGTTGCCCCGATCGCCCCTATGCCTCCGCCGGCCTCGGAGCCGCCGGAGACACCGCCGGCCGCGCGGCCAGCACCCGGCCGACAGGAATTGGCCGAGTCGGCCGTCGACATCAGCAATCTCGAGGAACAGCTCCGGAATATCACCACGCGCATCGAGGCGCTGCGGCCGTCGAACGATTTCGAACGCGTTATCAAATCGTTCCGCCACGATCTCTCGGACATCGGCCACCAGCTCACCGAAGCGCTGCCGCGCCGCGCCGTCGAATCGCTCGAGACCGAGGTGCGGTCGCTTGCCAAACGGCTCGATCATTCCCGCGAAGCCGGCGTGGATTTGGGGGTGCTGGCCGGGCTCGAACGCGGGCTCAACGAGGTCCGCGACGCGCTTCACGGATTGACGCCGGCGGAAAACCTAGTCGGCTTCGACGATGCGGTGAAAGCGCTGGCGCAAAAGGTCGACCTGATCATCGCCAGGGAAGACCCGGCGGCGTTGCAGCAACTTGAAACGGCGATCGGCGCTTTGCGCGGCATCGTTTCGCATGTCGCCTCCAATGACACGCTGACCAAGGTCTCGGAGGACGTCCGCACGCTCGCCGCAAAAGTGGACAACGTCGCCGACAGCGCCGCCAGCGGGCAAGCCCTTTCGGCGCTGGAGGGTCGCCTCGACACGCTGACCAACGCACTGCACGCCTCGACCGAAGCCGGTCAATCGGTGCCGCGCGAACTGGAGAAACTGTTATCCGGGCTGATCGAGAAGCTCGAATGGGTGCAGCTGACGCATACCGATCACGCGGCACTCGGCGCGCTCGAGGATCGCATTGCGCAATTGATCAAGCGGCTCGATGCGTCCGATGCGCGGCTCGGCAATCTGGAAGGGGTCGAGCGCGGGCTCGCCGACCTGCTGGTCCATCTCGACCAAATCCGCGGCGGAGGCGGCGGTGGCGCGGCAAAGGCCACTGTCGCGTCCAAACCGCCTGTCGTCGACGCGATCGTGCGTGACGTCGCCGAAATCAAGCGCAGCGACCGCCGCACCCAGGATTCGCTGGAAGCCGTGCACGGCGCCGTCGAGCATGTCGTCGATCGGCTGGCGATGATCGAAAGCGGAATGCACGAGGGCGCGGCAGAGGCGGAAGCCCCGGGCGAAGCAGTCGCAACCCCGCAATTTCAGCCGGCACCGCAGCCCGCGCCCGCGCCGGAGCGATCGGTCGAGCGGACGGTCGATCCGGCGGCAATGTTCGGAGCGGCGGTTGCGACCTCGTCATCGCCGAACTTCGAGGCGGCGGCACGGCGCGCCGGAACCTCGCGGCTGCCGATCGATCCCGACCTGCCTCCCGATCATCCGCTCGAGCCCGGCAGCGCCGCCGGCCCGCGCGCCATGCCGTCAGCGGCGGAGCGTATCGCCGCATCGGAGGCAGCGGTCGACTTTGCCAAGCCGTCGGTCATTGCCGAGCCTGGCGAAAAAGTGAATTTCATCGCCGCTGCGCGGCGGGCTGCTCAGGCGGCCGCCGCAGCGTCGCCGGACCGTCACCCGCGCGCGCCAAGCACCGAGTTCCACGTTATTGAGGACAAAAACCCGTCGCGGCTGCGCAAAGTGCTGGTGGCCGGCGGTGCGCTGCTGATCGCGGCCGGCTTTCTGCACGTTGCGCTCCGCATGTTCCAAGACCACGGTACGCCCAACCCGGTCGCGCCGGCTGCATCTTCGGGACCGAGCCAGCAAACCGCACCACCGACCGTCCTGCCGCAGCCGGATGCTTCCGGCAGTGCGCCGCGGACGGGCCCGCTGATTTTGCCGGTTCCCGGCTCTTCGTCGGACAACACGCCCGCCAGTACGCCCAGCGCCGGCCCCCAGCCAACGGCGAGCGTGCCGCAAATCGCCCCGGCCTCTCGCAGAGCCGCACCGGTCTCGGCACCGCCGCCGTTGCCGCAACAGCAATCGTGGCTGCAGAACTACTCCGGCGACATTACGGGCGCATTGCCGCGCCGCGCGCCGCCGCCGCCGCCTCCGCAGGTCCAACCGCCGGCGAGCATCGGTGCCACAGCGCCGCCGCCGGCTTCGGCACCCGCGATGGTCAACGAAAAACTGCCCGCGACCATCGGCGGTCCGAGATTGCGCGCCGCCGCCATTGCCGGGGATGCTGCAGCCGAATTCGAAGTGGCAACGCGTTTTGCCGAGGGCCACGACGTGCCCGCGAGCAACGAACAGGCGCTGCGCTGGTTCGAGCTTGCAGCCAAGCAAGGACTGGCGCTGGCGCAATTCCGTCTCGGCGGCTTCTACGAAAACGGCATCGTGGTGAAAAAAGACCTCGCCGTGGCGCGCGACTTTTACGCCGCGGCCGCCGCCAAAGGTAACGGCAAGGCGATGCACAATGTGGCGGTCCTTTACGCCGAGGGCATCAACGGGCCGGCCGATTATCGGACCGCCGCGCTATGGTTCCGCAAGGCCGCCGACTGCGGCATCAAGGACAGCCAATACAATCTCGCCATCCTTTATGCGCGCGGCATCGGCGTGGAGCAGAACTACGCCGAGTCCTATAAATGGTTCGCGCTCGCCGCCAGCGGCGGCGACGCCGACTCGGCTAAGAAGCGCGACGAAATCGCCACCCATCTGGATGCCCAGGCGCTCGCGGCGGCAAAGCTCTCGGTGCAGCAGTGGACGGCTGAGCCGCAGTCGGAAGACGCCCTCGTCGTCAAAGTGCCGCCCGGCGGCTGGGATCTTCCCGAGCATGCGGAAAAGACCAGAGCTCGCGCGGCATCAGCGAAGCCGGTCTCGCTGCAGCCCAAATTCAACTAGAGCATGTCCCGTAAAAGTGGAAACCGGTTTTGCGAAAAGGACATACTGAAATAAACAGCTAGGAGCGCAGCCCGATTCCGTCAAATCGGGCTATGCTCTAAGCGTCAATCGGCAAGGCAGCGCGCTGCCGGTACGGCATAGAGCCGGCCGGTGCCGAGCAAATGCGCGGTGAACGACAGCGCGCCGAACACCGAAACCAGGGCACGATCGCGGACGTTCAAGCCACCGGCATAGGCGCCGAAGGCCGGCATGACTAGGCGGCGTCCGTCGCCCGCGAAGCATCGCCGGCTTACGGCCCGCCCGCGCCGCGCCACCCGAGCAACCGGATGAAGATGGCCGGCGATTTCGCCTTCGCAAGCCTGCGCTGCAGGCTGATGCCGGAACGTCAGCGCGCCAAGCGCCAAGACGCCGGCGAAACGGCCGCCGATATTGTCCGCCGAATCGGGGTCGTGATTGCCGGCGATCCAGACCCAATCGCACCCGCGCTGCAGCGCCTGCAGCCCGGCGCGGCTAGTGCCCTGCATGCGAGCCGGCCCGCCACCGTCATGGAAGCTGTCGCCGAGCGCGACCACGACGTGCGGCGCGTAGCGCTCGATCAGCCGTGCCAGACGCGCCAAGGTCGCCGCCGTGTCGTAGGGCGGCAGCAGCACACCGCGCGCGGCAAAGGCCGAACCCTTTTCCAGGTGCAAGTCGGCCACCACCAGCATTTTTTCCTCCGGCCAATAAAGCGCGCCAGCCGGATCGACGACCAAGGTAATGCCGGCGACAACGAGTGTGTGGTCGTCCGCTCCTCCCCGCGTCAGCGGGGACCCAGCAACAGGATTCTCGCTTTCGTGGGAATGTGCGTAAGAAATGCCGGCCCTCACTGCATCGCCTCCTTCACCAATTCGGCCTCTGTTTCCGCAAGCAGCGTGTCGGCGGCTTCGCCGTAGATCGCCTCGCGCCCGATCTCCAGCATGACTGGAACCGCCAGCGGCGAGACATGGTCGAGTGCTTTATGGACGATTCGGCCCTTGATGCGCGAGAGCATTTCGCCGAGCCGGCGCACGTCGAGAAGGCCGGTCGCGGCATCGGCACGGGCCGCGCGCAACAATACGTGGTCGGGCTGGTGGCTGCGCAGCACGTCATAAACCAGATCGGTCGAGATAGTGACCTGACGGCGCGACTTCTCCTGGCCCGGAAAACGGCGTTCGATGAGGCCGGCAATGATCGCGCAACTGCGAAACGTACGCTTCATCAGCGCAGATTCGGCAAGCCACGCTTCGAGATCGTCGCCGAGCATGTCTTCATCGAACAATGCGGCGAGCGAGAGCGCGCCGTCGGCGATCCGCGCCGTGAGGTCGCCGATCCCCCACACCGCGAGCGCATATTCATTGGCGACGAAACCGAGCGGCTTGAGCCGCGCGCGCTCGAGGCGCCGCGTCAAGAGCATGCCGAGCGTTTGATGCGCAAGCCGTCCTTCGAACGGATAACAGACGAGATAGTGTTTGTCGGCGCGTGGGAAGGTCTCGACCAGAAGTTCGCGCCGGCCCGGCATTTGCGAGCGCCATTGCTGGATTTCCAGCCATTCGCAGACTTGCGTCGGCAGCGCGCGCCAGGCGCGCGGATCGGAAATGATGCCGCGCACGCGATCCGCGAGATAGGTCGAGAGCGGAAACTTGCCGCCCTCATAGGCCGGGACTTTGGGGTCTTCCGAGGCCGCGCGCGAGACATAAACCGAGTCTTCGACAATCGCCTCGTATTTGAGGACTTCGCCGGCGAACACGAAGGTATCGCCCGGCACCATGGTTTCGACGAAGTACTCCTCAACCTGGCCGAGAACACGGCCGCCGCGCGGAATCATTTTCGACGCGCGCGAGCGAACCAGCCGGACCTTCAGCATGTCGGCCTCGACAATAGTGCCCACATTGAGCCGGTAGCGCTGCGCCACGTTGGGATGCGTGATGCGCCAGCGCCCGTCTTTTCCCTGCCTGATCCGGGCGAAGCGCTCGTAAGCCTTGAGCGCGTAGCCGCCGGTGGCGACGAAATCGACGACCGCGTCGAAATCAGCCCGCGTTAGGTCGGTATAGGGCGCGGCAAGCGTCACCTCGGCGAAAAGATCGTCGCTCCCGAACGGCTCGCCGCAGGCGCAGCCGAGAACGTGCTGCGCGAGCACGTCGAGCGCGCCGGTGCGCAAGGCCGGCGTGTCCTGCGCATTGTCGGCGATGGCGTCGAGCGCGGCGCGGCATTCCAGCACCTCGAAGCGATTGGCCGGAATGAGAACGCCCTCCGACGGCTCGTCCATGCGGTGATTGGCGCGGCCGATACGCTGCAACAGCCGCGATGCGCCTTTCGGCGCGCCGACATTAACGACGAGATCGACGTCGCCCCAATCGACGCCGAGATCGAGCGAGGAGGTGCACACGACCGCACGCAGCGCGCCCCGCGCCATTGCCTCTTCGACGCGGCGCCGCTGCGCCACATCAAGCGAGCCATGATGCAGCGCGATCGCCAGGTTGTCGTCATTGAGGTGCCAGAGATCCTGGAAAATTCCTTCGGCTTGGCTGCGCGTATTGACGAACACCAGCGTGGTGCGGTGCGTCTTGATCAGCGCGTAAAGCTCGGCAAGCGCATAGCGCGCCGAATGACCGGCCCACGGCAAGCGCTCGTTCGAATCCAGCATGGTCACCTGCGGTGCCGCACCGCCTGCGGCGACGATAAGATCGGCGCGCGCGTTGCCGCCGCGCTGCGGCACCATGAAGCGGCACAGCTCCTCGGGCTCGGCAACGGTCGCCGACAGGCCGATGCTGGTGAGACCGGGCGCGAGCCGAAAGAGTCGCGCCAGGCCGAGCGACAAGAGGTCGCCGCGCTTTGACGTCACCAGCGCGTGCAGTTCATCGAGCACGACGCGCTTGAGCGAGCCGAACAGATAAGGCGCATCCGCCGAAGCCAGCAGCAGCGCCAGTTGTTCCGGCGTCGTCAGCAGAATATCGGGCGGATCGCGGCGCTGGCGCTGACGCTTCGATACCGGCGTGTCGCCAGTACGGGTCTCGATGCGAACTGGCAGCCGCATCTCGGCAACCGGCCTTTCGAGATTGCGCGCAATGTCGACCGCGAGCGCTTTCAGCGGCGAGATGTAGAGTGTGTGCAGGCCGCCTTCGCGGCGCACATTGCGGCCGGTGGAGATGAGTTTCTTTTTCTCTCCTCCCCCCGTTCGCGCAGCGAATGGCGGGGAGGAGTGAAGATCGCTCAACTCCACCAGGCTCGGCAGGAAGCCGGCCAGCGTCTTGCCACCGCCGGTCGGGGCGATCAAGAGAACCGAGCGTCCGGCCTGGGCCTTTGCCAGCAATTCCAATTGATGCGCACGTGGCGTCCAGCCGCGGCTGGCAAACCAGCGGGCGAAAACTTCCGGAAGCGGCGCAATTTTGTCGAGCAAGTCCACGGTCCGGTTTTGGTCAGAGTTGGTCCAAGTTTGCCGTTCAGGCCGGCGACAGTCGAGGGCAGGCCCGCCAGGGCGAACACCACTATGCCGCCGAGGCCGCCACCACGACGAGCCCATCGACCGGCACGCCTTTTTCGGTGCGAATGGCAGCGGCAGAAAGATCGAGCAAACTCAGCCCGGCCTGCGTAATCGCGCGGCGTAGATAGGGCTCGCCGTAGGCGTAGCGCAATGTCGGCAACAGCGTCGCGCCATTCCCGCTATGGGTTTCGACTGTGAACGCCAGCAGCCCTTGCGGTGCCAGCACGCGCGCGATGGCGGCGATAACCGGCGCGATATCGTTGAGATAGACAAAGACGTCGGCGGCAATGACCAGATCGTGCTCGGCCCCGGCCGCGATTTCGTCGGCCAGGAAGCTGGCGATCTCGGCAGTCCCCAGGCGGTCGTAGATTGCCTTGCCGGCTGCTCGCGCCACCATCGCCGGCGAAAGATCGACGCCGGAAAGCAGTCCGACAAATGGCCGAAACACCCGACCGGCGAGCCCGGTGCCGCAGCCGAGATCGAGCGCGGACGCAAAAGACATGGGACGACCGGCCGCCTGCATCACCGCCTGGACCGCATCATGGAGGATCGCCGGCCCGCGATAGCCAAGCCGTTCGGTTAACGCGGCGTCGTAACGCCCGGCATACTGATCGAACAGCCGGCGCACATAGGTCTCCGTCAGCGCCGGCGTGGCGTCGCCACCGGCACCGAGCCGCGCCAGTTGCAGCCGGGCGCCGTGATAATCCGCCGGATCGCCAGCGCGGGCCTGCTCGAACGCGGCGATGGCTCCAACGCGGTCGCCAAGCCGATCACGGATCGCACCGAGCGCAAACCAGGCGGTGGCGAAATTCGGAGCGAGTTCGATCGTCTGCGTCAAAATATCGGCAGCGGCGACAAAGTCGCCCCGCGCGGCCAGCTCGATCGCCGCCTTATAGCGCCGGTCGGCGATGAGATCGCCGGAAGAGACGAACAGCGGGCCGGTGTCGGACATTGCTGCGTAGCTTCCACAATGACATCCAGGGTCTATCTAATGGAGATGCGTCCCGAAGACATCCTGGTACCGACACCCGCCGGCGTCTGCTGCAAGCGCGGCGGTTTCCATATCGACCCGACCCGCCCGGTGGAGCGGGCTCTGATCACCCACGCCCACTCCGATCATGCCCGTGCCGGCCACGGCGCCGTGCTCGCCACGGCCGAGACTCTCGACCTGATGCGGCTGCGCTACGGCGACAATTTCGCCGGACGCAGCCAAGCCATCAGTTATGGCGAAAGCGTCACGCTCGATGGCGTCACCGTGACCTTTCACCCCGCCGGTCATGTGCTCGGCTCGGCACAGATTGCCGTTACCGCGGATGGGCTGCGCATCGTCGCCTCTGGCGACTACAAGAACGTCGTCGATCCGACATGCGTGCCGTTCGAGCTCGTGCCCTGCGACGTCTTCATCACCGAAGCGACCTTCGCGCTGCCGGTGTTTCGCCACGGCGATGCCGGCGGCGAGATCGCGAAACTGTTGCGCTCGATCGCGCTGTTTCCCGAGCGGGCGCATCTGGTCGGCGCTTATTCGCTCGGCAAGGCGCAGCGCGTGATCGCCGTGCTGCGTCAGGCCGGTTATCGCGCGCCGATTTATCTGCATGGCGCCATGGAAAGCATCACCCACTATTATGCGCGCCGCGGCATCGACCTGGGCGAATTGCAGCCCGTGCGCGGTGCCACCAAGACCGAGCTTGCCGGCGCGATCGCGCTATGCCCGCCATCGGCGCTCAAGGACGTCTGGACCCGCCGCTTTCCCGAGCCGCTGGCCGCCTTTGCCTCCGGTTGGATGCGGGTGCGGGCTCGCGCCCGCCAATATGGCGTCGAACTGCCGCTGGTCATTTCCGACCACGCCGACTGGGACGGTCTCACCGCGACAATTGCCGCGACGGGCGCCCAGGAAATTTGGGTCACGCACGGGCAGGAAGACGCGCTCGTGCACTGGTGCGGCAGCCGCGGCCTCAAAGCGCGACCGCTCGACATCGTCGGTTACGGCGACGAGGACGACCAAGCCGCGGCGGCCGAGGACGGTGGCGAGAGCGAGCCATGAACCGCTTTGCCGAACTCCTCGACCGGCTCACTTATGAGCCGGGCCGCAATGCCAAGCTGCGGCGGATGACCGAATATTTTCGCACCACCGGCGATCCCGAGCGGGGCTGGGCGCTCGCCGCGTTGACCGGGGCTTTAAATTTTCCGCACGCCAAAGCGGGTCTCATCCGCAGTCTGATCGCCGAACGCACCGATCCGGTGCTGTTCGCATTGTCCTACGACTACGTCGGCGACCTCTCCGAGACCGTGGCACTGATGTGGCCGGCAGGAAAATCGTCTCTTCCGGCGGGCGAAGCACGGCATAACGGCGGAGAGCTGAAGGAGCTTTCTCTGACCACCGTGATCGAAACCCTGACGACGCTCGGCAAGGCGCAGCTCGCGGGCCAAATGGCGCGCTGGCTCGATGCTCTCGACGAGACCGGACGTTGGGCGCTGATCAAGCTCGTCACCGGCGGCTTGCGCATCGGCGTGTCGGCACGGTTGGCCAAGGCCGCCGTCGGCGCAATGGCCGGCAAGGACGTCCACGAGATCGAGCTGGTCTGGCCCGGTCTCGCCCCGCCCTATCGGGAGCTATTCGACTGGGTCGAGGGCCGTGCCGACAAGCCGGCGAGCGAGGATGCCGCGCCGTTTCGTCCGCCGATGCTGGCGCATGCGCTTGGCGACACCGATCTGCAAGGCCTCGATGCGAATGCGTTCACGGCGGAGTGGAAATGGGATGGCATCCGCGTGCAAGCGGTCGCCGGCCGCCGGGACAATGAACACGGCGGGGAATATGGCGCGGACCATGGCAGGCAGTTGACCGCCCGGCTCTATTCCCGCACCGGCGAGGACATTTCCAAGGCTTTCCCCGATCTCCTCGACGCGCTACGCCTGCCGGGCGCCATCGACGGCGAGCTTTTGATCATGCGCGATCGGCGGGTGCAATCGTTCAACGTCCTGCAGCAGCGGCTGAATCGCAAGACCGTGACGCCGAAACTGATTACCGATTTCCCGGCGCATTTGCGCGCGTACGATCTGCTCAACGACGGCGATGAGGATTTGCGCGACCGTCCGTTTGTCGAGCGCCGGCGGCGGCTGGAGGACTTTGTCACTCGGCTCGGCGAGGATAGGATCGACCTCTCGCCGCTTATTCCGTTCGCAAACTGGAATGAACTGATCGCCGCGCGAGGCGACCCCGCGGCTGCTGGCGCCGGCGAAGACGCGGCCGCGGTCGAAGGCGTCATGCTCAAGCGGTGCGATGCACCTTATTTGCCTGGGCGGCCAAAGGGGCCGTGGTGGAAGTGGAAACACGATCCCTTCATCGTCGACGCCGTGCTGATGTACGCGCAGCGCGGCCACGGCAAACGCTCGTCGTATTATTCGGACTACACCTTCGGCGTCTGGACTAAGAGCGAAAACGGCGACGAACTCGTTCCGGTCGGGAAGGCCTATTTCGGCTTCACCGACGAGGAACTGCTGCAGATCGACCGCTTCGTCCGCCGCAATACCACCGACCGCTTCGGGCCGGTGCGCGAAGTCGTCCACGAACCCGGCCAGGGATTGGTATTCGAGGTGGCGTTCGAGGGACTGCAGCGCTCGACCCGGCATAAATCCGGGTTGGCGATGCGGTTTCCCCGCATCAACCGGCTGCGCTGGGACAAGCCGCCGGGCGAAGCCGACCGGCTGGAGCGGCTGGAGACGATGCTCGAGCGGATCGAGCGGGGACAGGCGCGGGCGTCGTGAAGAAACCGTCGCCAGCAGCCACGCTGCGGCTAGGCCGGATGTCCGACCTCGACGCATTGCTCGCGCTCGAGGAGAAATTCTTTACGCCCGACCATCGGATTTCACGCCAAAGCTTTCGCCGCTTCGTCGTCTCGCCGAGGGCACGGCTAATCGTCGCCGCGCATGACGGCCGATTGGCCGGCTGCGCGCTCGTATTGTATCGGCGGGGCTCCGCGCGAGCCCGCCTCTATACGATTGCCGTGGCACACGAATTTCAACGCCGCGGTCTCGCTCGCCGGCTGTTGACGGCGGCGGAGACGAACGCGGCGCGCCGCGGCTGCCGTTCGATGCGCCTCGAAGTGCGCGCTGACGACGCCGGCGCGATCGCGCTGTACACCACCTCCGGTTACCGTCTGTTCGGCAGGCGCCGCCGCTATTACGCCGGCCGTATCGACGCGCTCCGGTTCGAGAAGCCGCTTGCCGGGTCGCGCGGCAATGCCACATGACTTTGGGCGGCGACTTGGGCCACTGACTTTGGAACCCGAACCGGCTTTGCCGGTGGACATCGCCGCTGGTGCAGTCGCCAATTCATGCGTTTCCGGCTATGAGGAATTGAGACGTGCTGATTCGAACGCATGATCGGCCTTACTTCGCATAGCGGTTTTGACTGGAAGGAGACCCGCCCATGACCGGCTGGGTCATCCTTGTCGACCAGCCCCGTGATCTGCCCAACGCCGAGACCCCGCACAAGGTCATCACCACCAGCGAATATCTCGCGCGTCCGCGCCTGTTCGACACGGCGCGGCCCAAGCTCGTCAATCTTGCCCGCTCCTACGCCTATCAGTCGAAGGGCTATTACGCGTCGCTGCTGGCCGAAGCGCGCGGCCACCGCGTGGTGCCGACCGTCGAGACCATGCTCGAATTGCGCGAGCAGAAGCTTTACGAACATGCGCTGCCCGAGCTCGAGGAAGAGCTCAACCGCTGCGCCCGCCGCGCCGATTTCCAGCCCGACGGCGAGTTCAAGCTGTTGGTCTGCTTCGGATTGGCGCGCGATGCGCGTTTCGAGCCGTTCGGCCGGCTGTTGTTCGACTGGTTCCGCTGCCCGGCGCTCGAAGTCACCGTCGAACCGGGCGCATGGCTCTCGATCGACCGCATCCGGCCGCGTACCGTGACCCGGCTGGTCAATGGCGAAGCGGAGTTCTTCCGCGAGTCGCTGCACAATCACACCAAGCGGGAGTGGCGCGATCCCAAGGCGCGCTCGGTCGCCAAATACGATCTGGCGGTGCTGTACGATCCCAACGAGAAAACGGCGCCGTCGTCGCCGGACTCGATCAAGCATTTTCGCCGCATCGCCGAGAAAATGTCGGTCGACGTCGAGTTGATCACCAAGCGTCAGCTTGCCGAGCTTGCCGAGTTCGACGGTCTGTTCATTCGCGAGACCACGTCGATCGACAACCATACTTACCGCTTCGCCCGGCGCGCTTGGCAGGAAGGCATGCCAGTCATCGACGATCCGATTTCGATGATCCGCTGCACCAACAAGGTATTTCTGGTCGAGCTGTTTCGGCAGAACCAGGTGCCGATCCCGCCGACGATCATCATCGGCGAGGATACCGAGCCGTCCAAGGTAATCGACGAGCTCGGCCTGCCGCTGGTGGTGAAAATCCCGGACGGTTCGTTCTCGCGCGGCGTGCACAAGATCGAATCGATGGCGGAATTCAAGCGCATCTGCGACGAGCTGTTCGAAGAGACCGACCTGGTGCTGGCGCAAAAATTTCTGCCGACCGATTTCGACTGGCGCGTCGGCGTGCTGGCCGGCGAGCCGTTGTTCGTCTGTCAGTACCGCATGGCGCGCGGCCATTGGCAGGTGGTGAAATACCGGCCGGACGGCTCCTCGCACGAAGGCGGCTTCCGCGCTTTCGGCCTGGACCAGGCACCGCCCGAGGTGATGGATATCGCCGTGCGGGCGGCGCGGCCGATCGGCGATGGCTTCTACGGCGTCGACCTCAAGCAGACCAGCCAGGGCATCGTGGTGATGGAGGTCAACGACAATCCGAGCCTCGAGCACGGCATCGAGGATACCGTCGGCAAGGACGAAATCTGGACGCGGCTGCTGCGCTGGTTCGTCGACCGCTTCGAGCAGTAGACCGGGTACCCGCCCCTCGTCCCCGCGAAAGCGGGGACCCAGAAAGCCAATCTGGTTTCCCGCCTGCGCGGGAATGAGCGGTCCGCTAATCCGCGGCCGGGTTCGCGCCTTGCGCCTTCGCCACCTGCTCCAGCGGCCAGCGGGGGCGGGCGGCGAAATCGAGCGGATCGGTCAGGCCGAGTGCCAGCCGCTCGGCGCCGGCCCAGGCGATCATGGCACCGTTGTCGGTGCATAGCGCCGGAGGCGGCGCCACCAACTCCGCGCCGGTTTCGAATGCAACGCGATGCAGCACCTTGCGGATCGCCTGATTGGCGGCGACGCCGCCGGCGCAGACCAGCGCCGTCGGCTTGCCGAAACGCGCCCGGAACATGCGCAAGCCACCACGCAGCCGGTCTTTGACGACATCGACCACGGCCTGCTGAAACGACGCGCATAGATCGGCGACGTCCTGGTCGGTGAGCGGCGCGATCTTCTCCGCTTCTAGCCGCAGCGCGGTTTTCAGCCCCGATAGGGAAAAGTCAGCGTCGCGGCGGCCGGCCATCGGTCGCGGCAGGGCGAAGCGCGCCGGATCGCCGTGGGTCGCTTCCTTCTCGACCAGAGGTCCGCCCGGATAACCCAGGCCGAGCAGCTTCGCCGTTTTGTCGTAGGCCTCGCCGATGGCGTCATCGACCGTGCTGCCGAGCCGCACATAGTCGCCGACGCCACGTACGCCGAGGATTTGGGTGTGGCCGCCGGACGCCAGAAACAGGCAATAGGGGAACGGCGTACCGTCGGTCAGCCGCGCCGTGAGCGCGTGCGCTTCGAGATGATTGACCGCGATCAGCGGCTTATCCTGCGCTAGCGCAATCGCTTTCGCCGTGGTCAGACCGACGATGACGCCGCCGATCAGGCCAGGCCCCGCCGCGGCGGCGATGCCGTCGAGGCCAGCAAAGTCCATCTGCGCTTCGGTCATCGCCTTGACGATGATGTGATCGAGCGCCTCGACATGGGCGCGGGCGGCAATTTCGGGTACCACGCCGCCGAAGGCGGCATGTTCGTTAATCTGCGACAGGACGATATTCGATAGAATCTGGCCGCGGCCGTCGGTATGGCGGCGAACCACCGCCGCCGCCGTCTCGTCGCAGGTCGTTTCGATGCCGAGGATGATCATCGGTATATTATATGACTGTGATGACGAATGTCCCGGCCGCAAGGCCAATTTTGCGCATCGGCTCGCGCGGCTCGCCGCTCGCCCTCGTCCAGGCGCGCGAGGTGCAGACCCGGCTGGCCGCAGCCTGCGGACTGGCACCGGAGCGGATCGAAATCAAGACGATCCGGACCACCGGCGACCAGATTTTGGACCGGCCGCTGGCGGACGCCGGCGGCAAAGGCCTGTTCACCAAGGAGATCGAAGACGCTCTTTTGGCGGGCGCGATCGATCTTGCCGTGCATTCGTCGAAGGACATGCCGACGGCGTTGCCCGCCGGACTGGTGCTGTCGGCCTTTCTGCCGCGCGAGGACGCTCGCGATGCCTTTATCGGCCGCACCGCCAAGACGCTGCGCGAGCTGCGGCCGGGCGCCGTGATCGGCACGGCGTCGCCGCGGCGGCAGGCTCTCCTCAAGCATTTGCGGCCGGACCTGACGATCGTGCCGCTGCGCGGCAATGTCGAGACGCGGCTGCGCAAGCTTGCGGCCGAAAATATCGACGCCACTGTGCTGGCCGTTGCCGGATTGAAGCGGCTCGGACTGCTTGCGGCGGCGACGGCTATTTTCGCGGTCGAAGAGTTCCTGCCGGCGGTTGCTCAGGGTGCCATCGGACTGGAGACGCGCGCCGACGATGCCGAGACCGCTGCGCTCGTTGCCGCCGTGAACCATACCGACACGGCGACGGCGGTCACCGCCGAGCGCGCGTTCCTCGCCGAGCTCGACGGCTCCTGCCGCACGCCGATCGCCGGCTACGCACAGGTGAAGGACGGCATGATCCGCTTTCGCGGCATGATCGCCAAGACCGACGGCAGCGAAGCCCTGGAGGTCTCGCGGCAGGGCCGACCTGCCGAAGCAGCCGCGCTCGGCGCCGACGCCGGCCGTGAGCTCAAGGGCCGCGCCGGCCCCGGCTTTTTCGAGCGGGCTTGAACGGTGCGCCTGCTCATCACCCGGCCCGCAGCCGACGCCGCACGGACCGCCGACGCGTTGCGCGCGCTCGGTCACGACGCCGTCGTCGCGCCGCTGTTGTCGATCGAAATGCTGGCGGACGTCGAGATTGTCGGCGGTCCTTGGTCGGCCATCCTGGTCACCAGCGCCAATGCCGCGCACGCGATCGCCGCGCACCGGTGCTGCGATGAGTTGCGCGGCATTCCAGTGTTCGCCGTGGGTGCGCAAAGCGCGAAAGCCATGTGCGATGCGGGCTTCGCCGACGTCACGTCGGCCGACGGTGATGTCGACGCGCTTGTCACGCTCGCCGCCGCGCGGGCAATCCCCGGAGCATCGCTGCTTTATCTCGCCGGCGCGGCGCGATCCGGCGACCTCGCCGGCGCGCTGCGCAAGCTTGACCTCGCCGTGCATACCGCGATCGTCTACCGCACGGTGCTTGCCCGAGCATTGCCGCACCACGCGGCCGCGGCGGTGGCGGCGGGCATCGACGGCGTGCTGCATTATTCCCGCCGCAGCGCGGAGGCCTATGTCAGTGCGGTGCGCCAAGCGGACCTCGCCAAAGCCGGCTTGGCCGATCCCATCCATTTCTGTCTGTCGGCACAAATCGCCGCACCGCTGGTGGCGGCTGGCGCCGGCAATATCCGCATCGCGGAGACGCCGGACGAGGCCGCGTTGCTCGCGATCTGCGCATGAACCGAAACCGCGATGCCGACTTGTTAGGGATTGTTGCGCATGTTGCCGCGCCCGCCGCTCCGTACTATGCCGGTTTCGGGCTGGGGTTGACGGTTTTTGGTTCGGCGACCGCGTCGAATTCGCTTTGAGGACAGCCATGACGAGCGATCCTGCCGGCCAGGACGAACGGCACCCGCCGACCATCGAATTGAAGGCGACGGAAGTCCAGAATCCGGCGCAAGAGCCGGCCCAAGGTTCGGGCGAAGATATGGCGAGCAGTTCGGCCGGCGACCCGGCCGGCGCGGCTGAAACTTCAAGCAGCGAACCACCCGATAGTACCGCGCAGCACGGACCGGGTCCGACCGAAGCCACGACGCCACCAGCTCGCGGCTCCAGCACGATGATATTTCATGCCATGAGCGCGATCGTCGGGGCCGTGGTTGCGGCGGCGATCGTCGCCGGGCTTTGGATTGGCGGCATCGTTCCACCGCACCAAGGGACCGAACCTTCCGCGAGCGCATCCTCGGCGACCGCCCCGCCCGACACCGCGACGTCAAGCGAAGTGCAAGACCTCACCGCCCGGGTCGACAAGCTCGAAGGTGCGGTCGCGAGCGAGCCCAATCAGCAGGCGGCGACAAGCCGGATCGCCGCGCTCGAAGCCCAAACCAAATCGCTCAGCGATTCGCTGGCGGCGCTCAATCGCCGGCTGGATGGCATTGCCGGGACCAGCAACAGCGCCGCCAAGCAGGCCGCTGCCGCGCAGAGCGCGGCGCAAGCCGCCAAGACCGCAAGCGACCAAGCCGGTCAGGCAAGCCAAGCGGGCGTGCAAAAGAGCGACTTCGACGCGCTGGCCGCGCGTGTGGCGGCGCTGGAAAGCACCGCCAAAGGCTTCGCCGAAGCGACCAGCCAGGCGAGTGGCGACGATCGCGCGGCGCGGTTGAGTCTTGCCGCGCAGGCGCTGCACGCCGCCGTCGAGCGCGGTGGGCCGTATCGGGCCGAGCTTGCCGCGGTTAAGGCTCTCGGCGCGCCGCAAAACGCCACAGCCTCGCTTGAGCCGTTTGCCGCCTCGGGCGTGGCGAGCGCGGCCGCGCTGGCGCAGGAACTCGCCAGCCTGGTCCCGGCTTTGCAGCACGCCGTCGAGACCTCGACCGGCGAGGCCTCGTCAGGCGCGACGACAATTTTAGAACGGCTGGAGGCGAACGCCCGGCATCTCGTCCGTATCACGCCGGTGACAGCGCCGGCAGGTAACACACCGCAAGCGGTCATCGCGCGGATCGAGGCCGACGCCGCGCGCGCCGACATCGCTGCGATGCAAAGCGACGTCGCCGCGCTGCCGGTTTCGGTCAAACCGCTCGCCGGACCATGGCTCGACAAAGCAAAGGCGCGCGACTCGGCGCTGCAAGCCAGCCGGCAAATCACCGCCGACGCCTTGGCCGCTTTGAGCAAACCGGCGTCGCAATGATCCGCATCGTCCTTTATCTGGTCCTTATCGGCGCGCTGTCGCTCGGCGTCGCCTGGCTGGCCGACCGGCCGGGCGATGTGGTGATCGTCTGGCAGGGCCTGCGCATCCAAACCTCGCTGATGGTCTTTGCGGTTGGGGTCGCGGCCGCCGTGGTGGTCGTCGCGCTGCTGTGGAGCGTCATTCGCGCGATCATGCGCTCGCCATATTTTTTGTCGCGGCACCTGAGCCATCGCCGCGGCGAGCGCGCCTATGAGGCCATCTCGAGCGGATTGATCGCCATCGGCGCCGGCGATATCGAAGCGGCCAAGAAGCATGCGGCCGCAGTCAATCGGCTGGCTCCGCACGAGCCGCTCGCGTTGCTGTTGAATGCGCAATCGGCGCAGCTTGCCGGCGATCGCGAGGCCGCCGACCGCGCCTTTCGCACCATGGCCGGCCGCCCCGACACCAAGCCGCTCGGGCTGCACGGCCTTTACATCGAGGCGCGCCGCAACAACGATGC